>JAFUEI010000025.1 GCA_017464025.1 Paludibacteraceae bacterium | reverse complement strand
TTTCTCTGATTGCACCGGTCTGACCTCCGTCACCATCGGCAACAGTGTGATAAGCATCGGATTCCAGGCTTTCTATGATTGCACTGGTCTGACCTCCGTCACCATCCCCAACAGCGTGACAAGCATCGGAGACATTGCTTTCCGTGGTTGCGGCGGGCTGACCTCCGTCACCATCCCCAACAGCGTGACAAGCATTGGAAACTCTGCTTTCTATGGTTGCACCGGTCTAACCTCCGTCACCATCCCCAACAGCGTGACAAGCATCGGATACAATGCTTTCAATATTGTTCCCAATATTGTCTATAACGGCACGGCAACGGGTTCGCCGTGGGGCGCACGGTCGGTGAACGGCTATGTGGAAGGCTGGTTGGTTTATAAAGATTCCTCCCAAAAGGAGTTGTTAGTCTGCTCTGCTGCTGCCACTGGTGAGATAATCGTTCCCAACAGCGTGACAAGCATTGGAAAGGATGCTTTCGATGGTTGCAGCGGTTTGACGGCTATCCATGTTTTAAGCGAGAAACCATGTTCTTTAGCTTATTCCACATTCCCCAAAACTACCGACATTTTCGTTCCTTGCGGTACGTTGGCAGCATATAAAAGCGCATGGTATGACTATAAAGGACAAATCAAGTATTTTTCCTCCTATCCTTATGGCAATATAAAAACCTACGCCTTCCATGGCACAATCCAAACTCCACAGAACGATTGTGACCTGCAGCAAGTGGAAGCTATTCCCGATTATGGTTACCATTTCACCCGTTGGTCCGACGGCGCCGTTGCCAATCCGCGCTCGGTTACGCTCACACAGGACACATCTTTTACGGCGGAGTTCGCTCCCAACCGCTATGTCATCTCTTTGCAATGTGCTGACTCATTAGGTCGTGTATCAGGTAACGGCTCATTCGACTATCTGACACAAACTCCTATAGAGGCCATTCCAAACTATGGCTATCACTTCGTAAAGTGGTCTGATGGTTCCATAGTCAATCCGCGCATATTGAAGATTGAGCGTGACAGCAACCTGACAGCGCTGTTCGCACCGGATAAATTCTCCATCAAAGGCTATGTAGCAGGCGGAAGCACTAATTCCATCTCTGGTTTGGGGACTTACAATTACCTGACAGACTGCCCGGTGGAAGCTGTGCCTGCCTATGGCTATCACTTTGTGCAGTGGCAGGATGGCAACACCACCAATCCGCGCACTATCAATCTCACACAGGACACTCTCTTGGTAGCCGAGTTTGCCCGTAACACCTACACCATCACTACGGCCGTCGTTCTCGAGGGTGCCAATCCCAACGCCTGCGGTGAGATTCTGCGTGCTTCCAAATCGGGAACAGTCAGTGGCACCATCGGCGGCACTATGCAGAGCAACATTACCTCCGCCAAACATAAACTGGACAAGGGAAAATACTTCGGCATCCGGCTCGCCAAAGGCAGTTTCCACAAAGGCGACACCCTGATTGTCCATATCACCACGCCGCCCGACCTCGGCACCTGTCTGATTTATGCCGACAACGAAGGCCGGACTGTGGTATATGACCATCAGATTGTCTATGCCCGCGACGGCAGCAATGCCCCCTCGGCCGGAGCGTTTGCCGTCGTTCTCCCCGCCGCCGCGGAAGGGCTGACCTCGCTCTTCCTCTGGCGCGAGGACGACGTGCAGTGGAACCCCTGTTTCGACTACGTAGCCATACACCGTCCTTGTCCCGATGTGCTCCTCCCGCAGCCCGAGGTGGGCACCGCCACCGGCGGCACCACCCGTTTCTATCAGGATTCCACCACACTGACAGCCACCGCCACCCGGTATGGCTATCATTTCGCCTATTGGGACAACGGCACCGCGAAGCAGTTCACGCAGAATCCTCTCCGCATCGCCATCGAACGGGACGAGACCTACACTGCCGTCTTCGAGCCGGACACCTACACCCTCTCCGTCAGTGCCGACAAGGCAAAAGGCAGCGTCACGGCACCCGCCCAAGGGCAGTATCTGGATAATATCCGGCTCAGTGCAACGCCCGCCTACGGCTACCACTTCACCCGCTGGTCCGACGGCTCCGCCGCCAATCCGCGCAACCTGCTGCTCACGCAGGACACTGTCCTCACCGCCGGGTTTGAGGTGGATAAGTCAGGCACCTGCGGCGACAACAACCTGCTCCGCTGGCGCTACGATGGCGATGATAAATCGCTCGTCATCGACGGCGAAGGCACCCTCAACAGCAACTTCACCTTCGGCGTCGAAGCCCCTGGCGCGATGCTGCGCATGGAGATAGGCAACGGCGTAACCGAAGTGGGCAGCGGAGCTTTCGAAGGGCAGAAGACGCTGAACACCATCGTGCTCGGTGAGAACATCAAGACCATCAACGAGCGGGCATTCTACAACTGCACCGCCCTCAAAGAGGTCTATAACTATCGTGCCAAACCGGCCGTGACCTACAGCACCACCTTCGATGGGGTGGACAAGTTCGAGTGCACGCTCTACGTGCTGGCCGAGTCCGTGGAGATGTATCAGGCAGCCTCGGGTTGGCGCGACTTCTACTATATCAAGCCCCTCGGAGCCGTGGAGACGCAGACCGACGACGTGAAAGTCACGCCCTCCAGCAACACCGCCAATGTGGTGTGGCCCTCCATCCTGAATGCCGTGACCTACGAACTCACCATCCGCGACCGGCAGGGAAGCGTCATCTGCACGCTGGTGTTCAACGCCTTCGGCTTGCTACAGCGTATCGCCTTTGCGGCTCCCGCCCGTCAGCAGCTGGCGGAGCAGACGGCTGGTTTCTCGTTCACGGTGACGGGCTTGAGCAGCGGCAGCCGCTACGGCTTCACGCTGGATGCCAAGGACGAGCAGGAGCAGGTCATTGACCACCGGACCGGCTCCTTCACCACCACCACCGATGTGCCCACCGCCCTTGACGATACCGAAGCCGATATCTCCGGTTCCTCCGCTCTCTCCGGTTCCTCCGCTCTCACCGCTCCGCGCAAGGTGCTTGACAACGGCCGTGTCCTCATCCTCCTGCCCGACGGCCGCTGCTACGACCCCACCGGTCGCCGCTTCACCCTGCAAGGTCTATAGAATCTATAAACTCCATAGCCTCCATAGCCTCCATAGCCTCCATAGACTCCATAGACTCCATAGACTCTATAGACTCTATAGACTCTCTCTCCCATCAACAAGGCACCGCGCTGATTATCAGCGCGGTGCCATTGGTAAATTTTCTTTCTATTCATTTTCAGTCACTTAGCCGGAATCGGCATGAGGAGAAGATAGGGTGTTGGTAATGGGAAGCCCGTGTGAAGAATCTTCCCGAAGTTTACCAATTTTGCTCAATCCGACATGCAGGTTGGAGCGAGATATGCGGATGGGCCGGGCACAAAAAAAGGACTGCATTGTGCTTGCTCGAGAAAACTCCTGTAATATAGGATTTGAGGATATGTGCGGACTTTGTAATCTGCCCGATCCGTTGCGGATAGCAGCACGCCATTGTCCGGCATAGAGCCTCGGAAAAAAATGTGTGTTGAGTTTTCCGGTCTCTGACAATGCAGCCCCTATGCTGTTTTGTTAGTGCAGCACTCCGGCTGTTTTGTTACTGCAAAGATACGCCGATTTTGTGAGACGGGCAATATCGGGCGGGCTCTTAGGGGCATGTTGCGGGATTTATGCAACTATTTTGCAAAAAATACGGCAAACATTTCCCCGTTTGAAAATAATGTAGTATCTTTGCACGCTATTTGAGCGAGTGGCAATAGAATAATAATATTTAAATACTCATACAAATATGGCAAAACAAGTCAACACCGAAGAGAACACCGAGCTGCAGGAGGCTATCTCCGCATCGGGTCAGTGGATTATCAAGAATCAGAATCTGCTCATGTGGTGCCTGTGCGGCATTCTGGCCGTCATCGTGGCGGTCATGGCGTTCAACAACTACTATCTCACTCCGAAGAATCAGGAGGCTGCCGATGCCGTAGGCAAGGCTGTCGTTTATTTCGCTAACGACAACTATGAGGCCGCCCTCAACGGAATGGACGACCAGTTCATGGGCTTCGAGGAGATAGCAGACACCTACGGCATCACGAAGAGCGGCAAGCTGGCCGCCGTTTATGCGGGCATCTGCCACTACAACCTCGGCAATTACGAAGAGGCCGTTCACTATCTTGGCAAATACAATGCTGACGACCTGAACATTGCTCCGGCCGTGATGATGAAGAAAGGCGATGCATACGCCGAAATGGGGGAGACGCAGAAAGCCGCATCGTGCTTCATGAAAGCCGGCAAGGCCGACAATGCCGTGATAGCTCCGATAGCTCTGAAGAAAGCGGGCATCGCCTACACCGCAATGGGCGACACGAAGGCTGCACGCAAGGCCTACGAGACCATCAAAGAGAAATATCCGCAGAGCCAAGAGGCGCAGGATATCGACAAATATATTCTGTCTGCCGAATAATGGCTACGCGTCTGCATAACCTATCCGACTTCGACCCGCAGCAACTGCCCGATGCAGAGACGCTGCGGGGGCAGTCGTATGCCATCATCGTGGCCGACTGGAACAGCGACATCACCTATCCGAGGATGGAGGGTGCGGTGGATACGCTGCTTAAGGCGGGAGTGCCTGCCGGTAACATCGAGATAACCCACGTGCCCGGTGCCGTGGAGCTGACATACGCGGCAGCGCGCTATGTGGACCGCTTCAGTGGTTTGTATTCCAGCAGCGATATTGTCTCTACCACGATAGAACACGGGGTGTGTAGCAATCTGACCCCGCGGGAGGAGTTTGATGCCATCATTGTGATAGGTTGTGTCATCAAGGGTGATACGCCGCATTTCGACTATGTGTGCCAGAGCGTGACCGCCGGGGTGACGCAACTGAATGCGGCGGGGCATGTGCCGGTGGTGTTCTCGGTGCTGACTACGCTTGACCGGCAGCAGGCTCTTGACCGAGCCGGCGGGCGGTTGGGCAACAAAGGCGTGGAGGGTGCATATACGGCAATCCGGATGGCAAACCTCACAGCAGAGCACAACCGGTATTTAGTGTCGGAGAAGGGTTAGGCTGTGCGGATGTGAGACGCGCCGATGGCCCGTCTCTGCAGAAAGGTTTGGCGGATTGAGAAAAAAGCTGTATCTTTGCAACCGTTTCGGGTAGTTTCCAGAGTGGCCAAATGGGGCAGACTGTAAATCTGCTGCGTCATCGCTTCGGTGGTTCGAATCCATCACTACCCACATCAACATAGAGACGAGTTATTTCTCGTCTCGTGTTTTAGAAGGACCAACCTGTCAGAACTCATCGGATTATCAGGCCAGATGAGGGCGTATGGGGGCTATCGGGAAACCGCAACAGGCAGCCTGTATGAAGGTTTACAAGTTTGGAGGCGCATCGGTGCGTAATGCCGCAGGCATACGCAATCTGGTGGATATTGTCAGACGCGAGCCGGGCAGGTTGATAGTAGTGGTATCGGCCATGGGTAAGACAACCAACGCGCTCGAGCGTGTGACCGATGCGGCTTTCCGCGGCGATGTGAACAGCGCTTTGGCAGAACTCTCCAAGGTGCGGGAAGAACATTACGCGGTGATAGACGACTTGTATCCTTGCGGTCACATCCTACTGCAGAACAAGGTGGAAGCGTTGCTGCAAGAAGTGGTGGCGCTGGTGCGCGGGCATGACCGCTATGCCGACTACGACCGATACTACGACCAAATAGTTTCTGCAGGCGAACTCATCTCCACACGCATCGTTTCTTATGCTTTAGACCGCGACAACGTAAGCAACCGCTATATGCTGATGCCGGAGTTGCTGCGCACGGATGACACTTTCCGGGAAGGACGTGTCGATATGGAGGCTTCTGCTCTGCTAATAAGGGGTTTTATAGAAAAGAATCCGTCGCAGGTGTATGTTGCACAGGGCTTTGTGGGCGGAACAGCTAACGGCCTTCGCACGACACTCGGCCGTGAAGGAAGTGACTATACGGCGGCGGTGGTGGCCAACCTGACGGATGCGGAGAGTGTGACGATATGGAAAGACGTGCCGGGCATACTGAATGCGGACCCGAGGCTGTTCAGCGAGACGACGCTGATAGAGCAGCTCACCTACTATGATGCGGTGGAGCTGGCCTACAGCGGGGCGCAGGTGATTCACCCGAAGACCATCCGCCCGTTGGAGAACAAACAGATTCCGCTCTACGTAAGGCCTTTTGAGGGATATGAGGAGAGCGGCTCGGTGATTACGGGGCAGACAAAGCATCCGATAGACGTGCCGGTGTATATCTGGCGCCGGAATCAGGTGCTGCTAACGCTTCGCCCGAAGGACTTCTCTTTTGTATTGGAGGACTGTCTCAACAGCCTCTTCGAGGTAATCAGCCGTCACAGGCTGAAGGTGGCGCTAATCCAGAGTTCGGCGGTGACGATATCGGTGAGTGTGGACAACACACGTCGTGTGCCGGCGGCTATAGCGGAGTTGCAGCGCGACTACCGCGTGACCTTCAACGAAGGGTTGTCGCTACTGACGGTGCGGGGCACGACGCCGGAGATAATGGAGCGTGTGCGCGCCACTCATACTATATTGCTGACGCAGACAACGCGGAGGACGGCCCGCTTCGTGGTGACGGGCGAGCCGGAAAAGATTTGAACATAGGACAAACAAGAGAGACAACCGGAAAACACACATAATCATAAATCTATTACTTATGTCAAACTCCTATCTGAAGCAGTATGTAACCGCTGCTTATTGGAAGGGCATCTTCCTTGATTTCAGGCAGGCCATCCGCACGAAACGGTTCTGGATGGAATTAGTAATCATGACTTTTGGCATGTTTTTAGGCGCGGCCTCCGTGTATTATTTCCTGATGCCGAGTCACCTGATAGTAGGCTCTATCTCGGGTCTGAGTATCGTCATCAATACGATAGTGCATGGCGATGCAGATACTTTCTCGGCGATTGTGACGGTCATCAATGCCTTCCTTCTGCTGATGGCGTTTCTGCTTATTGGCAACGAGTTTGGCGCGAAGACGGTATATACGGCTTTGATATTGGGCCCGATGATTCAGCTTTGGGACCGCATCTGCCCGTCAACAAACTTCACGCACCGCATTGTAGAGTCGGCCGACCCGGCGCTGCTGCAGGCGCTTCAGAGCGGCCAGCATGTGGCTGATGCAAACGGAAACGCGTATCTGCTGGATCGGCACGGGCATGTGCTGGAGCAAGTGAAGGATTCGGTGATGAGTTCGGGACTCGGGACGGGTGATGTGCTGTTTGACCTGATATGTTTCGTACTTCTGCTGTCGGTATGCCAGAGTCTGCTCTTCCGCATCAACGCTTCGACAGGCGGACTTGACATATTGGCCAAGATAATAAACAAATACCTCAACTTCGACATCGGCAAGTCGGTGACCATAGCAGGTTTCGCCATCTGCTGTACGGCCTTCCTGATTAACGACTTCCGGATGGTGGTGATAGGTCTGATAGGCTCGTGGATTAACGGTGTGACGTTAGATTACTTCACGGAAGGTCTGAACAAGCGGAAGCGTGTGTGCATCATTACGAAAGACTACGAGATGGTGCGTCAGTACATCATCAAGGACTTGGTGCGTGGCTGCTCGCTGTACGACATCCGCGGCGGCTACAGCAACGAGGGCTATACGGAGATACAGACGCTGCTGGCACAGGATGAGTTTGCGCGCCTGATGGATTTCATGCGGAGGAGCAACATACGCTCGTTTACAACGGCGGGTAACTGCTCGGAGATATACGGCACGTGGTTGCCTCACCGCCGTCTCCACGGCAAGACATACGTGTATGACGAGCAGGAGAAATGGGTGGAAAATTATGTGCCCGACCTGAAACAGGAGGGCAAAGGTGCCGCCCGTCAGATGACCGACTGACCCGTTGATAAAGATACTAATAACAAAACATATTACAGATTATGAAACCTACATTATTTATCCTTGCCGCCGGCATGGGAAGCCGCTATGGCGGATTGAAACAACTGGACGGACTCGGCCCCAATGGCGAGACCATCATGGATTATTCGGTGTTTGATGCCCTGCGTGCCGGTTTCGGGCGTATCGTCTTCGTTATCCGCAAGGATTTTGAGGAAGACTTCCGGAAGGTAGTGCTTTCGAAATATGCGGACAAGGTGCCGTGCGATGTGTGCTTCCAGTCGATAGACAAGGTGCCGTCGGGCTTCAGCATACCTGCCGAGCGCACGAAACCGTGGGGCACAAATCATGCCCTGCTGATGGCGAAAGGGCTGATAAACGAGCCGTTTGCCGTGATTAATGCGGATGATTTCTACGGCAAAGAATCGTTTGAAGTGTTAGCCGATTTTCTGTGCTCGGTGGAAGGCAAGAAGAACGAGTATTGTATGGCAGGCTATCGCGTAGGCAACACGCTGTCGGAAAACGGAAGCGTAAACCGCGGTATCTGCCAGACGGATAGCGAAGGCTACCTGACGGATGTGGTGGAGCGGACCAACATAGAAGAGGTGGGCGGCAAGATTGTCTTCAAAGACGAGGCCGGCAACGACGTGGAGTTGGAGCCTGATGTGCCTGTGAGCATGAATATGTGGGGCTTCACTCCTGAGTATTTCGACTATTCGGAGAGCGCTTTTGCGGAGTTTCTGCGTCAGCACGGCACAGAGCCGAAGGCAGAGATATACATTCCGACGGTGGTGAACGACCTCATCAAACGCGGCGTGGTGCGTTGCCGTGTGCTTGACACGCCGGCCCGCTGGTTCGGTGTGACGTACGCACAGGACCGTCCGCAGGTGGTGATGAAACTGAACGAACTGATTCGCAAGGGTGTTTATCCTGAGAAGCTGTTTTAAGCAGAGGAGACATCCGCACTTTTAATTTCTCATTTTCACTTTTAATTAGCTACTATGTCTCGTGTATTGGTTACCGGTGGCACCGGTTATATAGGCTCCCATACTGTAGTGGAGCTGCAGAATGCAGGTTTCGACGTGGTGATTGTCGATAACCTGTCGAACTCCAACATTGACGTGTTGGACGGTATTGAACGTATCACTGGCAAGCGTCCTCCTTTCGAGCAAACCGACTGCAACGACAAAGAGGCGATGGAGAGCGTATTCGTCCGCTATCCGGATATCTGTGCCGTGATTCATTTTGCGGCGAGCAAGGCAGTGGGCGAGTCGGTGGAGCAACCGCTGAAGTATTACCGCAACAACATCGGGTCGCTGCTGACGCTGTTGGAGCTGATGAAGGCGCACAAGGTGGAGAATATCGTGTTCTCGTCATCGTGCACGGTATATGGGCAGCCCGATATTCTGCCCGTAACGGAGGAGGCTCCCATCAAGCCGGCACTCTCACCTTACGGCAACACCAAGCAGATAAACGAAGAAATCATCCGCGACGCGGCCTATGCCGACAAGACACTGCATGCAATTCTGCGGCGGTATTTCAACCCGATAGGAGCGCACCCGACGGCCTATATCGGCGAACTTCCCAACGGTGTGCCGCAGAACCTGCTTCCCTTCATCACGCAGACGGCCGCCGGCATCCGCAAGGAGCTGAAGGTATTCGGCAACGACTACAACACACCAGACGGCTCGTGCATACGGGACTACATCAACGTGGTTGACTTGGCAAAGGCTCACGTGGTGGCCGTAAAACGGATGCTTGATAGGAAAGCCGATACGCAGGTGGAGGTCTTCAACCTTGGAACAGGCAGGGGGCTGTCGGTGTTGGAACTTCTGAACACATTCATGAAAGTGACGGGTGTGAATGTTCCTTACCAGATAACGGGCCGCCGTGAGGGCGACATCGAGAAGGTGTGGGCCAATCCTGACAAGGCGAACAACGTGCTGGGCTGGAAGGCTGTAGAGACCGTGGAAGACACATTGGCTTCGGCCTGGAAATGGCAGCAGCATCTGATGGAGAAATAACAACGGACGAGAGACAAATGAATCTATATCCGCTAAAATTCACACCCATCCTGAAGCCCAAAATATGGGGGCATGAGTCGTGGCAGTTGTCGGCCTACGGAGACAGTATCTCCGTGGTGGAAAACGGCTATTTGGCGGGCAACGACCTGAACGAGCTGGTGGAAGTATATATGGGCGAGTTGGTGGGCGACCATGTGTTCGAACATTTCGGAGGTTTGTTCCCGCTACTCTTCAAGTTTATTGAGACCAATGCCAATCTCAGTGTGCAGGTGCATCCGGGCGATGAAGTGGCACTGGAGCGTCACGGCAGTTTAGGAAAAGACGAGATGTGGTATGTTATCCGCAGCAAACCGCATGCGCAGTTGATACTCGGCCTGACCGAAGACATAGACCGTGAGATATTGAGCAATCGGTTGCGCACGAAGAACTTCAACTCGCTACTCAACAAGGTGGAGGTGGCGCCCGGCGATGTGGCGCTGATACCTCACGGCTTGGTTCATGCTCTGCGGGAGAACGTGTATGTGGCAGAGATACAGGAGACTTCGGACCTGACCTATCGCCTGCATGACTATGACCGTATAGGCGCCGATGGCAAGCCTCGCGAGTTGCATATAGAGCAGGCGATGGAGGTGATGGACTATCGGCGGCATACGCAGGCATTAGTGGACTACCGGCCGGTGATGAACGGCGCTGCCAATTTGGCAGAGAACGAGCATTTTACGACCAATCTGCTATGTTTTGACCGCAAGATAGGCCGCGACTATGCGCCATTGGATTCGTTTGTGGTGTATATGTGCGTTGGTGGCGCGGCCGAGGTGGAGACGGAAGAGGGCAGTGTGCTCTTGTCGGAGAGCGAGACGCTGCTGCTGCCGGCTTCGATAGACGAAGTGTTCCTTACTCCCCGCACGAAGGAAGTACGTCTGTTAGAGGTGTATGTGCCGTAGATTATAGCTGTAGTGGCTGAAATGGCCGCAGAATAAAAAAGAGAAGGCACCCGTATAGTTCTGTCTAAACACGGAAATATACGGGTGCCTTGCAGTATGAGTATGCGGGTGTGAGACGCGGCAATGCCACCTCTCGACGGTCTGCTTATCGGAAAAATGTAAAGTTGACGCTGCCGTATTGGCGGTGCTCAACGAAGCGGGGATGTGTGGTGAATTCGTTGTCGGCGGAGTGCTCCAATACAAACCATCCTTCGGGCCGGAGGAGGTCTTTGTCAAAGACAAGGTCGGGCAGGGTAGGAAGTGTTGGCAGAGCGTAGGGCGGGTCGGCAAAGATGAAGTCGAAGCGCAACCGGCAGGCGTTGATATACTTGAAAACATCGCCCCGAAAGACATTCAGGTTGGTGATGCCCAGTTGTTTGCTGGTCTGAATGATGAAGTTTTGCTGCACATGTGCCAATTCAACAGCGGTGACTTCGCGAGCTCCGCGGGATACACACTCAAGACTGATGCTACCCGTGCCGGCAAAGAGGTCAAGCACCTCGAGTCCTTCGAAGTCGAAGCGGTTTTGCAGGAGGTTGAAGAGACTCTCTTTGGCAAAGTCGGTGGTAGGACGTGCGGTGATGTTTTTTGGCGGTGTGATGTGGCGTCCGCGATATTTTCCGGAAATGATACGCATGGAAATTAAAAATTAGAAAACAGAAAGCGCTGATATAAGCCCCTGCCATTTGCGGAAGTCCGCAGTATTTCCTATTGCGGGGGCTTATATCAGCGCTTTTCAAATATCAGTACGTCTCAAATATCAGTAATTCTTGAACTTATATCCGTACTTTCCCGATTGCGGCATTACGGGAATTACTCCCAGTTGCCTGCATTGTTGTTAGGCACATCGATGGATCCGAAACGCAGACCAGGGTAGTGGTCGAGTTTCTTCTCTTTGTCAATCAGGTTGACGAGTTCCTGCTTGTCAAGGTCGGCCAGATAGGTCTCAAAGGGGGCGCGCACCTCGATAAGGGGAATCTTGATGCCTTTGTCGGTGGTGTAGCCATTGTCCACTTCCGCTTCGTATTTAACACCGTCGGTGTAAGGAATATACACAATCTCGCCGATATTCTCAGCCGTGTACTCGCCTTTGTAGAGCGACTCAATCATGTCGTTGTAGATAGTGTCGCGCTTGAAGCCCAGCAGACCGTTCTTCTCAATCTCCTTCTTGTTGCCTTTCTGGATGATTTTCACGGCCTTTGCCTCCGTCATACCGGCTTCAAGTTGTGCGTCGGTAAGTGCACCTTCCTTTACGACCTCTTTCTTCTTGGCGGTCTTGAGGAAGAGGATGAGCGAGTCGAGGTCGGCCGTATAATAGCCTTTCTGTGCCTTGAACTCCACTTCGGCAGTGCGGAGGCTGACCAGATTCTTCACGACGGCAGTTTCGCGGTCGGTACGGGTTTCTTCAAAGCGGATGGGGGTTACAACACTCATCACGCAGATGTAACTCAGGAAGCAGATGGCTACGCCGAGCAGGATACGAATGGTAGTTTTCATTTTATCAGATAGAGTTTTAGTTATTACTTTTTATGCGTGCGGCGGCTTTCTTAGCAGGCTTGCGAGCCGGATAGAGTCATCCTGCCGCATAATCGCCTGCAAATTTACGAATAAATTCTGAATTGGCATAGTGTGTGCTCCGAAAAAGCGAACTTTTTTTGCTGTGTAAGGAAAAATGTATATCTTTGCGGCATGAAACAATTGTTGGACAAACTGGCAGCCGAGCACGGTATCGTGTTTACGCCTGAAGAGAGAGAAGCCTTGCTCATGCAGAACTATACTCTTGAGCAAGAAGAAGATATGGCTGAGTCGGCTGTGGTGGCCGTAGAAGAGATTGGCTTGGGCAAGACGGCTGTAGCGGCCCTGTTGATGCAGCAGGCAGATGCGGCGGAGGCAGAGCGTGTGTTCGGCGGGCAGGTGGGCACGGTGGTGCGCGGTCTGCAGCGCGTAAACGACCTATATAAGGTGAACACCTCGTTGGAGACGGAGAACTTCCGTAACTTGCTGCTTACGTTAGCCGAAGATGTACGCGTGGTGCTCATCATCATAGCCGGCCGCACCGCCCTGATGCGCCGACTGAACACACAGACTGACAGCGACTACCGACGCCGTATTGCCCGTGAGACATCGTTTTTGTACACGCCGTTAGCCCACCGGCTCGGACTATATGCCATCAAGACGGAGTTTGAGGACTTGTCGCTCAAATTTACCGAATATGACACCTACAAGCAGATAGCGTATGCGCTAAACGATACGAAGCGTCATCGTGATGCGTATATAGACTCTTTCATAACGCCGCTCAAGGAGAAACTGGAGCAGATGGGCTTCCGCTTCAGCATCAAGGGGCGCACCAAATCAATACACTCCATCTATAAGAAGATGCTCAAGCAGCAAACGGACATCAACCATATATACGACCTGTTTGCCATCCGCATCATCCTTGACTCCGAGCCTGAGAAAGAGAAGGCTGAGTGTTGGCAGGTGTATTCGGTCATTGCCGACATGTACCAGCCGAATCCAAAGCGGTTGCGGGACTGGCTGACCATCCCGAAGTCGAATGGCTACGAGAGTCTGCACACGACAGTATTAGGTCCGGAGAACAAATGGGTGGAGGTGCAGATTCGTACGCGGCGCATGGATGAGATTGCGGAGAAGGGTGTGGCCGCTCATTGGAAATACAAGGGCATCCGCAGCGAAGGGCAGATGGACGATTTCCTGAAGTCTGTTCGCGAGATGTTAGAGAATCCTGATGTAGAGACACATGAGGCATTGAGTGATTTCAGGCTCAGCATGTACGACCATGAGGTGTATGTCTTCACACCCAACGGCGACCTGCATCGTCTGCCGAAGGGCGCAACCGTGTTAGACTTCGCCTTTGCCATCCACTCAGGCTTGGGCTGTCGGTGTATAGGTGGACGGATAGGCAACCACAACGTGCCCATACGGCATGTGCTACACAACGGCGACCAAGTGGAGATACTCTCGTCGCCCAACCAGCACCCAACGCAGGCTTGGTTGAACTTCGTATGCACTTCCAAGGCGCGCAACAAGATACGTCAGGCGCTAAAGGAAGAGGAATATAAGCAGGCGGCCGATGGGCGCGAGTTGCTGGAGCGTCGGTTGAAGAACTGGAAACTGGAGTATGACGAGGCCAATATATCACGGCTCTCGAAGAAGGCGGGCTACAAGTCGGTAAGCGACTTCTATCAGGCCGTGGCGCAGGGCAGGGAAGACCTGCTCACGTTCAGAGACCGCTACAGCGAACTGCTTGATCAGCAGTTGCAGGTGACGCCGCCCGAAGCGGCCGTCATCTCTGCGGCCGGTTTCGTATCGCAGATACCGGAACAGGATGAGCGTCATAGCAAGGCTGATGTGTTGGTAATAGACAGCAACTTGCGTGGTGTGGACTACAAGTTAGCCAAATGTTGCAACCCGATATATGGCGACGAGGTGTTCGGTTTTGTGAGCACGGCAGGTGGCATCAAGATTCACAGGGCCGACTGTCCGAATGCACATGACATGCGCGAGCGCTTTCCCTATCGTGTCATCCCTGTCCGCTGGAGTGGCAAAGCCGTGGGACAGCAATACCCCATCACGCTACGGATTGTAGGAAAAGACGATATAGGCATTGTGACCAACATCACATCGCTCATCAATAAAGAGCAGGGCGTACTATTGCGCACCATATCCATAGATAGTCACGATGGCTTGTTTGAAGGTCATCTGACACTGCTGGTGAGTGAATTGACACAATTAGAACAGATTCGGAAAAAACTGTCAGCTGTAAGAGGCGTGAAGAGTTGCGAACGGCGGATGTGAAACGCGCCATCGCGCAACGTCCGCATCATAAACGTCCGCCAGACGTTCAGGTATCTTTACGGTTACCTCCTCGGTCCCCCAAGGGAGAGGGGGTATTTATTTCTTCTGCATGCGGGAAGTAATATCAATAAGGCGGCCGTCGGTGATGCGGTAGAGCCGCTGGTTGGTCGTAGCATGGTCCAATCCTCCCAAACGCTCTATATAGGGCCCGACTTTCACGTAGTCGAAATGAGCAGGGCGGAAGTTGTCGGGCAGTCGCACAGCTCCGGAGTACCACGCGGCATGTTTTCCCCGCGAGTGGATGAAACAGGCCATGCGGTCCACGGCAGCGGGGTCGTTGTCACCGCCCATCAGGCTGACACATGTGATGCTGCTGCCGTATTTGGCCAGCAATGCATCCAGAGCGTTTTCGTCAAGCTCCCAACCGATGTCGTCCCATAGTTGGGGACTATGGCATCCCGGGCAGCGGTTAGGGCACAGACTGAGGTTGACGGCGAGCGTCACTTCGTCAGGGATTTCCTGAAAGACAATATCGTAATCGGTATATTTGAGCATAGCGGAGAGTGCGTGTCGGCTATTGCGTGTCAGGGGGTGTCAACAAAGCAGCAATATCATGAGCTGGGCAATCATGACGCGCAGGAACATAGTGAGAGGATAGACGGTCGCATAGGCCACGGAGGCGTTGTCGTTGGTATCGGTGAGCGAAGTGGCATATGCTAATGCGGGCGGGTCGGTGGTGGAGCCTGCAATGAGTCCGGACAACGTGAAATAGTCGAGTTTCCCCCATTTGCGGGCACAGAAGCCGACAATCAGGAGGGGCAGCAGGGTGATGACAACGCCGTACAATATCCATATCCAACCGCCAGCGGCGATGGTAGCAACAAAGCCGGAGCCGGCGCTGAGACCTACCGCTGCGAGAAAGAGCGAGATACCTATTTCGCGAATCATCATGTTGGCACTGGTGGTGGCGAACGTAACCATGTGGTAGTAAGGACCAAAACGTCCGATAAGGATGGCCACTATCAGCGAGCCTCCGGCCAGTCCGAGTTTGAAGGGTGAAGAGAGCCCCGGAATCGTGACGGGCAGGGTGCCGGCTATCACACCAAGTACGATGCCGAGGAAGACAGGCAGCAGATTGGGGACATCGAGCCGTTTGAGCTGGTTGCCGAAGATATCGGCCACGCGTTGAACATCATCCTTATCGCCGACAACGATGAGACGGTCGCCCAGTTGGAGGTGCAGTTCGGAGGTGGCGATGAGTTCGATACCGGCGCGCAGGACGCGTGTGATAGTTACGTGGTAGCGGTCGTTGATGCCCAGTGTACGAATCTGCTTGCCGTTCCATTCGGGCTTCGTCACCACAATACGGCGCGAGATGAGGTTGCTACCGTCGTTGGTGCTTTCCTGCTTCTTTTTTTCCACGAAGGGACCGAGCAGAGCAAGCATGTCAAGATGCTCGCGGTCGGCCAGCACACGTAGTGTATCGCCGTTACGGAAGATGCTTTCGGCCTGCGGTACAGTTTCGGTATGGTCAGGATGGATGATGCGGGAAACAACCATCGAGAAGTTGCATGTGTGATGGAGTTCGCGGATAGTCATACTCTTTATCTGCGGATTCATCACTTCGATATCGACCAGTACCGGCTCTTTGTCCTTGTTGCTGAGCGAACGGATATGCTCTTCTTCCTTATTGGTTTTGATGCGGAAGAGCCATTTCAGCAGAAGCATGGAGAATATGATACCGAGCACACCGAGCGGGTAGGCGACAGCATAGCCGGTGGCAATGCTGTTTGGCGCATCGCCGAAGCGGTCGGCAAAGGCTTGCTCGGCGGCACCAAGGGAGGGGGTGTTGGTGACGGCGCCGGACATGACGCCCACCATGGTAGCCATATTTTCACCGCTGAGGAAGGCTATCAGCCAGGCTGTAAGCGCAGCCAGCAACACGATGGCCGCAGCAAAACCGTTGAGCCGGAGTCCTCCTTTGCCGAATGAAGAGAAGAACGAGGGGCCCACCTGCAGGCCAATGGAATAGACGAACAGAATCAGACCGAAGTCTTTGGCGAAATGTTCCACTTCTGGCATGAGACGCAAACCAAAATGGGAGAAGATGATGCCGCAGAACAGAATCCACGTTACGCCAAGGGAGAAGGTCTTAATCTTCAGCTTTTCCGCCAGAAAGAGCCCGACCGCAATGGTGAGTACCAGCACAAGCAGCGATTGCGTGATGCCAGGCTCAAGAAACAAAGAATGCAAATAGTGCATAGATACAATCTGTTACCTTATAAATAGAACCTTACCAATACCGTTTGCAAAGGTAGTGTAATTTCAAGAGTTGTACAAACATTATTTGCGTATATGATGTTTTTTGCCTAAATTTGCAACTTGTAATGAGCGACTATCCTTCCATACTGCTCGAAAATGCAGTGAACGCTTTTTCCTCGCTTCCCGGCTTGGGCCGTAAGACGGCCTTGCGTCTCGTGCTGCACCTGCTGCGGCAGCCCGAAGCGGAGGTGGACAAGTTTGCCGGCGCCTTGACGCAACTGCGCAAGAACGTGCGATACTGCCGTATTTGCCACAACCTGTCGGATACGGAAGTGTGCCCTATTTGTCACTCCACTCGGCGCGACCGGCATATAGTATGCGTGGTGGAGAATGTGCGCGACGTGATGTCAATAGAGAACACGGGGCAGTATAACGGTCTGTACCATGTGTTAGGCGGTGTCATCTCCCCGATGGACGGCATTGGTCCGAAGGATTTGGAGATAGATTCGTTGGTGGAGCGCATCGGTCCTGAGCTGGTAAAAGAAGTGATTCTCGCCCTTCCGGCGACTATGGAGGGCGATACCACCAACTTTTACATCTGGCGTCGGCTGCAGCCGACGGGGGTGAGCGTCTCGCAGATAGCACGCGGTGTGGCTGTGGGTAACGAACTGGAGTACACCGACGAGATTACGCTCGGTCGCTCGATACTGAACCGTACGGAATTTACAGGATAACAACCTACAACAAACAATATGATGGAGAAGCAAGTAAACCGAATCCTCAATGTATTCTATTACGGCTGCTATGTGCTTGCCGTTGTAGCGGCCGGCGTGATGTTCTGGTTGGTGCGTAAGCAGGGTATGGAGCCGATTGACGTGATGTCGGCAGCAGGCAAGGCCGTGCAGTATGTGGTAATCGTCTATACCGTCGGCTCGGTGGCAGGTGGTTTGTATCTCTTCAAGCGCATGACGGACAAGATGCGACGGATTGACGACAAGGAGGAGCAGTTGCGCCGCTACAGGCAATGGGGCATCGTGCGCATCGTGCTTATCGGAACGGGAGTGACACTCGGCATTGTGGCATTCTATCTGTTGGGAGGCTACACCTCCATGATATGGTGTGCCGCCATATCGGCTATCGGGCTGTATTTCTGCAAGCCCACGCTACGCAAGATGGAGTTGGAACTATCAGACTCCGGACAACCGTAAGGAACTGTTATTCTTTACCCCTTATATCTCACTTGCCCTCAGGGCGTTTACTCTTCAGAAGTTATGACCATTGCAGTTGACTTCGACGGTACACTGGTAACGCATGCTTATCCGCGTATCGGCAAACCCATCCCGTTTGCCATAGAGACGCTGAAGAAACTTCAGCAGGAAGACCATCACCAGATTATTCTTTGGACGGTACGCGAAGGCGAACTGTTAGATGAGGCGGTGAACTACTGCCGCGAACGCGGACTGGAGTTTTATGCTATCAACAGCAATTATCCCGAGGAGCAGGACGAGCACTATGCCCCCCGTAAGATAACGGCCGATCTCTGGATTGACGACCGCAACCTCGGCGGTCTGCCCGATTGGGGCGTTATCTATCAGATGATTCATTCCGGCAACTGCTTCTCTCCTGTGCCGCGGGACGGGGCTATGGAAGCCCCAAAGCGGAGAGGATTGTTTTCATTGTTCAGCTGATGCTCAAGACCGACAACATACGATTACGCAAAGTAGAGCCGAAGGACCTGCCGTTTCTCTACCGATGGGAGAATGACACGCAGGCATGGACCTCTGGCGATACGCATAACCCGCTGTCGCAAAAAGACCTGCGAGACTATCTGACCTCGTCCACCGGCGATATATACAAAGACGGGCAGTTACGACTGATTATGGAGACAACTGATCCCGAGCCGTATATACTGGGTTGCATTGACTTGTATGACTTCAATCCCCACCACGGAAAGGCGGCAGTAGGGATATATGTGGACGATACGGTCCGAAAGAAAGGGGTGGGGAAGGTTGCACTTGAACTATTGGAAGATTACTCTTTCGGCTTCCTGCATCTGCAGATGCTATATGCCTTTATCGCTTCCAGCAACGAAGCCAGCCACCGCTTGTTCTTGTCGCGAGGCTGGCAACATACGGCCACGCTGCCCTGCTGGTTAGGCCGCGAAAGTGCCGGATTGTGGCAGAAGATGTCTCCTGCCGGATAAGACTTCCCGAAATAAATACATGAATATGGTCTCTCTACACAGAGAGAAGAATGCCCGTTACTCGTTGATGCGGTCGTAGGTGCTTTGGCGGGTGGGGTCGATGTCCATCAGAATCTGATAGACATTCTTTTTCTCCGTATCGGTGCCCCGACGGAAGATATCCACCAGTTCGTCGGCCTTCGCATCGAGGAAGGCATTGATGAGGTAGGTGGTGGGGCGTGCCCGGTTGGCATCGCGCAGCACACTGATTTCGTCGGCAATGCGCGCACGGGCATTGTCGGCGTTTTTGTTCATGTCGTCCAGGCAAAGGCGGTGGTAGGTGTAATAGAACTCGCGGTACTTCTTGAAGGCCTCGTCGCGCAGATTGTTCACGAGTGTGTACCGGTTCTTGTTGCTGCCGACTCCGAAGGCTTCCCAGCCGCTCATCTCGCTGGCATCCATAGAGGACGACTGCGCCGCTGTGACGATGTTTTCGCACTGCTGGAAGCAGGGGGTTCCGCCGAGTCGCGAGAAGGAGTCCATGTCGTGTCCGATAATCAGATAGCAATAGTAGGCCAGCACGGCCGTAAGGTTGGTGTTGAAGACGTTCTCCTGATACTCCAAGCGGTCGCCGTCCTGATAGGTGAAGTTGACACGGGTGTCGCGGAAATTGAGCGTAGTAGTGGTGTAGGAAGAGGCAAAGACGGGCCGGCGGGCTTGCACCTGCAACTCGCAGTTGAATTTGTCACCATCAACCTTCTTGACAATGAGCATCATGCTGCATTCGATACGTTCCTGTTCTGCATAGGTGAGGTTGGTCCAACGGATGTTGTTCACGTAATCGGATATAACCTGTTTCAGTTTGTCGTACACCGACTTACTGACTGTGTTGTTATCTTTCTCGGCCAGTTCGCTGTTGAGTTGTATGGTGCAGTTGAGTTCCTGCGCGCAGAGCATACAGGAGCATACTGACAGGAGAGCGGCTGTAAGTAACTTTTTCATTGTCCGATTGATTTGATAGCGCCGGTGCGTGTGTTGAATTCCACGGTCGTCTTTTGTTTCCCGTTGAAGAGTTCTGCCGGCAAGGGCATGGCGATGCCGAATTGAGCAATGGGAAGCCATCGGCTTGCCATGGTGCGTTCGTCGTAGCTGATGCTAACATCGGCGCTGCCGGGCAGGTTGTAATAGATGTAGGCATCAACAGGTTTCTGCTGCTTTTCTTCCTGCGGTTTGTAGCTCTTCTTGTGAGCCGTGAGTGTGAGCAACAGGGGTTCGCCGCTCAAATCGTCGGCAGGTACCGGTCCTTGATAGCGCGAGAAACGCATGACCACCTCTTCCGTCGCATCGGCTGTCGGTACATACAATATCGTGCATGATGCTGTTTGCGTATCTTTGTGTCCTGTGAAGAGTTCGGTGAGTTGTGTTTCCCGCTGTTGCATCTCGCGAAGAACGGCCTTCATGGATTCGCCGTCTTGTGGCAGGTGTTCCACATCACCGGCCAGCAGGTTGAGTCTGTTCTCACGAAGGCGGTATATCAGCCGTGCCGCCCCTTCGGCCATCTTTCCTGCCGAATTGGCCAGCATCTGCTCCTCCAGCAGCGGAATAACGGAGGGTGATGTGGCACAGTGATGCTGCCGGACTTCGTCTTTATGGCACTTGCTGCATGCAGCAGGTTGGGTGTTGATGCTCTCAAGGATACCCTTCTCGTTGATGAACAACCGATTGCCATTCATCTGTTTTTGAGCGATTGGGAGCGTATATGAGCGTGTTTCATCAGCCTCGGTCTTTGCTGTGATGCGGATGGCAGTGAGTTCATAGTACTCGGTCGGAGTGGTGATGGCATCCGTTGTGCCGAGGTAACGTTCCGCATACTGGCAGAATCGGCCGGGCGTTTCGATGGTTTTTGTATAGTCGATTTCCAAAGCCAACACGGTCTTGGGCAGGTGATATACAAGAGCGGCTTCGTTTTCTGCCACCTGGGCGGAAAGCATGCAGGGCAGAAGTGCTAACAACGCAAAGAGAGTCTTCTTCATTAGGTATGTGTTATTTGTTTGCAAAGGTAGTGCAAGTTTTCCGAATGAGCAAATGATTTTGCTCATTTGCAGGAAAACGCCGCCAACCTTGCTACGCATCGGTTTCGCTCCATATCTGCCATGCGGCGCGGGCCTGGCCATAGAGCATACCGATGCCGTTCATCGTACGTGCTCCGCGGGCAGTGGCCTGTTGCAGGAAAAGGGTCTGCTCGGGATTATAGATGACGTCATACACCAGATGCCTGCTTGTGAGCCATTCAAAGGGGAAGGGAGCGTATGCCTCCACTGCAGGATACATCCCCAATGGCGTGCAATTGACAACCACACAATGACGGTTTACCACTTCTTGTGTAAGGTCGGCATAGGTGTAGTCTGTACCCGCTCTGCGCGAGACATAGTGGGGCTCAATGCCTAATCGGCGCAGACCGTAGTGCACCGCTTTGGCAGCGCCTCCTGTGCCCAAGACAAGTGCCTGGCGGGATGTGTCGGCAGGTGGATTGTCTGCCGTTGCGAACGATTCCATGAAGCCCAGTGCATCCGTGTTGTAACCGCGCAGTCGCCCGTTGCGGAAACGGATGACATTGACGGCGCCAATCTTTCGGGCGGTATCGTCCAATTCGTCTAAATAGGGGATGACTTGCTCTTTGTAAGGCAGGGTCACATTCAGCCCTGTGAAGTCGTGGGTTTCACATAAGCAGGGAAACTGCCGGATATCATCCAGCGGATAGAGCCGGTACTCGGCATCGATGTGTTCTTCCGCAAACTTGCGGTTGAAATAGTTGGCCGAGAAGGAGTGTTCGAGCGGAAAGCCTATGATTCCGAAGTGTTGCATAATGAAGAGGGGTTCAGGGTAATTTCAACATATTCGGTTGCGCCGTTATGCACCTTGAAGCGGTCGTCCATGCGGTAACCGACAATCCAGACAATGTCGTTGTCGGCACAGAGTAGCCATATTTTCTCTTTGTCGGGGAGCGGCAACTTAATGTCGGTGAAGAAGTCGGATAGTTTCTTCCGCTTGCCGTGCATGCCGATGGGACAGAACCAGTCACCTTCCTGCCAATGTCGGAGAGTAAGTTTCCGGCTGAGAATCTGTTGGTCGGCAAAAAGGGTGGGCGCATCGGCAGGCGGATAAGAAATGGAAGGTGTCGTGCTGCGAATGGCGGTTGAGATGGTCGGAGTACTACTTTCGCCGTCGCACAGCGGCAGAATCAGCAGTTCGTCACGGTCTTTGACGGCCATGTGTGTGGATGAGAAGAAGCGTCTGCCTGACTCGCCCGTGAGACTGCGGAATATCTCGTCCGTCTGCGTGAAGTCGTAGTCACGCAGCAGTTCGTAGAGGAGGGTGTCGGGGGCTGCTGACTGCATAAGCCGGGGAATGCTGATGGCTGCTGGATGGCGCAGGGGGGCAGTGTACTCTTCCACAAGACGGCGATAGCCCTGCATGCGCTTGGCGAGTGCGGCCATGTTGTCTATTTCGGCTTCCGTGCAGTCCCGTAACCGGGCACGGATGGCGTTTCGCCGGAACGATGTGTCGGTGTTGGTGGAGTCCTCGATATGCGGGAGACGGTTGAGGGTGAGCCATGCATCTATCTCATCGCGGCGGGAGCAAAGCAGAGGGCGGATGATGTGTCCGTTGCGGGCCTGCATGCCGCACAACCCGCGCAAACCAGTGCCGCGCATCAGGTTGAGAAGAAGTGTTTCCGCCTGGTCGTTCTTGTGGTGGGCGACGGCAATGGCATCGCATCCCGTCTCAAGACGCAACCGCTCGAACCAGTCATAGCGCAGTTCGCGTGCGGCCATCTCAATAGAGATGCTCTTTTCAGCCGCATAGGCGCGGGTGTTGAAGCTTTGTACATGAAGAGGAATGTTCATTTGTCGGCAGAGGTGGCGTACAAACTGCTCGTCACGATCAGACTCTTCGCCGCGCAGTTGGAAGTTGCAATGGGCGGCAATGCAATGATAACCCAACCGGCACAATATGGCCAGCAGAGCCACGGAATCTGCTCCTCCGCTGAGAGCCGTGAGCACATGGCTGTCGGGAGTAAGCAATTGGTTCGACTCAATATAATGCGCTACGCGCTTGTGCATTACAGATTGTCTTTGAATTCGTCAAGGTCCACCAGATTGTTCACGATGGCGTATATGGTGAGACCGGCCGGCGAGTGAATGTTGAGTTTGCGGGAGATGTTCTTGCGGTGGGAGATAACGGTGTGGATGGAGATGCACAGCACGTCAGCAATCTCTTTGTTGCTAAGTCCTTTCACCACTTCCACCAGGACGTCTTTTTCGCGGTCGGACAGTTCTTCTGTCGGCTCCTGCTTTTTTTTGCGCACGGGGCTGTTGCGATAGCGTTGTTCCAGCAGGCGTACAGCCGGAAGCAGAATCTCGTCTTCAAACGTACAGTGGCGGTCGAGAGCACTTTCCACTTGGAATAGGTCGGACAAGGCTGATATGAGCAGGTCGTTTTCGTCAGTCTGCGGATAGTATTTCACTATGAGGTTCTTGAGTTCCGTCAGTTTGTCGGCAATGTGCTGGTCGTCAACAGCTCGGTGCTGATGGGCGAATATCTCGATGTTGAATCCGTCTCCCTTCTCGCCCTCCAGCAGTTTCTCCACATAGGGGAACAATTGCTCGTTCTCATGCTGCATGTGGAGGGAGACTTCGTTGACGTACTCGTCGAAGAAGCGGATGATGAGCATCGGAATCTTGGAGTCGCTGACGGAGTAGTTGATGGCTTCGATGAGTTTTCGCCGGAGCATCGGAAGGGAGAAATTGAAGAAATAGGCGTGCGCTTGGCGCAGATACTCCATCAGAGTGGGGAGCGATAGGTCGTTGTAGTCGATGCAGTTGTCGCAACCGGGCTTGTAATTGACAAGGGTAAGAAACGTGGAAGTGTGCACGTTGTTCTCGCGGCATACATCCTGAATGGTTTTGTCGCCCACGCCGAGAGGCAGGCGGAAGCGCGAGATGATTTGCAGGGCATGCGGATCCGAACTCATCAGGTCGGCCATCTTGTCGTTATAGGTGTACATTTGTTTGATAGGTTGGAAGTTCTGTGTTGGTTACTCGCCGGTTTGCTTCAGTCGTTCCACAAAGCTGTTGATATGCATCATCTCTTTTGGGATGTCTATCCGCTGGGGGCAATGGGAGACGCAGTGGTTGCAGCCGATGCAGTGGTCGGCCTGTCTCAAGCGGGGCACACTGCGGTCATAGCCTACCAGAAAAGCTCGTTTGAGACGCCTGTACTCGCGCTGCTCGTTGCTTTCATGCGGCATACGTTCTTCTGAAAGACACTGGTTGTAATGACTGAATATGGCGGGGATGTTAAGACCGTAAGGGCAGGGCATGCAGTAGTTGCAGGCGGTGCACGGAATAGCCTTCATGCTGCATATTTCCTCGGCAATGCCGAGCAGGAAGCGCTCTTCGTCATCGTTGAGAGGTTCGAGAGGCGAGTAGGTGCGCACGTTCTCCTGCAGATGTTCCATGTAGGTCATGCCGCTAAGTACGCTCAGAATGCCCTCTTTGGTTCCCGCAAAACGAAAAGCCCATTCGGCACTGCTGCTGCCGGGGCGACGGTTCTGCAACTTGCGCATGATGGCATCGGGCTGTTTGGCCAGACGGCCGCCTAAAAGGGGCTCCATCACAAGGAGCGGAATGTGGCGGCTGTAAAACTCTTCGTACAACAGCGAGGCGTTCACGTTGCGCGGATTGATTTCGCGGGCGTAGTTCCAATCTAAATAGTTGAGCTCTATCAGGGCGAAGTCCCAGTGGTAGCGTCCCTCGTCATGCCAGCGGAGCACTTTGTCCAGCACGTTGCGGTCGCCATGGAACGAGAAGCCGAGGTTGCGTATTCTACCTGCTTTCTTCTGTTCGACCAGCCAGTCAAGTAGGCCGTTGTTGATATAGCGCCCGTGGAAAGCTTCCATGGCATCCTTGCCGCCTCCGCCCAAGCCGATGCCGTGCATCAGCAAGTAGTCCACATAGTCGGTCTGCAGTTCGCTGAGCGAATGCTCAAACATCGCTTTTGACTCCTCGGCCGGCCATGTCTCGGGGGAGAAGTTGCTCAGTTTGGTGGAGATGAAATACGCATTGCGCGGATGGCGCTTGAGGGCGATACCTGTACTACGTTCTGAAAGTCCCTGGCAGTAGGCAGGACTGGTGTCAAAGAAGTTGACTCCGTGAGCCAAGGCATAATCCACCATCTCGTTGACGACTTCCTGATCTATGGGGGAGTCGGGATTCTCGCGTGCCGTGCCTCCCTCCATAACGGGCAGGCGCATCATACCGAATCCCAAAAGTGATACTTCATCACCTGTGTTGTGGTTGCGGCGCAGGGTCATGGTGCCGGCAGGTTCGGTGGTCGGTTCGGTGCTCCGGCGGTTACCATCGGCGGATGTGCGGCGACAGGCACTGAGCACTATGCTGGTGGCTGCAACGGCTCCGGCACTATTCTTTATGAATTGACGTCGGTTCATGCTTCTGTTTCTGGGTTATAACTTAACTTGCTAATACTTCTGTTGTCAGTCAATGCGATGCATCTTGTTGCCTTCCACGTAGATGGCGCTGAATGGGCGAGCAGGGCAGATATATTCGCAGGATCCGCAGCCGATGCAGCGCTCAGGATCGATAGACGGTACGCGAACAGTCTTGCCATTGATGTTGGTCTCCACCATGTGGATAGCCCATGCAGGGCAGTGGCGGGCGCAGTTGCCGCATTCATCCCCGTTGGTGACAGGAATGCAGTTCTGCTGTATCCACACCGCATGTCCGGCATGAATAGCCGTTTTCTCCTCACGGGTGACAGGCCGGATGGCACTTGTGGGACACACTTCGCTGCAACGGGTGCATTCAGGGCGGCACCAACCACGCTCAAACGACATGACAGGTTGCATCAGATGCAACGGGTCGGTGCTTGGCCGGAGAACATTGTTCGGGCAGACGCTCACGCATAGTTGGCACGCGGTGCAGTGGCGCTGCATATTCTTGCCGCTGACAGATCCGGGAGGGGTGAGCGGTGTCTCACGGTGTGGCACTTTCTTCTCTTCCAGTACGGCCAGACCGCCGTCCACCTTCATCTTGGTCTGGGCCATGGCTATACTGCCAACCGCCAAGGCCGACCCCGTAAGGAAGGCGCGGCGCGAAGGTTCTGCAGAAGAGCCGGCCGGCTCTCCTGTCTTGGATGATTTCCAAGATGCTTTGTAAGACAAGGCACCAAACTTGCACTCCTCTATACAATCACCGCAAACTACGCAGCGCGAGTAGTCCACCGTGCCTGCTTTGAAGTCGATGGCCGCCGTTTTGCAGTTCTTCTCGCAGCGCGAGCAGTTCTTGCACTTGTCTTTGTCAAACTGTATCTTCAAGAGGGAGAAGCGTGAGAAGAAACTCAGTAGGGTACCTACAGGGCATACCGTGTTGCACCATGTGCGTCCGTTGCGCCAGGCCAGCAGGCCGATGCCGACAAACGTCAGCAGGGCAATGACAAATGTGGTGACGCTGCGCATCCATACGTCCGCCGTCTGAAATACATAACTGTCGTAGTGGCTTTCTATGGAGGCGGCACCGTTGAGCAATAGGTCCGTCAGCGGTCGCAGCAAATTGCTTACAATACGCCCATAGGCCGAATAGGGGGCAAGCAGGGTCGTCAGTGGAGCAAAACCTGCCAGCAGGCAGACAACAAACACGCAGAGCACTGTATAGCGCAGCAGGCGCTTCTCGGGTGAGTGACCGTACCGGTTAGGTTTTCCTAAGGGCTTTAGCCGTTTTTGTCGCCCGAGCCATGCAAAAACGTCCTGCATGATGCCTAACGGGCAGACAATGCTGCAATAGATGCGTCCGAACACCAGTGTGACTGTCACTAAAACGGCCAGTACAGCGTAGTTGAGGGCAAGCAGGGCAGGAAGGAACTGTATTTTTGCGGTCCAGGCAATATATCGCACAAATGCCCAGCCCGTACCAAGGAATAGCAGGGTGACGAGCGTAAATATCACCGTTGCCAATAGGATGCGTATTTTCCGAAGCATAGGGTCTGTATCCTGAAAATATGCTGCAAAGTTACAGCTTTTTTTGTAAATATCCAATACGGCCGGATAGGGCTATACAAAACGCTCATGAGGAGGTCCTGAGAGGAACGACCCTCATGAGCGTTTTCCGCAAGCCGGTATCGCAGGTTATACAATCTCGGCGGGAATGAGTTTCTCGCGGATATTAACGCAGATAGTGTTGCCCTTCTTGGCATATTCGGCTTTCACATAGCCCATGCCGATACCGGTGCGCGTGCCGGGAAGCATGATGCCGGATGTCACGTGCCCGATGGATTCGCCCGCAGGGGTGCACAGTTCGTAGCCGTGGCGCGGAATGCCGCGTTCTGTCAGTTGGAAGTGCACCAATTTGCGTTTCACTCCTTCCGCTTTCTGCTGCATCAGGAATGCTTTGTCGATAAAGTCTTTGCCATCAACAAACTTGGTAATCCAGCCCAGACCGGCCTCAATAGGTGATGTCGTGTCGTCTATGTCGTTGCCATAGAGGCAATACCACTTTTCCAAACGCAGCGAATCGCGGGCACCGAGGCCGATGGGTTGCAGACCATACTCTTTGCCTACCTCAAAGAGGGCATCCCATATTTGTTTGCCATGCTCAGGATAGAAATATAGTTCGAATCCGCCTGCACCCGTATAGCCTGTATTGCTGATTATCACGGGCTCAACGCCGGCAAAACGCCACTCGCGGAACGAATAGTACGGAATGGACGATAAGTCAAGGTCGGTCAGTTTCTGCAGCATCTCGGTTGCCTTCGGACCCTGTACGGCCAGTTGGGCCATACGGTCGCTTGCATTCTCCAGTTTGCAGCCGAAGCGCTCGTTCTGCTGGTTGACCCACTGCCAGTCTTTGTCAATATTGGAAGCATTGACCACAAGCAGGTACTTGGTGGTAGAGTACTTGTATATAATGAGGTCGTCCACGATGCCGCCTTTCCCGTTAGGGAAGCAAGTATATTGGGCTTTGCCGGCATCAAGTTTGCTCACATCGTTGGTGGTGATATACTGAAGCAGGTCAAGCGCGCGCTCGCCTTTTACCCAGAATTCGCCCATGTGGCTCACGTCAAACACGCCGACGCCGCTACGCACGCAAAGATGCTCCTGCGTGATGCCGGTCGGATATTCGATAGGCATGTTGAAACCTGCAAATTCATGCATCTTGGCACCCAACGCGATGTGGATGTCTGTAAAAGGAGTGTTTTTTAGCATAATGATATGATTTTAAGGATTACTTGCATGGCTGCCTGCATTGACTGAACAGGAAGGTACTCGAAGCGGCTGTGGAAGTTTTCTCCGCCTGCGAAGATATTGGGGCAGGGTAGTCCTTCAAAACTCAACCGTGCACCGTCGGTTCCGCCGCGGATGGGTTTCACAACGGGTGTCAGACCTGCTTCGCGCATCGCACGTTCGGCCAGCTCAACAACGTGCATGACAGGTTCCACCTTCTCACGCATGTTGTAGTATTGGTCGCGTATGAAGGCTGTTGCGGTTCCTTCTCCGTGCTTGTTGTTGATTTCGGCAGTGAGCCTCTCCACTTCGCGTTTGCGGTTTTCAAAGCGCTGGCGGTCGTGGTCGCGGATGATGTAGTTCAGGGAGGTCTCTTCGACGTTTCCCTGTATGCCGACAAGGTGGTAGAATCCCTCATAGCCCTGTGTGCAGGCGGGAGTCTCTCGGGGAGGAAGGGCTTGGGCAAACTCGGTGGCGATGAGCATTGAGTTCTGCATCTTCTGATAGGCCGAGCCGGGATGAACGTTTATGCCTTTGAATATGATGCGGGCTGAAGCGGCGTTGAAGTTTTCGTATTCCAGTTCGCCTATCGTGCCGCCGTCCATCGTATATGCCCATTCGGCACCGAACATCTGTACGTCGAAGTGGTCGGCCCCTTGGCCTATTTCCTCGTCGGGCGTAAAGCCTATGCGTATCTTGCCATGCTTGATTTCAGGGTGTTGCAGCAGATACTCCATCGCACTGACGATTTCGGCCACGCCTGCTTTGTCATCGGCTCCGAGCAAAGTGGTCCCGTCGGTGACGATGATGTCGTTGCCGAGGTAACGCTTTATCTCGGGATATTTCTCCACCTCGAGGATAATGTTCTTTTCGGCGTTGAGCATGATGTCACCGCCCTGATAGTTGCTGACAATGAAAGGCTTGATATCCTTTCCGCTGGCATCGGGAGCAGTGTCCATGTGGGCAATGAATCCGATAACGGGTTTGGGTTCGTCGGTGTTGGCGGGCAGGGTGGCCATCAGGTAGCCGTTCTGGTCAAGGGTTACATCGGTCATACCGATGCTGACAAGCTCGTCACGCAGGGTCTCTGCAAAGCGCATCTGGCCGGGCGTGGAAGGGGTGGTGCCGGTGGTTTCGTCGGAGGTGGTCCACAGCGCCACGTAGCTGAGGAAGCGGTCGGTGATGTTCATAGGAACAAGAGACGGGTTATTTCTTGAACATATTGATGATGTTCGTTACGCTGCTGGCCACGTTCTGCACTTCGGTGGCGGTGGCCTGGCCTTTCTGCATAGCGGAATTCAGTTTGTCCACATTGGTGTTCTCTGCCAGCGTGGTCAACTGGTCGGTAACGGTCTCTGCATTCAGGTCGTCAATGTTGATGGAGTTGGCAATAAGACCTTTGATGAAGTTCTGACGATAACTTTGGTCGGCCTTGTTGGTATAGACTTGCTGGGCGGCGCCTACAAGGTTGAGCATGCTGGCGATGTTCATCATGTTTGTCATATCCAGTTTGCCGGCTGATTTGTACTGTGCAGTCAGATAGTCAAGCGACGAACCTGCATTCTTGCCCATCTGTACGGCCTCGGTTGATGAGGCAGGCTGGGTGGTTGTAGTGGACGACGTGCTGTTGTTGGTAGTGGCGTTCTTGGTGAAGCCGCACGCAGTCAGCATAAGGGCTGCTGCCGATACTACGATGATGTTTGCTTTCATAAAGCTGTTTCTTGTTAGATAATTATGTTGTGTTTTTTTTGTCGGGAATATCAAGCTAACTGTTTGGCCAAGTCTTGAATCACTTGGGAGGCCGGCTTCTGGTTGTAGATAATCTCATATACAGCATCCACAATGGGGAGTGCCACATGGTAACGCTCGTTCAGTTCATGTATGCAACGGGTTCCATAATAGCCTTCGGCCACCATCTCCATTTCAATCTGTGCTGCCCGTACGCTGTAGCCAAGTCCTATCATGTTGCCGAACTGCCGATTGCGAGAGAAGTGAGAATAGCATGTCACCAATAGGTCGCCCAAATAGGCCGACTGGGTCACATCCCGCTGCATCGGATTCATTGCATTGGCGAAGCGGGCTATCTCCTGACTGGCGTTTGACACCAATACCGAGATGAAGTTGTCGCCGTATTTCAGACCGCTGCAGATACCGGTAGCGATAGCATAGATGTTCTTCATTACCGATGAATACTCCAGACCCCAGATGTCTTCGCTGACAGCGGTTTTTACAAACGGAGTGGTGAAGAATTGGGCCAGATATTGTGCCCGTTGACGGTTCGGGCAGCCGATGGTCAGGTAGCTCAACCGCTCCAGTGCTACTTCTTCGGCATGGCACGGACCGGCTATCACGCCCAGTTGGTCCATAGGAATGTGGAAGCGGAAATGCATATAGTCGCTCACCACCATGTTCTCGTCTGGCACCATGCCTTTTACGGCCGATATCACTATCTTCTGCCGTATGCTCTTGCGCATCTTGCCAAGCGATTGTTTTAGATAAGGCGACGGAATGGCCACCACAAGAATGTCCGATTGGGCCACCACTTCGTTGATGTCGCTTGTGAAGTGTATACGGCTTGTGTCAAAACGGGCGGCTGAAAGATAGCCAGGGTTCTTGCCGATGCGGATGAACTCCTCTATCTTTTCCTGCCGGCGCATGAACCAGTTTATCTGTTCTGTGTTGCACATCACCATCTTAGCCAATGCTGTAGCCCAGCTCCCCGAACCAAGAATGGCAATGCGTGGTTGTTGCTCGTTGCTCATGTTGCAGTCTCTCCTTTCAGCCTGCAAATTTAGTCATACTTTTCGAGATGTGCAACCCCTCCCGATTCTTCTTGCCATTCGGCCTCTTCGCCTTTTTGCGGGGTGCTGATGCCGCGGAAACCTGCCTCATACAAGTGGTCTTTGTAGGTTTCAGCTGCCTGTTGCTCGCCGTGTACGATGAAGGTGTGCCGTATTTGGGCCACGTCTTGCGTCTGCAGGTAGGCTGTCATCTCGCGCCAGTCGCCATGCCCAGAGAATCCGTCTATCCGGCGTATGTCGGCCCTCACTTTGTGCTCCTCGCCGAATATGGAGATGACAGGGGTATGCCCGCTGGTTACCGGCGACTGGTTCTTACGGAACGGTGCCGGATTGTCTCCTAAACCGAACAAGTCAAGCAGACGGGCCCCCAATGACGTCGGGGTGCAGTAGCCTACAATCAGAATCGTTGTGCGCGGGTCTTCTATATGGTTTGCTACATGGTGCTTCACGCGGCCTGCCTCCAGCATGCCCGAGGCGGATATGATGATGGCGGGTTTCGGGTCGGTATTAAGTCGTTTTGATTCGCGTATGTCGGTGATGTAATGCAGCGTGTTGAAGCCGAACGGGTCGGGGTCGTTTTTCATGACCTGCTGAACCTCGGTGTTCAACTGCTCGGTATACTGACGGAAAATGTCAGTGGCATTCACTGATAGCGGACTGTCCACATATACATCTACAGCAGGCAGAAATCCTGCATTGTACAATTTGTTCAATACATATACAATCTCCTGCGTACGGCCTACCGAAAAGCTCGGTATGATGAGTTTGCCTTGTTTCCGTACGCACGTGTCGCGCACTATTTCCAGCAGTTCGTTTTCCGTCACTTCCGCTTCATCGTGCAAGCGGTTGCCATAGGTGGACTCGCATATCAGCCAGTCGCATTGAGGAAAGGGTTTGGGCGGACAGAGAATGTGGCTGTGTGGCCGACCGATATCGCCTGTGTAGGCCAGACGTTTCGTCTCGCCGAATTCCGTAATGGTCAGGCTGGCAATCGCGCTGCCCAGCATGTGACCCGAATCGGTGAAACGCAGCATCACGCCCTCGCACAGAAAATAGTCGCGCTCATACTCCACCGTTTTGAAGAGGCGCATGCAGCGTTGGGCTTGCTGAGCATCGTACAGCACATCGGCTGGAGGAAGACCCAGTTTGTGCTGCTTGCGGTTGTACCATTTGATGTCAAGCGCCTGTATATACGCGGTGTCAAGCAGCATGATGCTGCACAAATCTTTGGTGGCAGGAGTGCATACCACTTTCCCTCGAAACCCTTTTCTGTACAGATAGGGTATCAGACCGCTATGGTCGATATGGGCGTGTGTGAGTACGATGTAGTCGATGTTTGATGGCTCAAAACCGAGTTCGCGGTTGGCACGGTCGGTATCCATTCCTTTACCTTGATACATACCGCAATCAAGTAAAATTCGTTTGCGGCCGACGGTGAGCAGGTGCTTGCTGCCGGTCACTTCGCCGGCGGCACCGAGAAATTGCAGTTTCATGGCGGTAGCGGGTTACATTTGTCTTGCAGGGTGCAGCAGGCGTTGACAGGTTGGCAGACGCCGGTTGTTCGATTGCCTTTGTAAGACCACGGCAAAGATAGCACTTTTCTTCTGAATAGACAAGTGGCAGCATCAATATGCAAGGAAAACCTGCCCTCTGTTGCCCGCATGGAGTAACTCTTCTGATGCGGTTGTCGCGCAATTCGGACGCCGCCGTTTGTCGTATGAAAGTTTTTGCGTACCTTTGTCGGCAAATCTTGGGTCGTTAACAGTAAATCCTAAACGCAGATGGCATCAATCTATGATTTCAAGCCCCTGAACAACAAGGGGGGCGAACAGGACTTTGCCGAATACAGAGGCAAGGTGCTGATGGTGGTCAACACCGCCAGCAAGTGCGGTTTCACGCCCCAGTACAAAGGACTGGAGGCGTTGTATCAGAAATATAAGGAGCAGGGGCTTGTCATTGTCGCATTCCCTTGCGACCAGTTCGCCCATCAGGACCCGGGGTCCGACAAGGAGATTGCGCAGTTCTGCCAGCGCAATCTCGGGGTTACTTTCCCGCTGATGAAGAAAATTGATGTGAACGGATCGAACGAAAGTCCCGTTTACACGTATCTGAAGAGTCAGGCTCACGGATGGTTCTCTTCCAAAATCAAGTGGAACTTCACCAAGTTTCTCATCTCGCGTGATGGTAAGGTCATCAAGCGCTATGGCCCTACTGTCCAGCCTGAAAAGATGGAGGACGATATTCTCAGGATGCTGAATGTGTAATACACTTCTTCGTCCTTTTTCAGGCTATTCTTACGGCGCCGTTTCGCCCGCCATCTCTGGAATGGCAGGAAACTCTTTGTCTTTGAGCAGTTTGAATCGGTTAACAGGACGTATCTTGTAGCCGGCCGCTTTCAGTCGTGCCAGCAAACCGTCGTCACCACCGAGATACAATGCATTGAGGCAGATGAAGTTGTCCCCTTCTGTCAGATAGGGGATAAGGCGCTTGGTCCAGTTCAGGTTGCGGCGGGCATACACTTGATAGTCGGAGTAGGAGAGGGTGGATAGGTTGTCCGGAGCCGTCACCCGATAGGTCATCTCCAGCAGTTGACCGTTGCGGTAGAGATTGAGTAGCGCCTTTTCTAATTGTATCTCCCGCTCGGGATAGTCCACGATCTTCAGCAGTTCTTTACACTGCCAGTACGTGGGTTCGCGGTCGAATGCCATGTAGATGGCCTCGCCGGTATCGTCTAATGCTATGACTGGTTTGCCCTGCTGCTTTGCCACGGTCTGGAAGAAGTTTTCCATGGAGCGGTCCTCGTCATAGCCCATCCAGCGGCGCAGTAACTCGTTGCGGTACAACTCGGTTAGATACGACGGCTTCATCCGACCTACCTTGTCCAAATCCATGTTGATTGCCAGTTGTATAGCTGCATCAATGCGGCTATATTCTTCTTGAGTATATTGACCGCGAAGGCTCGCAGAATCGGGTAGTAATGCCGCTTCGCGCAGGGCGCGCGCCGCATCCATATCATTGATGGCCATCTCTGTTATGACACGGCTGCAACGGCCATAGACCTTGAAGAGATTGGGCACGGTGTCTAAAAAGGAGATGTCTGCTAAGCGGTCTGTTCCGAAGATATATGACTTGGATTTGGCTGAATTGCCTGACACTTCCCATAGCAGTTGGCCTTTGGCCATCGTGGCGGTACATAGCAGCAGAGCGGACAATATGAGAGAGCGCATGCGTATCATTGGAAGCGTGCAATCAAGTTGTATGCCTGATATATCCCCAGTTCGCCCGCCTTGCTCAGGTCGGCCAGACCTTCTTCGTTATGGTCGGTGTAGATGCGTGTCAGACCGCGGTTGAACCAAGCCTCTGCAAACTCGGGTTCGGTACTGATGGCCTGTGTGTAGTATCTTACTGCTTCGTCAAAGTCACGTTGGGTGCACAGCATATTGGCCTTGTTGTAGGCGGCAAAGGCAAAGTCGGGTTGCAGACGCAGCACTTGGTCATAGTCACGCATAATCATCTCGAATTCCAGCTTTCCATTCGCCTTATCGTCGTACAACTCGCCGGTGCTGCGCTGATATTCAAGCAGTTTGTAGCGCCAGTTGGCACGGCAGAAGTAAAATATGGGCAGGCGTCTGTCCGCTTCGTCCTGCTGGTTGAGGAGCACGATGGCGCGGGTGCAGTCGTCGATGGCCGACGAATAGTCCTGCACAAGGGCAAACTCTACGGCCCTTGAGAATAGCAAATCCGGATTACCGGTTTCCGTGTCCAGCCTGTCCGACATACGGGTGATGGCATCAAAGTGGCTGTTCACCAGTTCGGCAGTCAGGGCAGGTTCTTCTATGGTCACTTGCAGGGGTGATGGTAGGGTCTGTGTGCGGTTGTAGTCGTCCACGATGTAGTGGAAATAGTCGGTGCGGCGTAGTGCATCCCGTTTGCTGTAGTAGTTGAGGGCGATGTTGGGTTCGTTCACCACGTCGGCATGCCGCTTCTGTACGTTGCCCCGCGTCTCGCTGCTGTAATATCCTTCCTCTTGGGGCTCGGCCTGGTTTTGGGCGGCATGGTTGGAAAACTCTTTGCGGCGGTCGCGTTTCTGTGGTTGGGATTCTGCTAATTGCACGTCCGTGTTCACGGAGCGCTGCTGGCGCATAATCTCCTCTTTGTTCTGTTCCAGCTTATGTGCCTTCTGCTGGTAGTGCCAGGCGGCTTTGGGCTCGTCAAGGGCCGTCTTGGCCTGGGCGGCTAAATAATAGGCGGGAAGGAAATAGGGATAGCGGCTGATGAGAGAGTCGAAGTCGCTGACGGCTTCATTCCATTGACGTAACTGCAGATGAACCACTCCTCGCTGGTAACGCATCTCTGTTTTGTCTGGCTCCAGACCGATAGCTTGGTCGAAGTCTTCGAGGGCACGGTTCCAGTCGCCCACCTCGCTGCGCAACATTCCGCGGTTGTAATAGCATTGTGCGTCCTGCGGGTCAAGCGATACGGCCTTGTCATAGTCAGCCATGGCCCCGCGGTAATTGTGTTTTTTGTAGAAAAGCACGCCGCGGTTGATGTAATCACCTGCCCATTTACTGCCCAGATTGACAGCCTTTGTCAGGTCCAGCAAAGCTTCATTGTTGTGCTCTAACATCATGTTTACAAGTCCGCGTGCCGACCAGTTCGCTGGGTTTTGGCTGTCGTATTCTACTGCGGCGCTGAAGGCTTGAAAAGCGCAAAGCGTGTCTTGCATGGCCATGCATACAGTACCTTTTTCAAAGTGGTATGATGCGTTGCGGGGTTCGCGACGCAGTAACTCATCAATGTCGGCTAAGGCTTCCGGATAATGTTTCAACCGTGCACGGGCATCGGCTCGAAGCAGCGTGTATATCTTGTTGTCGGGGGCGAACACCAGAGCCTCTGTAAAATCGTTTTCCGCCATATCGGCATGCCCCTGCCGCAGGCGGACAAAGCCGCGGGCGTAATACGCACCCGGCAGAAACGGATTATTTTGTATCGCCGACGAGCAGTCGCGTTCCGCACCGGCCATATCCCCCAATTGTATTTTGGCTATGGCACGATACAGATACGGCTCTGCCAACCATGGCTTCAGTTTGATAACCTGATTGAAGTATTGTATGGCCAACACGTAGTCGTCAAAGTACAGGGCATTCCGCCCGATGGCCGTGATGCGGTCGGTGTTGAGTTGGGCGTGTACAGGCACCCCTGACAACAGCAGTTGAATTGTCAGGATTGGTAGTACTATGTGGAGAAGGCGTCTCATTACGCTTGCAAAATTACAAAAACAATGCCAAGTTTCCAAAAGAAAAAAAACGGGAACACAATAACGTATTCCCGTTTTTTTGTCCTTACGCTTTTTTCTCACTGTCTTTATCCTTAGGCGCGTTCTCTTCATGGGTGTGCGGTTCGCTGGTCAGTAACTGCTTACCGCTCATGTCGGTGAACTTGTATTGCATAAAGGCAAGGTCTTGACTTTCCAGCAACCGTACGCCGTATTTGCGCTTCCATTGCAGGCGGATCGAGTTGAAGATTCCGCGGTCGGCATAGGCATATACGTATGGATGCACATACAACCTTAACGGACGGCCAAACCGTTCGGTATAAGCCTCTATCTCTTCCTGCAACGTGTCGGTGAAGAGAATCGATGGTTGTATCTTTCCTTTGCCCATGCAGGTGGGGCACACCTCCTGCGTCTGCATTTCGACAGCGGGACGGACACGTTGGCGGGTAATCTGCATCAGACCGAATTTGCTCAATTTGAGTACGTTGTGCTTTGCCCTATCCAACTCCAGCAGGTCGCGCATGTGTTCATACAGAGCCTGTTGGTTCTCCGATGAATCCATGTCGATGAAATCGACGATGATAATGCCGCCTATATCGCGCAGACGTAGCTGATGGGCTATCTCGTCTGCTGCCAGCATGTTGGTGTTAAAGGCATTCTCTTCCTGGTCGGTCCCTTGTTTCTTGCTGCCGCTGTTTACGTCAATCGACCACAGTGCCTCTGTCTTTTCCACAATCAGGTAGCCGCCATTCTTGAAACCTACCGTTCGCCCCAGCCCCGTCTTCATCTGGCGGGTAATTTGGAAGTGGTCGAAGATGGGCTGTTCGCCCTTGTACATACGGACAATCTTCTTGCTCTCCGGAGCAATCAGCTCCACGTAGGCACTCACATCGTTGAACACCTCTTCGTCATTCACTTGTATGCTCTCGAATGTGGGATTGAAGATGTCGCGCAACAGGCCTATGGTGCGGCCAATCTCTTCTTTTACAAGGTTAACGGCTGGCTGCTTCAGTTGCTGCAGTTTCTTGACGGTGTCTTCCCAGCGCTTCACGAGCAGTTGCATCTCGCCGTCCAACTCGGCTACTCGCTTGCCTTCGGCCACCGTACGTACTATTACGCCGTAGCCTTGCGGCTTGATTGACTGCACGAGCTGCTTCAGACGGCTACGCTCTGACTCCGACTTGATTTTGCTGCTGACCATCACCTTGTCGCCGAAAGGAATGAGGACGATGTTTCGTCCTGCGAGTGATATTTCGGCTGTGAGACGCGGTCCCTTGGTGTTGATGGGCTCTTTGGCTATTTGTACCAAAATATGGTCGCCCGTCTTCAGATAGTCGCCTATTTGGCCTTCTTTTCCCACTTCCGGCAGACTGTATAACTTGCCGGTGGCTGGGGCCTTTTCTTTGCGGAGCAGGGTCTGGACGTACGTGTTGACGCGGTTGAATCCTTCGCCTAAGTCAAGATAGTGGAGAAAAGCGTCTTTTTCGTAGCCTACATCGACGAAGACGGCGTTCAGCGCTGGCATTACTTTCTTTACCTTCCCAAGGTAGATGTTGCCCACTACATAGGTCATTTCACGCTTCTCGCGGTTCACTTCCATCAAGCGGTCGTCTTCTACCAGCGCCATAGCGATCTCCTTCGGTTGGACATCTACTATCAGTTCGCTTTTCACTATATAAAAATGTGTTTGTATCTCTTCTCCAGCCGCTTTGCGCTCAAAGCCGGCCTGCGTGGAGAAGAGAGAGGTTAATAAAAATTGAAAGTTGGCAGTTGACAGTTGATACTGACATCGGTCAATGCCAACGAACTGTCAATTGTCAACTGTCAACTTTCAGTCTCTTCCGTCTTACTTCTTCTTATGACGGTTCTTGCGCAGACGCTTTTTGCGTTTGTGCGTGGACATCTTGTGTCTCTTGTGCTTTTTTCCGTTAGGCATAGCAAAATGTTATTTTACAGATTTAACGAACTCCTTCGACGGCTTGAAAGCGGGGATTACATGCTCGGGAACAACGATAGTCGTGTTCTTCGATATGTTGCGGGCCACTTTCTCTTTGCGGACCTTGGTCTGGAAGGTTCCGAAACCACGGAGATATACGTTCTCTTTTGCCACGATAGAGCCCTTCACGTTCTCCATGAAAGCCTCAACTACGTTCAGCACTGTTACTTTGTCGTAACCGGTTTGGGCTGCGATCTGGTTTACAAGTTCTGCTTTTGTCATAATTGTAATGTTATATGGGTTAATATAATATGTTTGTTTTGCCTTTTTATGGGCGGTTTGCCCTGCTTGGGGCGAAATCGGCTGCAAAATTACACAAACTTTCTGATTTACACAACCCTCTCTGAAAAAAAAGTGTATTTTTGTGTTTATTTGCTCAGAAGAGCATCAATTTGTGACGCTTCAAGGTTGCGGCCTATTATAGTCCCTTCTTTGTCAATGAGCACAGTCGCCGGAATGGCATTCACTCCGTAAGCCTGCGCTGCGGCACACTCCCAGCCCTTCAGGTCGCTGATGTGCCGCCACGGCAGTCCGAGGCTGCTGATGGCCTCTTTCCAGCGGCCCTCGTCGTTGTCAAGCGATACACCCAATATCTCTAACTTGTCTTGGTGCTTGGCATACAACTCTTTCATCTGCGGCATCGAACGGCGGCAGGGGCCGCACCAGGAGGCCCAGAAGTCCACCAGTACATAGGCGGTCTTACCCACTATATCCGATAGCGCCAGTTCGCCGCCTTCCGGTGTCGGGGCTTTGAAATCGGTGTAAGGTTCGCCCTCGGCAGTCCCTTGCAGAAGTAGGAAACGTTCGTATAGTTGGCTGATATGGCTGTCCTGCATCGATTCTTCATCAAGTAGAGCGAAATCATCATCCAGTTGCTTTGTGGTCAGCATGTCGGCGTTGCTCAGCAGAATATAGCGGCCGGCGGCGGTGTTGGCATTTGTGCGTATGAAGTTCTGCACCAGGCCGATGTATTCTTCCATCATGTCCTCGTCGCTCAACTCTCCCTCCTGATAGCGCTCGACCAAATCCTCTTGGTCGTCATTGAATTGGTTGAGCAAGTCATTGTTGGGAGTGCCGCTCACCTCGTAGCCGCTATAGCCTTTCTCCTCTTCTATCTCCACTTCTATCTTGCCCGGCTCTACGAAGAAGAATGCCTCGCCTTGTCCGTCGAAGTTAAGGATAGCGGCCGTAGTGCCTTCTGTTTTGCCTTTGAAGCGGAAGTGATAGTCCTTTACTACGGTACTCAGCGTGTCGCTGCTCCCGTCAAGTATGAGGTACACCGTCTGACCGTCTAATTGTGTCTCTGGTTCAACCGAACCGTTGATAATGTAGGTCTGTTTGCCGCACGACACCAGCATTAGCAGTGTCATGATTGTTAATAGAATCTTTTTCATTGTGCTTTGGTTGTTTGGGTGATAATTCGTATCTTTGCGGCTGCAAAGGTAAAATAAAAACAGTGAATACGCAATACCTTCATAAACAATTGGCAACCTGGTATGGAAGCAATCATCGTATTCTGCCTTGGCGTGAGACCTCCGATCCCTATCGCATCTGGCTCTCGGAAATCATCCTCCAGCAGACGCGTGTCGCACAGGGCTACGACTACTATCTGCGCTTTATTGAACGTTTCCCCGATGTGATGTCGCTGGCCGCTGCTTCCGAAGACGAAGTGATGCTACTTTGGCAGGGACTTGGCTATTATTCCCGTGCCCGCAATCTCCACAAAGCCGCACGCGAGGTGGCGGAGCGCTATGGCGGTGTCTTCCCGCCTGACTATGCTGCGGTGCGTGCCCTGAGTGGAGTGGGGGATTATACGGCAGCTGCCGTCTGCTCCTTCGCATGGAACATGCCCTACGCCGTTGTGGACGGCAATGTCTATCGCCTGCTCTCGCGCTTGACTGACGATGATACGCCAATTGATACTACGAATGGGAGAAAACGTTTTCAGGCGCTGGCCGACCGGCTTCTCGATCCCGCCAATCCGCGTCTGCATAATCAGACGATGATGGAATTAGGAGCCTTGGTCTGCACTCCGCAGAATCCGCAGTGTTCCCTGTGCCCTATAGTCTCTCTTTGCAAAGCCGAAGCGGCAGGCACTGCAGCCCTGCTGCCCGTAAAGGGCAAATCGGCACCTCTCAAAGACAGGTATCTTACCTATATTATATATAAGAGTTCCAATCATACGCTCCTTTGCCAGCGGCACGGAAAAGATATATGGCAGCATCTCTACGAATTCCCTTTACTCGAGTCTGACCGCCTTCTTGAAGCCGATGAACTTGGCCTAAGCCCTCTCTGGCAAGCCGATTTTGTACACATTCTGTCCCATCAGCGTCTTCACGCCCGCTTCTTCCTTGCCTCGGTTGCTTCGTTACCGCAGCGGGACGGCACCTTCCCTGTCGCATGGAGCTCCTTGTCCGATTATGCGCTTTCACGTCTCACGCTCCGAGCTCTGGAAACCTTGCCGCTCGATTTGTGAGATTGGAAAACTTGTCGTAATTTTGCACCACTTCCCAACTCTTTCTGACAACCCGAATCATCAAACACCCCAACCCGCATGCAACAATATCTCGACCTCTGCCGCCGTGTGCTCAGCGAAGGCGTGCGCAAAGATGACCGCACCGGCACGGGCACACTCTCCGTTTTCGGTCACCAGATGCGCTTCCGTATGGATGATGGTTTCCCCTTGCTGACCACCAAAAAACTCCATCTGAAGAGCATCATCTACGAACTGCTCTGGTTCCTGCGCGGCGATACCAACGTACGCTATTTGCAGGAGCATGGAGTGCGTATCTGGAACGAGTGGGCCGATGCCGATGGCGAACTCGGACCTGTCTATGGCCATCAGTGGCGTTCATGGCCCGACTACAGCGGTGGCGCGATTGACCAAATTGCGCAGCTCCAGCAGATGATACGCACCAGTCCCGACTCCCGTCGTCTTATTGTCAGCGCTTGGAATGTGGCCGAGGTGAACCGTATGGCATTGCCTCCTTGCCACACGCTCTTCCAGTTCTATGTAGCTGACGGGCGGCTCTCGCTCCAACTCTACCAGCGTAGTGCCGACATCTTCCTCGGCGTGCCTTTCAATATAGCATCCTATGCTCTGCTGCTCTTGATGATGGCGCAGGTCACAGGCCTGCAGGCCGGCGATTTCGTGCATACCTTTGGCGATGCACATATCTATCTCAATCATCTCGACCAAGTCAGGCTGCAGCTCTCGCGTGAACCCCGCCCGCTGCCGCGAATGATTATGAATCCCGAGGTAGCCGACATCTTCGGTTTCCGTTACGAAGACTTCCAACTGACCGACTATAACCCTCATCCGCATATTGCGGGAATAGTAAGCGTATGATTTCCATAATAGTAGCTGTCGCCGAACAAAACGAGATAGGCCGCAAGGGCAACCTGCTCTGTCATCTGCCGGACGACCTGAAGCATTTCAAGCAGATTACATCCGGATGCACCGTCATCATGGGAAAGCGCACCTTCTTCTCGCTGCCGCGTCACCCGCTGCCCAACCGGCGCAACATCGTCATTACTGACATCTCCGGTGAGACCTTCGAAGGGGCGGAAGCGGCTTATAGCATTGACGAGGCCTTGCGTATGGCCGATGCCGGCAAGGAGAATTTCATCATCGGGGGCGGAATGGTCTATCGGCAGTTTTTGCCCTTGGCCGACAAATTGTACATCACGCATATCCACCATACGTGGCCCGATGCGGATACCTTCTTCCCTACCATTGACCCCGCTGTCTGGCAACTCACCGAATCCGTGCGCCATGAGTCCGACGGACAGAATTCTTATGCTTTCACCTTCGCCGAGTACATCCGCCGGAAATAACATCGCCGTGATTCTCCTGTAGAGACGTGCCCTTGACCCCTCCCATGCACGGTTGAAATCCGCACGGTCTGACAGGCCGTACGGTCACTCTGCTTCGTTTAACTTTTGTTTCTGAAAAATATCTTGCCTTCCGGCTGCGGCACCATGAATGGTGAAATAGCCTCTCCGCTTAATACAACTTGTACGTCGTCTTCAGAACGCGGAATTCGGTGCGTCGGTTTATCTGATTACAGATTTCCTGCTTATCTTTGCTCAATGTGTCAATGAAATCCTCGTTGAGCTCCTGCCCTACGGGGATGAACGGATAGCGCTGGTTCAGTGCCTTGTCGGCCGTCACGGGTTTCTCTTTGCCATAGCCAACGGGGGTCAGGCGCTCTTTTTCTATACCATGGCTTATCAAGTAGTTCACTACCGACTGGGCACGTTTTTCGCTCAGTGTTTTGTTAGCCTGCGCATTGCCTACGCGGTCCGTATGGGCAGCCAGCTCAATGGTGATGTTCGGGTTGTCGTTCAGCAGTTTGATGAGGCTGTTCAGCCCTGTCTCCGACTGGGGGGTAAGTTCCCATTTGGCAAACTCATAGAATATATTCTCCATGGTGACGGGCTTGCTGACGGGTGTCAGCGCAAAGTCCACCGTGTAGGTCTTGCTGTCGGCGAGGTTGAGCGTGTTTAGTTCTTCCTTGCTGTTCAGGTGTCCTCGGGCGGCTGCCAGCATCACGTAGTGGGCTTCTTTGTTGAGCTTGAGACGGTAGGTGCCGTCGCGGCGTACCTGCACTTTTTGGTTGGTGCCGTCGTCACCTACCAGGCGCAGGCGGGCGTCTGTCAGGGGCTCTCCGTTGTTGTCGGTCACGCTGCCTTCTACCAAAAACACCATCTCCGGCAGTATGAAACTGTATATCTGGTCATATCCCTTGCGCTGTCCGCGGTTGGAAGAGAAGAAGCCGTCCTCCGTATCGCCTGCAAAGGTGATGCCGAAGTCGTCACCGTTCGAGTTGAACGGAGCCCCCATGTTGTACAGCAGCCACAACGTGTCTTGGCGCACGGCCTTGAAGATGTCCAATCCGCCGTAGCCGGGATGCCCGTTCGATGAGAAATACAACGTGCCGTCCCTGCGGATGGTCGGGTAGAGCTCGTCACCTGCCGTGTTTATCTGTGCACCGGCATTGGTGGCACCCACCCATTCTCCGCCGGCATTCTCCGCGAACCAGATGTCTTTGCCGCCATAGCCGCCGGGAGCATCCGAGGCAAACCACAGCGTGTCGCCGTTGGCGCTCACGGCAGGATGACCGCACGAGATGGTGCTGTCGGGAAAGAGTTTCACCTCCTGAGGCTCGCCCCATGTGCCGCTCGCACGGTTGGAGACGTATATCTTCGCCCCTTGGTCCGAGCCGTTTACGGGACGCGAGTAGGTGAAATACATCGTCTTTCCGTCAGCCGTAAAAGAGCATACCCCGATATCGGGTTGTCCTGCCGCTTTCTTGCTTATCGTTGTACCTTGGGTTTCGCTCCCCTCGCCACCTTCGCCGCTTTCTTCGCTACTGCCCTCGTTCTCACCGCCGGTGATGCCTTCCGTCGCTTCCACCTCTTCCCAAGCTCCTGAAGCGTTCTTGCGGGTGGAGTAGAGCATATTTACGGGCACACCCGTGATGGAGCTGTTTCTTATCCCCGTCCGCTTGCCCGTTTTCTGGCGGTTGCTGGTGAACATCAACGCATCCGCATCCGAGCCGATGAAGCGTGGGGCGAAACTGCTGCTGCGCTTCTGGTTGAAGTCGTTGGCCGGGGCCACTTTGTAGCGCGACGGTTGCTTCCGCCATTCCGCCACTTGCCGGCAGGCATACAGCCCGCCGCGGGCCACGTAGTCGTCCGGATGAGCCTGTAGATATATCTCATAGCCCTTGGCAGCATCCGCGTATTTGCCTGTATAATGCAGCATTTGCGCTTGGCGCAGATAGGCCGTCGAGTCGGGATAACGATTGCGGATGGCGTTGCGGTAGGCGTTTATGGCCTTGGTGTTGTTGATGTAGCGGTAACATTCCGCTTGACGGAAAGCAATGTAGCCGCGAGTCTGCTTGTCCTTCGGACTCACTTGTCTGTACACCGATTGGTAGATGTTGCCGGCCTCATAATATTCGCCGATGGCATATTTCTTGTCCGCTTTCTTGATGCGGGCCTTTACGCCACACGACGAAAAGGCCAGGCCAATCAGGGCCAGACCTATCGTCATACGGAATATGAAAGATAACTGTTTGTTCGTAAAATGCAAATGATATTATATCAACTCGTGGATTACCAGGCCTGAGCGCAGTTTGGGCTCAAACCAGGTCGTCTTGGGGGGCATGATGTTGCCCGAGTCCGCTATGTCGATAATCTGCTGCATCGTCACGGGGTACAGCGCAAGGGCCATACGCATTTCGCCGCTGTCCACGCGCCGCTTAAGCTCGCCCAAGCCGCGTATGCCGCCTACGAAATCTATCCGCTTGTTGGTGCGCAGGTCTCTCAGGTCCAATATCTTGTCTAATATCAGATTCGACGATATCGTTACGTCCAGCACGCCGATGGGGTCGCTGTCGTTGTAGCGGCCGGGCTTGGCCGTCAGACTATACCACTCCCCGCCCAAGTACAGGCTGAAGTTGTGCAGGGCCTGCGGTTTGTATATCTCACGCCCTTTCTTCTCCACTGTGAAGTCCTCTTCCAGTCTCTTGAGAAACTGCTCGTCGCTCATCCCGTTCAGGTCTTTTACGACGCGGTTATAGTCGATGATATTCAACTGGTTGTCGGGAAAACATACCGCAAGGAAATAGTTGTACTCCTCGTCTCCCTTGTGATTCGGGTTTTGCTGGCGGCATTCGTTGCCCACTAATGCAGCAGCTGCACTGCGGTGGTGCCCGTCGGCAATGTACATGGACGGTATCTGGGCGAATATCTCCGTGATGCGTTTGATGACAGCCTTGTCGTTGATGAGCCAGAAAGTGTGGCGGAAGCCTTCCGGAGCTGCCGTGAAGTCATATTCAGGTTCGCCTTTTACAATCTCACTTACAATTGCGTCAAGGTCGTCGCGGTGGGGATAGGCGAAGAATACAGGTTCCATGTTGGCGTTGTTCACGCGCACATGCTTCATCCTGTCTTCCTCTTTGTCCTTGCGGGTCAGCTCGTGTTTCTTGATGCGCCCTTCCATGTAGTCGTCCACATACGCGGCCACTACCAGACCATACTGTGTCCGGCCCTCCATCGTCTGCGCATAGACGTAGTATTTCTCTTCCTCGTCCTGCACTAACCAGCCGTTTCTTCTGAACATGTCGAAGTTCGCGCGGGCCTTGTTATATACCCGCTCGTCATGCTCGTCTGTGCCGGGCGCAAAGTCTATTTCAGGTTTGATGATGTGGTAAAGCGACATCGGGTTGCCGGCCGCTTCTGTGCGGGCCTCTTCCGAGTTGAGCACGTCATACGGACGTGACGACACTTGCTCTACAAGAGCTTTCGGAGGGCGGATGCCCTTGAACGGTTTGATGGTTGCCATAAGTATTAGAGTTTTTGGGGGGTGTTGGTGGATACGTTATTTGCGAACGCTTGTGGTGGAAGCCTCTTTCTGACGCATCGAGCAAGTGCCGTTGAATACGGCGTTGGGCTCAACGATGAGCGTCTGTGTGTGAACCTCGCCCTGAAGATTCGAGGTTGAGCGGAGGGCAAGGGTCTGCTTCACCTCTATCTTGCCGTCCAGTTTGCCCATTACCTCCGCATTCTGGCAGTCAACGGTGCCTTTCAGAAAGCCCTTCTCACCTATGATTACTTTGCCAGAACACTGCAAATCGCCTTCCACAGTGCCGTCTATACGAATATCACTATCGGCTATGATGGTGCCGATTATCTTGCTGCCCGCTGTCAGGGCGTTGTAAAGGGTGCCTACCGGCTGTTGGGTTTGTGTTGCCATACTTGTCTTTTTGCTGTTTGATAAAGCTGATTAACCATCCTTGGTTATGGTCTGCCGCGGCCGTATATATGGTCGCATAACGGTTTAGTGCGCAAAGGTACATAAAATACCGCATACAGCCAAATCAGAAACGTTTTTTTCAGAAAAAGAACTTGAAGTAGTACGCAATTCAATTCTTTTTTGTACTTTTGCACACAAATTGGCGATTATGAACTTCATTCTTGCTCTCCTCTTGGCGGTAGTAGTGATAGCACTGGCTGTCATCCTGCTGAGTGTGAAGCTGTTCCTATGTAAGGACGGCCGTTTCTCCAGTATGCACATTGCCGACAGCAAGCCTATGCGCGAGCGGGGCATCACTTGCGCCAACTCGCAAGACAGGTTGGAGCGCCGCCGCTCATGCCGGAAGATGGACCTCAGCAACATGTAGCCCATTCATTAGACCATTCTGCAAACAAATATAAACATTCAAATACTATTGCAATGAACAAAATCCAAATCATTATCGATTCCCTGCTTGCTGCCGCCGTGGTGGCGCTGTTTGTCATCTTCTTCACGGTCAAGCCAAAGGCTGCACCTGCTGCCGAAGGTGAAGCTGTCGCTGTTTCTGGGCAGTTGCCGGTGGCCTATCTCAACATCGATTCCCTGCTCAACAACTACACCTTTGCGCAGGAAGCCCAGGAGACGCTTATGACCAAGCAGGAAGATGCTCGTCTCAAACTCAACACCAAAGCGCGCACCCTGCAGAACGAAATGGCCGATTTCCAGCGCAAGCTTGACAACAATGCCTTTCTTAGCCGTGAGCGCGCAGAGCAGGAAGCCAACCGTCTGCAGAAGAAGCAGCAGGATTTGCAGGATCTCGAGGCCAAACTCACCAACGACATCCTCGTCGAGAACCAGAATCTCAACCTCCAGCTCCGCGACACGCTCGACAATTTCCTCAAGGAGTTCAATGCTGAAGGACGCTTCCAGATTATCTTCGCCAACACGCAGAGCGACAATGTCCTCCTTGCACAGCCCGGATACGATATTACCGACGAGGTAGTGGCTGCCCTCAACAAGCGATATGCCGCTAAGGCCAAGAAATAACTCTCCTGAATCCTGATCAGGGCGGGATGCCGCTCAGCCGGTATCCCGCTTTCTTTTTGTGAAGCTCCGCTCCCACATATTCTACCGCCCCTATTGGCCCTATCTGCTTACCGACGTCGCTCTGCTCTCGGTCAGTTTCTTTGTCGTGCTGATGTGGTTTCCGCTCTCCACGCAAATCCCCTTTCAGAAGTATTGGGCCTTTGCCCTCATCTTCTCCGGCGTCTGGCTCGTTTGCAGCTATCTGGCCCACCGCTTTGTGCGGGTCAAGTTCATGCGTGTCACGCTCAGCATCGGTCGTCTGCTCATAGCGGCCGCCGCTGTCTTCCTGCTTATGTGGGGATATATGACGTGGATGGCTGAAGGCAGCAACTATTCCATCTGGGTGCTCCTCACCATCTGGCTGGCTATGCTCATCGTCAGCTTCCTTTTTCTCCTCCTCTTCCATGCCTACCACTACGCCCTCAATGCCGAGCCCGAGATTGAGCGCGCACCCGAGCGCGGGCCGCAACCTGTCCTCGGGGCTCCGCATTTCTACGATGATGCACAGCGGGAGAATATCCGCTCCACACTCATCGAAAGCTCGGGAGAAAGGGTAGTCCCCTATATGGAGAAACACATCAACCTCTATTCCTCCAACACCTACATTCTTCGCACATCCGAACTCTTCAACATACAGAAGCTCAAGTACTACCGCTTCGATGCTATCATCAATCTCATGCCCCTCAATCAGGTGCGTGGCATCAACAAGATGTTTGGTGTTGTCAACGACCGTCTGCCAGACGACGGACTTTTTGTCTGTTGCTTCGAGCCGCAGGGTGTGCGCAAACGTCAGATTCTAAAAAAGTATCCGCCGCTGCTCAACTGGATGGTATATAGCATCTTCTTCTTCTATAAGCGCATCCTGCCCAAGCTCTTCATGACCTCCCGCCTTTACTACGATATCACCGAAGGCAAAGACCGCGTACTCTCCAAGGCCGAAGTCCTCGGCCGTCTCTGCTACTGCGGATTCGATATCGTGGACGAGCACAAGGCGGGCGATCTCATCTATGTCGTTGCACGACGCAGTTTCCGGCCGCAAACTGTCCAGCGCCGCTTCTATGGCATGTTTGTGCGGCTCAACAGGGTGGGGAAGAACGGGCGTGTCTTCAAGGTGTACAAGTTTCGCACCATGCACCCCTATTCCGAGTATCTGCAGAGCTATATCTACGAGAAGTACAACCTCCGCGAGGGCGGCAAGTTCAAGCACGACATCCGTGTCACTACCCTCGGCCGCTTCATGCGCAGTTGTTGGATGGACGAATGGCCTATGCTCATCAACCTCTTCAAGGGAGATATGAAACTCGTTGGGGTAAGACCCATCAGCAAGCAGTATTTCTCCCTCTACAGCCCTGAACTGCAGCAGAAGCGGACACACCACAAGCCCGGCCTGCTTCCGCCTTTCTATGCTGACATGCCCAAGACGCTACCCGAAATAGAAGAATCCGAGATGCGCTATCTCATTCGTTGTGAGAAGAAAGGCACTCTTTCCACCGACTTCCTCTATTTCTGGAAAATCATATATACTATCCTCTTCAAACGTGCACGCAGCCACTGACGGCTATTGCGGCAACGCCTTGTATGAAACGTACCTTATTATATATCCTTGCGGCAACGGCATGGCTGCTCCCTGTTGCACTCAGGGCACAGAATATACCAGAAAACCTGCAATACACGCAAATCTACAGCTTCCTCGACGAGCTGGCGGGCGATGGGCTCATCCATCTCAACTCGGCCGTAAGACCCTATCCGCGCAACTTTATCGCACAGAAGCTGCTTGAGGCGCAGCAGCAGGACTCTCTCCTCAGCCGCAGGCAGCGCGACGAGCTCCGTTTTTATCTCAACGAGTTCTCGCTCGAGCGCGACACCGTGCCCGACAATTGGGTCGAGTGGACCAACCGCAAGACCTTCAACCTCAGTCTCGCACAGCCCTCCTTCCATTATCTTACGCCCAAGCGTAACTTCAAAATCAGCATCAAACCCATCCTCGGTATGGATGTCTATGCCTCCAAGAAGGGGGCCATTATCAAGCGCTGGTATGGTGCCGAAATCAATATGGACATCGCCCGTCACGTCTCTATATGGGGCTCTCTGCGCGACAACTCATGGAATGGACTCGGTCTGAAGTCGGAATACTATCCAAGCACTGCTTACTACAGCCCTTACAGCAAGCAGGGCGGGGCCAAACTCTCCCGACCGGGCTATCTCAACGACTTTCCCGCGGCACAATACAAAGAGGCCGAGCGCTACGGGGCCGATTTCTCCGACTCCAAGGGCGGCATCTCCCTCTACAGTTGGTGGGGAAGCATCAGCCTCCAGCGCGAGAGCATCGTCTGGGGCGATGCCTACCATTCCTCCGTTATCCTCTCCGGACACAATCCCGCCGTGCCGATGCTATCCATCAATCTGAGGCCCTGCCGATGGTTTGAGTTCAACTGGTTTCACGCATGGCTCGTTAGCAATGTGCTCGACAGCACCTACTATTACACCGAAGTCCGCAACGAAGGCGCCCCCGAGGTGCGACACTACCGACCCGCCGGCAAGTATATGTCGGCCAATATGTTTACCTTCTCTCCCATACGACAGCTCTCCTTCTCCATCGGCAACTCCATCGTCTATGCCGAGCGCACGCCGCAGGCCATCTATTTCATTCCTGTCGCTTTCTATAAGTCGCTCGACCACCTCCTGACCAAGGGTCTCGCCATAGAAAATCAGAACTCGCAGGTCTTCTTCACCATCAACACGCGCAATCTCCGCCACCTCAACCTCTATGCTTCCGTCTTTGTGGACGAGTTCAGCCTCGCCCGCTGGAAACCTTCCAATCCCCAGCGCAACCTCGTCAGCTGGCAAGTCGGCTTCAACCTCACCAACTGGCCGCTGCGCAACCTCTCCCTTCAGGCCGAGTTCATGCGCAGCAATATCGCCTGCTACACCCATTCCGTCGCCCTCACCGCTTATACATCCAATTCCTACAACATGGGCCATTACATGGGCGACAATGCACAGAATATCTACGCCAAACTCTCCTACAAGCCTGTACGCGGACTCTACCTCGCCTTCTCCTATACCAACGACACCAAGTATCGCAATTTCAACTACGTCCGCAAGGAGATATCCAATATCATTTCCCAGAAGCCTTTCGCCGACCGCACATGGCAGAACGACACCTTCGCCTTCGATGCGCTCTACGAAGTCTTCTCCGGATGCTATGCCACGGTCTGCTTCGCCTACAACCATGCCCGCGGATTCGCACCCTCGTCCGAGCGGATTGCCGGAGAGGATAGGGGAGGCTTCGATGCGGCCGGCCAACCCGTCGTCTTGCAAGGCGCTGAGCTTGAGCAGTATTACCTCGACAAGTTCTCCCCCGTCTGGCTGCAGGGGCGCAACTTTACTTTCAAGTGCGGCCTGACCTTCAATTTCTGATACGTCTCTGCATGCTTCGTTTCTTGAAGACCTACACATTGCCGCTTTCCATGCTCGCCGGAGCCTTGGGATGCGTGTGGTTGCGCCATCTCGGCTGTCTCCTCACGCCCCTCATCTTCCTCATGCTTTTCTTCACCTTCTGCAAGGTCAACCCGCTTGATCTCCGGCTTCATAAGTGGCACTGGCTGATGCTTCTCTGCCAGCTCCTGCTCAGTGTTGGCGCTTTCTATGCCCTCCGCCCCCTCAATCCCGTGCTGGCACAGGGCATCATGCTCTGCTTCATCATGCCTACCGCCACGGCATCGCCCGTCATTGCCGGCAAACTCGGAGGCAGCATACAGTCGCTCACCTCCTTCATCCTCCTCAGCAATGTCGCTACGGCTCTCGTTGTGCCCGCCTTCTTCCCGCTCGCCAATCCGGCTGCGGAAATGACTTTCTGGCAGGCCTCCCTCGCTATCATGCGCAAGGTCACGCCTCTGTTGATGGGGCCCTTCCTTTTGGCTTGGCTCCTCCGCCTTGCTTACGACGGCCTGATGCGGGCACGCCGGCGCTCCGAGCGATTCCGCCTGACCGGATTCTGGAGCGCCTTGCCTTTCTATCTCTGGGCCTTTTCCCTGACCATTCTCATGGCGCAGATTACGTGGTCGCTCCTCCACGAGCAGTATAGCCCCGTCGTGCTCTGGGGTCAGGCGCTCGGAGCCCTGATTGCCTGCCTGCTACAATTCTTCCTCGGAAAGCATATTGGTCAGAGGCTGCCCTCAAAGCCCCATGGCGAGGACTACAAAGATATCCCCGTCTCCGCCGCCGTCTCCACCGGCGACCTCGCGCAGGTGACGCGCATCTCCGCAGGTCAGGCTTTCGGGCAGAAGAATACTACGCTCGGCATCTGGATGGCTCAAACATGGCTCAACCCGCTGGCGGCTCTCGGCGCGGCGGCATATATCATCTGGCAGAATATCTTCAACTCTTGGCAGCTCGCCCGTGCCGCACGCGGGAAACGCGTATAGCTCCGCCCCGCCTGCAAACAACGCCCGCAGAAGCGCTACCTCCCCTTTTGTTAAAAACACCTTCCGTATGAAAAACTCTTCCTGCCTCCCCCGTCTCCTATGCAGCCTCATCCTCGGCTTTTGCATGCTCCTTCCTGCCACCGCGCAGCAGCCTGCCGCCTACGCAACCGATACTGACGGACAAACGCTGCGCAACCGAGCCATATACGACCGCATCGCACTCGCGCTGCAGGACGATACGGCCCTCCCTCTGCCCCGACTCGTTGTGCAGGTCGCCCTGCAGCTCCTCGGCACACCCTATGTCGCGGCAACGCTTGAGTCGGAGCCCGAGCGGCTGCAAGTCTTTCTCGACAAGACCGACTGCATCCTCTATGTCGAGCTCTCCGTTTGTCTGGCGCTCACGCTCAAAGGATGCCGCATCGTGCAAGCGGGCGACGGAAGACGTTTCGTGCAGAATCCGATTCCCTCTCTTGCCCAAGACACACCTTCCTATGCACTCCTGCTTGACAATATCCGCAATATGCGCTACCGGCTCGGAGTCGTTGACGGCTATGCTTCGCGCCTGCATTATACTTCCGAATGGCTCTTGCAAAACAGCACAAACGGCATTCTTAGTGAATATACCCGTGAATTAGGACAAGAATTCGACCAGCAGTTCTTCTACATGTCTGCCCATCCCGAAGCCTATAGTCCGCTCTCCCGCGATGTCTGCGAGCTCGGCAAAATCCGTATGATAGAGGAGCTGCTGAATAGTCAGAAACCCTATTTCTTCATCACGCAGGACTCATTGCGACGCCCCGGAGTCATGGCCGCCATACAAACAGGCGACATCATCACCTTCATCTCGCCGCGACCGGGGCTCGACCTCGCCCATGTTGCCATTGCTTACGAATTACCCGACGGCATGCACTTCCTCCATGCTTCCTATGCCGCCGGCAAGGTCATCATCGAGCCGCGCCTTCTTGCCGACTACGCCCCACACGGCCTGCGCATCTCCCGCCTCTCTTCCCTGCCGTAACCTGCGCGCAGGAAGTGCGTGTCTGCGCACACCTACCGGCCTTCTACCATCTCTTTCACTCTTGCCAGCATCTTTGCATGGTCGAAAGCCAGCTCCGGCAGATCGTCCAGAGGCCACCAGCGCGCTTCGGCCGCGTCGTCGCCGCCGCGCGCCTCAGGACGGCACTCCAGCACACACATATATGTGGCGGTTATCACACGGCCGCGGGGGTCACGCCCGACAGTGTCGTAGAGCCCGACAAAGCGCATCGGCGCGCACAGACGGAGGGTGGTCTCTTCTTCAAGCTCGCGACGGGCACACGCTTCGGTCGTCTCGTCCATATTCATAAAACCGCCCGGCAGAGCCCAGCTGCCGCGGTAAGGCTCGCCGCCGCGGCGTATAAGCAACACCTGCCAGCCCGCAGGCTCCTTGAACAGCACTACGGCATCCGCCGTAACCGCCGCCCGCGGATAACGGTAAGCATAGGAGCCGTCTGAGGTGAACACGTAATCCTTTTTCATCTTGTCGGAATTTTTCTGCAAAGATACGCTTTTTCCTTTTCTCCGCCAAACGGCAAACGGCCGATAGCTTATATATACCTAGTATATATAAGCAGAAAGGAGTGTAAGCGGGGCATAGTCGTAACGGAGACATAGGGGAGACATAGGGGAGACATAGGGGAGACATAGGGAAGACATAGGGGAGACATAGAGGAGACATAGGGAAGGTATAGGGAAGATATAGGGAAGACTATGGGTAAACTGTGTAGTTATCTGGCAGAAGGT
>JAFUEI010000024.1 GCA_017464025.1 Paludibacteraceae bacterium | reverse complement strand
GTTTTCTTTCAGGTGGCGGAGGATGGCCGTGCGTTCCTGCAACGAGTTGCAGAGAAGGTAGAACATGTGGGCATTGTTGGTGGCATAATCGGGGATGTCCGGCAAAGCAAAATAGCCTTTATCGGCAAGCGGTTTGAGAAGTTCATAATAGTGATTCCAGAGCTGTTTGCGTTTGGCTTGTATCTCATCCAGGTTCTCCAGTTGCGCCCAAAGGAAAGCGGCGTTAATCTCCGCCGGCAGGAACGAGGAACCCATATCCACCCAGCCGTATTTGTTCACTTCGCCACGGAAGAACTCAGCGCGGTTGGTGCCTTTCTCCCAAATGATTTCAGCACGTCGGATGAAGCGTTCGTCGTTGACTACCAATAAGCCACCTTCACCTCCGGCTGTTATGTTCTTTGTCTCATGGAAAGAAAACGCAGCCAGATGACCGATGGAACCGAGAGGCTTTTTCTCCTCCCCTTGTGGGGAGGTCGGGATGGGTTTCCAATACGAATCAATCGCTTGTGCGGCATCTTCGACCACGAGGATGTTGTGCTTCTTGGCTACCGCCATGATAGCGCCCATATTGCACGCCACACCGGCATAATGAACCGGCACAATGACTTTGGTACGCGGGGTAATGAGGGCTTCTAACGCCTCCGCGTCCAAGTTCGGGTTGCGTTTCATGGAATCCGCAAAGACGACTTTTGCACCCTCGCGCAAGAACGCGAGTGCCGTAGAAACAAAGGTGTAACTCGGCACAATCACCTCATCGCCGGGCTTCAAATCACAAAGCATAGCGCACATTTCCAGTGCGTCTGTGCCGGATGTGGTTAGCAGGCATTTCTTGAAGTTATACCGTTTTTCGAAGAATTGCTGACAGCGTTTGGTAAACTCTCCGTTACCGGACAACTTGCCGTTATATACGGCCTGATACATGTAGTGCGCCTCTTTTCCTGTGAGGTGTGGTTTGTTAAAAGGTATAGCCATGTTATTGTACTTTTACAATTGTAAAACTTCTTAAATCACCATCTTTGAGAATTTCTCCAGCGTAAATCACTGTATTATTAATATCAGGGAAGAGTTTGTTATTTTCGCATGGGAGAATATAAGTTCCTTTTCGGCCATCATATGTCTTCACTACTTGCAATCTATAATATTCTTCATCAATTTTCCAAGCAAACATTGTTTCTAAGCAAGAATACAACCAAGCACGTTGTTCCAAATCAAAACACCATTCTCTATCATCCTCCGGTGCATACCAATACAGCGTATCTCTGTTTCTATATTGATTGACTAATACCTCTACTATTTCCGCTGTTCCCTTTCTATCTATCTGATTTTGTTTTATATAGCCCGGAACTTTACAAAATGTGAACAATGCCAATGCTAGTAAAATTGTCCATGCCCATTTAGATCCAAGATATTTATGCAGATAGTGCACAATGGCTGGAACCATAAAAATTGAGGCCAACGAATAATAAAGCACCCAGTTGAGTTTCATTATTGCGCAACCACAGCAATACGCACATCCGGTAAGAAGAATAGTATCCCAAAACTCAAACTCTTCTTTTTTGACAAAGATACAATATGCTCTCCAACATATGAGGATTAGAACAATCCAAAGAACTTTTTGCGCGACAAACATTTTGAGTGCATTCCCGATTACGGAAATCTCCTGACCATGCGCACCATCATAAGCATTTTCAATATGCAAGAAGCAAATGAAGAAATACAGCACCAAGAATAACATTCCTGTTGCAACCATACTCCATAAATAAGCCTTCTCTAATTTTGTGGACTTCCGCAAAAAGAGCAAGCCGATTATACCATAACTGAGCGGGAATACAAAGTTTGTTTCCAAACAATAAGTCAGCCACGAAACGCTTAACAAACCAATAATCATTGCGATTAGTGATTGGTTCTTATGTACGTAGCAGCAACATAAAACCCATACCATCACAAGCGTGTAATCCACCCAAATGGTAGAATACGCATATAAAAAATTGTTGTACGCACGAGTTACACAAACAACGGCAGCGGAGAATACCAATACTGCATCTTGCCAAGTCAGTTGCTTGGTATTTACAGCTTTATAACAGATCCATAACGATACTACACAGAACAGAATGAATGTAAGCATGTGTAGTCCGAAATGTGCATTGACCGAATATAATTGGAATATTGGCAAAATATTGTAGATGATATATGCCAAAGGATAGAATCGACCAGCAGATGGTGTTATTGTATCTGCGGGATTGAAGAAGTGTCCCCATCCAGTGTGCGAAATAACAATAGCATCATCGCCAGTGATCCAACCGGCATTGAAGATGATGAAGAAGGCAAGAACTCCAGTTAAGATGGCAGATAAGCCATAGAAAAGAAATTTAACTAATTTTGTATTCATATTTACAAGAAAAATAATATTACTCCGGTTATTATAATTGCTATTGCTCCGGCTTTGCGCAAGGTGATGCGTTCACGGAACAGGATTAATGCCATAAACGGCACAAAGAGGTAACTTAATGATTCAATAGTACTTGCCTCTTTGATTTGTACACCTCGGCTCATGCAGAAGATATTAAGCACGAGGCTGCAAGCCATGATGGCATAACCGCCAATGACCCACGGATTGAGGTATTGGCGCCAGAAGCCGGCATAGTTCTGCCGTGCTCCTTGCTTCAGCAGCATCTGCGCACACGCAGCAGCAAAGACGGATAATATGACGAGGCATTTATACATTTCAATATTTACTCATTTTCATATTTTGCATGGCAACAAAATAAAACGATACTTACTTGGTTATACTTTGATAAGAATGCAATATTCTTGACGGAACCACTTATTTTTTTTTGACCATATTTGGCAAAGAAAGTACATGAAAATGCCATTTTCTTTGCCAAATCTTGCTTTTTATTTGTACATTTGGCAAAAAAGTTGTTCCTTTGCAGCGTTTTTCGTCAACCATCAAAAAAATACTACTATGCTATTAGGACGAGAGAATGAACAAAAACGTTTGCTATCATTGTTAAATAGCGACGAGTCTGAGTTTGTTGCTATCTATGGTCGCAGACGTGTCGGCAAAACGTACCTTGTCAGGCAAACCTTCGAAGGAAAGTTTGCATTTGAGCATACCGGTTTAAAAGATGGCACTAAAACTGAGCAGTTAGCGGAGTTTCGTCTTTCGCTCATACGAAGTGGGATGAACGTGATTCCCAAGCTGCATAGTTGGTCAGACGCTTTCTTTTATTTAGGACAGCATTTAGCAGCATTACCGGCAGGAAAGAAAATCGTGTTTATTGACGAATTGCCGTGGATGGACACAGTAGGCAGCCATTTCGTGAGCGCATTAGATCATTTCTGGAATGGTTGGGCAAATATGCGAAATGATGTTGTGCTCATTGTTTGCGGTAGTGCCACTTCATGGATCATCAGCAAAATCGTCAAAAACCACGGAGGACTGCATAACCGGCTAACCGCACAGATTTATCTCCGACCATTTACCTTGCATGAGTGCGAGATGTATGCAAAGGCACGACAACTGGGAATGAACCGACAAAGCATATTAGAAACCTATATGATTTTAGGCGGTATTCCTTTCTATTGGCGACTTCTAAATGCCAGTAACTCATGGATGCAGAACATTGACCAATTATTTTTTCAACCGAATGCAGAGCTCAACGATGAGTTCAATGCCTTGTATGCATCACTTTTCCGTTCTCCGCAGCCGTACATTGATGTAGTTACAGCTTTGGGGAAGAAAAAAGCCGGAATGACACGTGAAGAAATCATTCATTCATTAGGGACCAAACAAGGCGGAAGGCTGTCTCAAATTCTGGAAGAATTGGAGCAATGCGATTTTATTCGTTCTTACGCTGCTATTGGCAAACGCAAGAAAGATACACTTTTTCAGTTAATTGACAATTTTACGCTATTCTATTTCAAGTTTATGGCAGATACCAATAAAGCTAACCGCATCCAATGGCAAACAATAGCCACTTCTCCGTCCTATCGTGCATGGAGCGGGTTAGCTTTTGAACGGGTCTGTATGCAGCATGAACGGCAGATTTTGATTGCTCTCGGCATTTCCGGAATAGCATGCAATATATACTCATGGTCATTCCGTCCAACAGAAGATTTTCCAGAAGGAGCACAAATTGATATGCTGATAGACAGGAGTGATCAAATTATCAACCTTTGCGAGATCAAGTTTTCTTCCAAACCTTTTCTGCTTACGAAAGAGTATGACGCGGAGTTACGGCATAAGATGAGTGTTTTTGAGTATGCCACAAAGACTCGTAAGGGTGTTCGAATCGTCATGATCACATCCTTTGGGTTGGTGCGAAATGCGTATGCAAATGACATTCCGAACCAACTAACAATGGACGATTTGTTTGTATGACAAACCATACTTCTTTGCCGAATCTACGTAGCAAATGATAGATTTGGCAAAGAAGTCAGCATTTATTGCATTTTATCAAAATATTTCAAAGATCTCTTTTTGCCGTTTTATCCGGCGATGTTTATTCTTTTGCATAGAGCGCGATGCCGGTTATTATTATACAGGCACCGAGTATGTTGTTGAGCGTAATCCGTTCGCCGAAAAGCATCCATGCCAGCAACATGATAAAGATGAGACTTGTGCCTTTGAACATATACGCTGTACTGAGTTCAACACGTTTCAGTATCTGCTGCCAACCTATGGCATAAACTTCCATAACAACTATCGCACCCGCTAAGCCGAGGCAATAAGCAAGCGACATAAACTCCTGCTGCGAGGCGTATTTGGTAAACAGCGTCACGCATGCATACAAGAGATTGATGCCAACTAAGATACTATATGTTGCTAATCTTGTCATTTCTCCCTATCCGAAATTGTGTGTAATGATGAATTTACCTAAATATACAACGCCCATTAAAACATGCAATCCAAAGGCGAGGAGTATAGCAAATCGCGAATACCCCCCCCTATCAGCAGACACTGATTCTTCGCCGCCTGTTATGACGGTTTTAAGAATGTAAAAATAGACAAACCACATAGCCGCTATAGCTTGCCAATTAAAGTTTCCATGTGTTGCGCGTGGTCCTGTTTCCTTAAAACACCACATCATTCCTAATCCGCATATAATCATTATTAGAACAAACCAAAACTCTCGGTCTTGAACGATAGTGCGACCATACAAACAAAGGAATAATATTGGTAGAGAAAGAGAAACCGTTAAATATAAGATATGCGATTTCCAAAAACCGGAAGTGAACAACTGAACTATGTCAATGACTACGCTACTATTGTCATTTCCGCCGTTATAATAAATGGTCACGTATTCAAACGCGAGACAAACTCCACCCACAAATAGCGGTAGTAAAGAGTGGAAAAATTCTTTGTGTAAGCCATACTTATTCAACATAATAATCGGGAATGCAAACACATACACAAAGAAGAAACTTGGCTTTATGAGAACACTTAACGACAATAGTATCATAATAAGCCAGTTCCGTTTTACCGAATATTCTGAGAATTGCTTAACTGAGAGCAAATAACAAGTAATAGCAAAGGGCATCATGCATAGTATGGTGGAATTATGCCAAACATTAGGGACATAATATCCAGTATACATATTATCAGCAGATAGGAAAATTCCTAATGGCTTTAAGAAATACATTAGTGGTATAACATACACAAAGAGCATTGCTATTGAAGCCCATTTTGCTGTCCTAACAGAAGTCCACTCGCTAAATGCTTCTCGTACAAGAATGTATTTTGCTGTGTTTGCCAATGATATGAGTAGAACGAGAACAATTCTCATCATATCATCAGCTCCGCTAAAAAGTGTCAATAGATTGACTAAGAAATACATCAAAAAGTTTGTCGTAAATAATCTATGCTCCTCTAACATTTCTTTCGCGATAGCCGCGTGTGCCATTAAATCACTTTCTTCTTTAATTACAAACATAATATAAGAGAATACACACAGCATAAACACAAAGACACATATCGCATCAATGTTCCCTTTCAATATTCTTCGTATTCTTTCAATCATAATCCTTAATAATATTATTATAGCCACCAATGATAAATGGGAGTGACAGATTGTATGGTAAAGCCGTTCTTTTCGTACCAACGGCAGGCATCGGTATTGGCTTTTTGTGTCGGGACTTCGAGGGTTTTCACGCCTTGATGAAATAGGTAGCCATCCAAGGTGGACATAATCTTGCCGCCAATTCCTTGGTGTTGCACATCTGTATCTACGGCAACTAAACCGATGTGCCCTAACTCGTCCTGATAATCAATAGTTATCATTCCGCGAGCTACATTCTGCTCATCTTTGAAAAGCAAGATCTGTTTATTGGTTCCTTCTTTAGGACATGCATTTTCTATCCAACGGTTGTATAGCCGTTGATAACTGCCTTTGGGAAGTCGCTTGTCTAACTTAAAGCGAGAGTAACCACCACTGACCAAAGCCAAACGATACAAGTCATCGGATGGACTTGCACCTTGATAGAAGGATACGGCTTCGTATTTTTTGCGCGGTTCGCATGGCTTGCTATACAGGATTTTTTCATCCACCAGTTGGGCTCCATCCGCCTCAAATCCTACTGCATGGGCGTCAAAGATATACAGCAGATTGTATTGCTGTTCCAACTCCTCATGTATCGCGCGCAAATCAAGTGCATCTGCTTTTGTCTGCAAGTCTGCACGACCGATACGCAAGCCGAAGAAGTCTGAATCCCATTGTAATGAGCGAATATCCATCAGTCTATATTGCATTTATCGTTTACAATAAAGGTCGGGCGTTCTTTGGCTTTCTCAAAGAGTTTGCCGAGATAGATGCCCACGACACCGATGAGCGAAATGATGATTCCGCCAAGCAACCAAAGGGAAATAATCAGGCTGGCAAATCCCATCACTTCGATGAGCCCCAGGCAGTAACGGATGATGAAGACGATGCCAACGACAAATGAAACAAGTGTTACGGCCAGCCCCATCTGTACCATGAGACGCATCGGCTTGTCGGAGAAGGAAATAATGGTGTCGAAAGCGAGATGGAAAAGGCGGCTGATATTATAGGTTGATTTGCCTTCGGCCCGCTCGTCATGCTGAATGGGGAGATAGGCCTTGCGGAAACCGACCCATTGAATTTGTGTCGGGAAATAGCGCATCGCGTCACCCATAGATAGCACTGCATCAATGACTTTGCGGTTGTATATGCCGAAATTGGCTACAGATGCGTCCTGCCGGGTTTCTGTCAGGTAGGAGAATACGTTGTAGAAGCATTTGGAGCCCATGCGTTTGAACCATCCGTGCGAACGCTGAATACGTTGCGCCAATACGGAATCATATCCCTCTTGGGCTTTGGCGTAGAGATTCGGAATCTCCTCCGGACGGTCTTGCAGGTCGCAGTCCATGACTACCACCCATTCGCCGGAGGCATAACTAAGACCGGCAGTGATGGCATAGTGCTGACCGAAATTGCGGGAGAGGTTGAGACCTTTGACACGCGGGTTCTTGGCGCACTCCAGTTCGATAGCCGCCCAAGAGTTGTCGGGTGAGGCATCGTTGACGAGGATGATTTCGTAGTCAGGCGTGACAGTTGATAGTGCTTCGACGTTGCGGCGCACCAATTCCTTTAGCATCTTTTCTCCGCGATAGACGGGAGAAACAACGGATATCATTATATTTTCCATGGAACACATAGGCGAAGGAGTCAGGGAGTACAGGAGTGAAGAGTTTGGGAGTATAAGCGTTTGTTTCAGCTATATACATACACAAAAAAGCGCAGACTTTTCGTTTGCTTAATATCTGGTCTCTGAGGATTTACCGGACTACCTTATTACACCTGATATTTACGGAAAAAGCCCACGCTAAAGCGTGAGCATCACTGCTTTTTCCTCGGTGTAATAGTTTCTAACAAAAGTGTCCGGTTTTTGTAGAGACCAAGTATTGAAGCGTAACGCTTTTAAGTATGTATGTGTGTGTGCTGCCTTTACAGCACGTGGTGGTTCATAGGCAAAAGGATGTTTGAGAAAATGGATATATGTATGATAGCGCTGGCAAAGATACGCTTTTTTGCTGATTCACGCAAGGGGGCTGTCAGCAGAAGAGGGCGGGAAGGAAGGTGAGACAGAGTCCGAGCAGGTAGCCGCAGACGAGCTGCAACGGGGTATGGGCGTTCAAGCGCAGGCGCGCCAGCATGAGCAGCAGAGCCCCGATAAAAAACAGGGAGATGAGCAGCGTCGGGTTGAGGGAGGCGTGCCAGCAGTAGCCGCATACCGCCCCCGTGAGACCGCCGAAGGCCGCCAGATGGACGGATATCTTCCACCAGCGGTTGATGAGTGCCACGAGTGCGAGTACCATCGTTCCGGCCAGCGCCATGAGCGTAACCACGGCCGGCATCTTGACCACCTGCCAAAGGAAGAAGACCCATACGAGCATAGAGACCAGACTGTACACATAGGGGAGGGTACGCTCGCGGCTATTGTTGATATAGAGGTCGGTCACGACTCCTTGACGGATGAGCAGCAGCACAACGAGGAGCGGGACAAGGAAGCAGAACAGCGCCGTGCCGCCGATGACAAAGGCCGTATAGGCAGCAGGCAAGGGGGCCGCATAGCGGCTGACAGCCGCACACAGCAACAGCATAGCCCATACGGGCATCAGCATCGGGTAGCAGACAGCGGAAAGCAACTGCGCCGAAACGGCGGTCAGTTTATGGAAGGAAAGGCGGCTCATTGTGGTGGCGTGCGACGGGGAACGGCTACAATTTTTTGCGCAGGCGTGCAACGGGTATGCCGAGCTGCATGCGGTATTTGGCTACGGTGCGCCGTGCAATGGGGAATCCGCGTCGGGCCAGCCGCTCGACAAGCACGTCATCGTTGAGCGGGTGCTGCTTGTCTTCGGCATCGATAATTTCTTTGAGTGCATTTTTGATGGCGCGTGTGGCCACTTCCTCCCCCTCATCACTGAGCATCGACTCGGAGAAGAAGAACTTGAGCGGCAGGATGCCGTAGGGCGTTTGTGCGTATTTGGAGTTGCTGACCCGCGAGATGGTGCTCACATCGTAGCCCGTGCGGTCGGCCACGTCTTTGAGAATCATGGGTTTGAGCAGAGCCTCGTCGCCTTCGAGGAAGTAGTCGCGCTGGATGGCGACGATGGTGCGCATGGTGCGGAGCAGCGTTTCGTTGCGCTGGCGGATGGCATCGATGAACCAGCGGGCGGAGTCGATGCGGTCTTTGATGAAAGAGATGGTGTCCTTCTCCTGCTTGGTGTGGGTGGGTTGCGCCTGATAGGTCTGGAGCATCCGGTTGAACTCCTGATTGACGCGGAGTTCGGGTATGTTGCCGTTGTTGAGAGCGATGCTGATTTGTCCTTCTTCCACTTCGATGATGAAGTCGGGAATGACGGTGGTATTGCCATACACATCGCCCGAATAGGTATTGCCGGGCTTGGGATTGAGGCGCTGTATCTCGGCGATGGCTTCGCGCAATTGGTCTTCGCTGATCTGGAAGCGCTCGATGATGCGGTTGTAATGGTGTGCCGTGAATTCCTTGTAGCGTCTCTCGAGAATGTCTTCGGCCAGCACGACGGCCGGGGTCTGCTGTTTGCGGCGGAGCTGGAGGAGCAGACACTCCTGCAAGTCGCGGGCGCAAACGCCGGCGGGGTCGAAGGTGGTCTGTATGAGCCGGATGATGCGGAGCATCTCTTCGTCGGAGATGTTCACGCCAACGCGGAAAGCAAGGTCGTCAACGAGTTGTTCGGGTTCGCGTCGCAGATAGCCGTCCTCGTCGATATTGCCGATGACGTATTGCGCCACGCGCAGCTGTTCGGGCGTGAGCTTGAGCATACCCAGTTGCGAGAGCAGTTGTTCCTGAAAGGACTGGCCGACGGAGAAGGGGATGTCGTCCTGCCGGTCGTCGGGTGAAGTGTTGTTGGCACGCAGGCGGTAGTCGGGCACATCGTCGTCGGAGATGTAGTCGTCCAGATTGAAGTCGTCGTTCTGGAGGGCGTCTTCGGTGTTGTCGTACTCCTCTTCTTCGGCTGTGCGCTCCTGCTCTTCTTCTCCCACCTCCAAGCCGGGATTCTCCTCCACTTCGCGTTCGATACGCTGCTCCAGCTCAAGGGTGGGGTACTCGAGAATGCGTATTTCTTGAATCTGCAGCGGCGTGAGCGTGGTACGCTGGCGGAGGGTGGCTTCTTGTGTGAGGGCGGTAGAGGACATGGGGGAACTGTGGAACTGATGAATTGGTGAATTGTTGAACTGTGGAATCAGGCGGTCAGGAGGTTGACGTTGCGGATGATATAGTCAAGCTGTTCGTTGTCGAGTTCGGTGTGCATCGGAAGTGAGAGTACGCAGGAAGCCAGCCATTCGGCGGCGGGGAAATCGCCCACCTTGTAGCGCGGGTCCTGATAGGCCTTCTGCAGATGCAGGGGGACGGGATAGTAGATCATGGCGGGAATGCCACGCTCGGCCAATTGGTCGCGCAGCCGGTCGCGGTCGGTACCCGTGACGCGGAGCGTATATTGGTGATAGACGTGCGTGGAGGCCGGAATGCATACAGGCGTCAGCAGACGGGGGTTGTCCCGAAAACCTTCGTTGTAGGCTGCTGCCGCCTCCTGACGGCGGCGCGTATATTCGTTCAGGTGCGGCAGTTTGGCATCGAGCACGGCAGCCTGCAGAGCATCCAGACGCGAGTTGACGCCGACGCGGTCGTGGTGGTAGCGGACGACCATTCCGTGGTTGGCAATGGCGCGCATCTCTTCCGCCAAGCGGTCGTTGTCGGTGAAGATGGCACCGCCATCGCCATAGCAGCCGAGATTCTTGGAGGGGAAGAACGAGGTGCAACCGATATGTCCGATGCAGCCTGCCTTGCAGCGGGTGCCATCGGAGAAGGTATATTGCGCATCAATGGCCTGGCAGGCATCTTCCACTACATAGAGGTGGTGTTCGCGTGCAAGCTGCATGAGGGGCTCCATGTCGGCGCATTGTCCGAACAGATGGACCGGCACGATGGCCCGCGTGCGTGGCGTTATGGCGCGACGCACGGCCTCCACGGAGATGTTCATCGTGTCGCGGTCCACATCGACCACGACGGGGGTGAGTCCCAGCAGGGCCACCACTTCGGCTGTGGCGATGAAGGTGAAGGTAGGCGTTATCACTTCGTCGCCCGGCTTGAGGCCGAGCGCCATGAGGGCAATCTGCAGCGCATCGGTGCCATTACCTACGGGAATGACGTGGCGCACGCCCAGATGCTCCTCCAGATGCTGACGGAACGCCTCCACCTTCGGTCCTTTGATGAAAGCGGCGCTGTTGATTACCTCCTGAATGCCTGCATCGACATCGGCCTTAATGGCCTGATACTGCGCCTGCAGGTCCACCATTTGTATTTTTCTCATACGTTTTTTACTGTTTCTCAATGACGAACTCCACCTCCTGCGGGGTCACGCGTGTACCCGTGATATAAGGTGTGGTGTATTTCAGTTCAACGGGCAGCGTGACGGCCTGTGTGCGCGGATAGTGGCAGAGGGCCTGCACGCTTTGCTGGTCCACCTCGTTGAAATGGGAGATGCCCACGCGCAGATAAACATCCACGCGCGAAGGGAAGACCCTGAGAGTAGTGCCTTCGGGAACGCCGCGGGTGGCTATGGGGAGGGTGAAATGCTTCTCGGTGTAGGGTTCGGCGACGGCCGTGAGCGTAACCATCTGCTCGGCGGGGCGCACTCCTTCGGGCGGTGCGAGACGGACAGAAACGTTGAGCGTGTCCTTCACCTCGCTGAGACGGACGGGTTCGGTGGCAAGGAAGGTCAAGGTGTCGAGCGCTTCGGGCTTACCATAGACGATGACGCTGTGCGGCATGAGTGCGGGCAATACTTCAAACTGGTACTGCGGTGCCGGCGCACATTCGCCGGTAAGCCTGACCGGCAGCGATTTCTTCTGCTGGCGGTAGTAGTCGGCCGTAATCTGGTCGGGCATGATACGCTGCAGTTTGGCCGTGCCTTGGAGTCGGTCGGTTATCTGTCCGCGCACCTGTTCGGCAGAGATGTGCACCGTTCCCGTCTCTGCTTTCAGCTGCTGGCTGAGGTCGATTTGCACGGGTGCTATCCCGTCGTCACGGTAAGCACGGAGGCGCTTGCCCTGGTCGCGCACGGTGACGCGGAACTCGCGGGGGAGGTCGTTCTCAAAGGCCACCCGTTCGGGTACCCCTTCAAATTCGATGCCGATGGTGAGTGTGCGTTCGCGCACGGCGTTCATGGCATGTCCGAGCCACAGCATGGCGGCAAACAGCAGAAAGAGGCAGAATGTGCCTATGCTACGGTCGTGCCAAAAGGCGGCTATCCGGCTGCCCAGCCGGCGCATTATATCGCTCATGCGGCTCATGAAAAAGAAAAGTGTGTCTGAAGCAGGCTGCTGCTTGCTGCTCAGTCTTTCTTGTCTTCTTTCTTGTCTTCTTTCTTGTCTTCCTTCTTGTCGTCTTTCTTCGTCTCTTCCGTGACGGTATAGACGGAGCCTTTGTCCACCTTGATAGTGATGTCTTTGGCGATGGTGATGATGAAGGCATTTTCCTGCACTTCCTTTATCTCGCCGTAGATACCTCCGGCGGTCAGCACTTTGTCGCCTTTCTTCATGGCATCACGCTGCTGCTGAAGCTCTTTCTGCTTCTTGGTTTGGGGCCGGATCATGAAGAAATAGAAGACAACGAAGATGAGAATCATCATTACCCAGAACGACCAGCTGTTGCCGCCCTGCGGGTTGGCAGCACCTTCGGCTGCCTGCAAAAGGATGTAGTTAAGCATATTGATAGAAGTTTAGATGTTAGTCCGCGTGATTGTTGCTCAGTTCATCGGCACGGCCTTGAGCAGGCGGTTCTCTGCTTTGGCGCGGCGGATGATCTGGTCGAGCACCCCGTTGATGAACTGCGGGCTACTTTCGGTGGAGTATTCGTGAGCGAGGTCGAGATACTCGTTCATCGTGATTTCGACGGCGATGGAGGGGAAGCCGAATATCTCTGCCAGCGACGTCTTGAGAATGAGTTTGTCCATGAATGCAATGCGGTCGGCATCCCAGTTCTTGAGTGCATCGGCGATGAGCTGTTCGTACTCGTCGGAGTGCTCGATGGTGAGGCGGAGGAGCTTCTTGGCGAAGTCCACCTCGTCCTCCGAATCGAACATCTCCAAGAGGGGCTGGTCGGCTCCGTTTTCTTCGCGGAAGCGCTTGATAGTCTTTACGACATAGCTCAGGATGACGTTCATGTCGGCCGCCCATCCGCTGGCATCGAGGGTGACTTCGAGTTCGTCGAACGCATTTTCCATCTGCTCGCTGTCGGCCAGCAGATAGGTGAATATCTTGCGCCACACGGCCTTGTCGGCCTCGTAGGACGTCTCAGTGGAAGACATGTAATCTTTGTAGAAGTCGGAATCGATGAGCTGGCGATAGACGTTTTCAACCGCATCGTGGGCGGCATCCCAGCTGAGCTTCTGGTCCTCAAGATAGTGCCTCAATGTACGGTTCTCGAACAACTGCCGCGCAAAGCGGTTCTGCACGAAACGCGGATTGGCGTTGAAATCGGTGTGCATCGCCTGCGCCCGCTCCTGCGCATCGTCGATTTTCTGCTGCGCCAGCGTGGTCAGTTCGTTTACGAAATCAAGCAGAAGGAAATACAGACTATAGGTGTCTGAAAACGAGCGCATGAGCTCTTTCTCTGCCGTGAATTTTGTTTTGCCTTCGTTCTGATAGTAGGCGAAGAGCGTGAGGAGGACCTTTGTCCGTACAAGAGTTCTGTTAATCATAAGTAGTGGGCGCCGCTGCGCCGGGCTTTCGTTATGTGCTGCAAAGATACTGCTTTTGCGTGACATGGCAAAGGGAATGCGAAGATTTATTTTCCGGCAGGCAGCAGACTCTTTTCCTTGAGATTTTCTTGCTCAGTGCTTGCGTATTCCGCAAAAACGGTGTACCTTTGCACCGCATTGTCGAAAAGGCGATTGCAACAATGCCTGCAAGGCAAACAAAACAAAAAACACAACGAGATGGAAAACCGCAGATTTGAAGACCGCAGATTTGAAGACCGCAAGGAGCCGGAAATCGTGTACTCCCGTTCCGTAAAAGCCGGAAAGCGGATTTATTATTTGGATGTGAAGAAGGCTCGCAACGAAGACCTGTATCTTTGCATCACCGAGAGCAAGAAGAAGTCGGGCATGGAGGAGGAAGCTCCCGTATTTGAAAAGCACAAAGTGTTCCTCTATAAAGAAGATTTCAAGCACTTTACCGAAGCATTGGGTGACGTGATAGGCTTCGTGGAGCAGAAGTTCGGCACGATAGAAGAGCGTGAGGAATGGACACCTTCCGCAGAGACCGCCGTAGCCGAAGAGGCCGCTCCTGCAGCCGAGGTTGCCGAAGAACCTGCCGAAGAGGCCCCCCGCCGCGGATTCTTCGCCCGCTTCAAGAAATAAACCGATTCCCAACAATCACACTACGCAAACACAGGGACATCCGTCAGCTGCCGGATGTCTTTTGGTGTGGCTTGCCGGCAGCAGCGGATCTCAGAAGGAGACCTCTCTTTTTCGGAATGAGAGAAAGATGCCTCCGATGAGGCAGATGAGCATATACCAAGGGTAGATGAGCGAGAGCAACAAGGCACGACGCATCCGGTGCGGGCAGCGAATACCATAGCGTCGCCCCCGGCGGATAATCCACACGTCAAGCAGATATTTCAGCACAAAGCACGGCGGGCACACCACGGCCAGCAGGTTGAGCAGCACCACCGCCGCGCCGCACAGGCGTATGTCGCGGTCGGTGTAGTGCGGGGCCTTTCCTGCCCAGCGCATGCGCTGCCGAAGCAGACCGCGCAAGTCGGGCTGAGGCATGACGGAAGCTGTGTAAGCACCGGCTTCGGCCGGCCGCTGGCAGTCGTCTGCGTCCGGCACAGCGATACGCAGACCCCTGCGCTTGAAACTCTCCAACAGGAACATGTCGTCGCCGCCGGGCAATCCGGGACGGAGGTCGGCATAGCTCTCGAGCCAGCGCTCTCTGCGCACAATCAGATTGGCTCCCGAACACATGACCGGCCGGCCGTGCTCCGCCGCCAGCATTGTCAGCGACTGGATGGCAGCATACTCGGTCTGCTGCAGCCGCTCCAGCAATGAGCCGTTGCCGGGCTGCATGTTGAGGGGCAGGATGAGCAGGTCGGCATTGTGCGGGCTGAACTCCGAAGAGTCCTGCCTTTCCGGCTTCCCGGAAGATTCCGATGCGGCAAAGACAATGGCGGGCAGCACCGTGTCGTCGTCGGTGAGCCAGACATACTCCGTCGCGGCGGCGGAGACGGCTTTCCGCAGCGCATACTTCTTGCCCTGTCCTTCGTCGTCGGAAAAGACGGTGCCGGCGGGAAAACGTCTGCGGTCGGGCTCCGTGCCGTGGCGGAAGGGCACTATGACGGTAATGTTCTCCATTGCTCCATAAACTGCGGGTAGGACTTGCTGATGCAATCCGTATCGTCCACACCGTAGCCGGCACACAGCATGGCCATGGCGATGCGATGGTCGCCAAAGGTGCGGTAGATCTCTTTCTGAGGTTCGTCAACCAGCTGCCGCATTGCGGCAAGGCGGTCGCTCTCCTTGAGCGGCAGGCGCTCCAAGCCCGTGAAGGGCAGGCGTATGCCGAGCCGCACGCACGTGGCGAAGACGGCCGGATAGAGGTCGGGACAAGCAGAGAAGTCGATTTCTTGGGCAAGGCTTGGGCAAGGCTTGGGCAAGGCTTCGAGCAACACTCCGTCCGAACGGTAGGTAGTCCGGACGCCGAATCGGCTGAAGAGGTCGGCAACGATGCGGTCGCCCTGCAGGCTGTCCTGACAGAGGCCTTCCAGGAAAAGTGTCCCCCCGTGCAAGGCCACCCACTCGTACCAGAAAGCCGCTGCCGACCAGTCGCGTTCGATGGCGGCGGGTTCGTCAGCGAGGGGGTGGTTGCAGAGCGTACGGGTCATGTCGATATAGGGAGAGCGGCAGTCGGTCACAACATCGGCTCCTATCAGCAGCAGCGCACTCACGAACTGGGTGCTTTGCGGCCGGAGAACGGATACCTTCTTGTGTTGCAGTTGCCTGCCTCTGATATGCAGCGGCGGGAAGCCTTCCTCTCCCCTATATTCAATATCCGCCCCGAGTTGGCGCAGGGCATCGACCAGTTGTCCGACAGGTCGCCGGCGCATGCGCTCCGAGCCGTCAAGCGTGAGTTCGATGCCGGCCCGTTGTGCGAAATAGGCGGTGAGGAAACGCATGGCCGTGCCGCAGTTGGCGCAATGGACGACGGGCGGAAGGGGGCGGGTTAGTATGCCGTGCAGAAGGCGCACATCGCCGGGGGCGGACGCATCAAGGGTCAAGCATGCCAAATCGTCTCCTCTCAAGGCGTGCAGGATGAGGAGACGATTGGCGATACTTTTCGATATGGGAAGCCGGAGGCGTATCAACGTGTCAGTTCCATGTAGGCAGCGGACTATAGTCGCGCGAGTAGCGGAGGTGCTGCTCGGCGTAGCCTTCGGTGAAGTCGATGCGGATGTCGGTGATGTTGCCCTCTTTGTCCGTGACAGGCGTATAGACGGGGTTGACAAAGCCCTTGTAGGGTGCCAGATTCAGGCGCTCATAGCGTGCCAGCATCTCGCGGTGCAGGACGGGGTCAATTTTTACGGCATAGGTTTCGACGAGCTGCTTTGCCATGGCATAGTCGCCTGTAGAAGTGACTTGCTGGATGATGGCGAGGAGCTGTCCGTAGAGATTGCGCAGGCCTTCATAGTCGTTGACGCGCATATAGTGCTTCAGCTCGGCAGGGGTGTCGTGGCTGTTCTTCTCTTTGGCAACGGGGATGGCTACAATCTCCACCTCGGGGGCCTCGGGATTGACATGTGCGAGCACCCAGTTGGCGATGAGCTGGCGGTTGCGCATGTGGGCCTCTTCGAGGTCTTTGCCGAGCTCGATGCGGACAAGCTGCGTCATGGCGCCGTTCATCATCTGACGGTAGTACTCGGCCTTGTAGGCCTCTTTGTCGGGCATGATGCCGAGTTCCACCATCTTGGGGTCGGCGATGTAGTAGAGTCCGAAGAGGTCGGCACGTGCTTCTTCGATGGTGGAGCCGTGCTCTTTGAGGTCGTCTTTAGTCACGCCGGGGAGCAGTTTGCCCGAGCCGTGGCCGAGGCACTCGTGCAGGTCGGTATGGCAGTTGTCGGTGATGGCACCGTATTTGCGGCTCATCTGTATCTCATTGTCGGACAGCATGAATTCCTCGTTGAAGCCGTTGCCTTGTGCGGCCTTGTCGTAGGCGTCGGTGATGTTCTGGATGGTGACGGACTTGGAGCCGTACTCTTTGCGTATCCAGTTGGCATTGGGCAGGTTGATGCCGATGGGGGTGCTGGGGTAGCTGTCACCGCCGAGGATGGCGGCATTGATAACCTTGGCACTCACGCCTTTCACCTGCTCTTTCTTGTACTCTTTGGCCGTGGGCGAATTGTCCTCGAACCACTGTGTGTTCTGTGCCAGTATCTCGGTGCGCTTGGTGGCTTCGATGTTCTTGAAGTTGACCATAGCTTCCCATGCGCCGGTGATGCCGAGCGGGTCGCCATAGACTTCGGTGAAGCCGTTGATGAAGTCCACGCGGCTGTCGAGGTCCTGCACCCATGCGATGGCATACTCGTTGAACGTCTTGAGATTGCCGGTCCGGTTGTATTCAATCAGTTTCTCAATCACTTCTTTCTGGCGGTCGGTTTCGGCCACTTCTTTGGCCTTTTCCAGCCAGTAAACCACCTTCTCAAGGGCGGGGCCGTAGAGACCGCCTACCTTGTAGGTGCGCTCCACGATGTTGCCTTGCTCGTCTTTCACGAGTTGGGCGTTCAAACCAATCCACAGCGGCTCGTCGGAGTTGTCTTTGTGGGCTGCATACCAAGCTTCGGCTTCGTTCTGCGTGAGCCCCTGATAGTAGTTGCAGGCGGATGTGGCCAACAAATCCACCCCGTCGGCCTGGTTGACTTTCTTGGGGAGAATATTGGGGTCGAATATGACGGGGACCAGATTGTTGAGGCAGTGGCCGTAGAGCTGAGTCGTCGCCGAGTCCACATATTGCCATGCCGAGCGGAACCAGTCTTCCGTGAACTCGGGCAGGAACTTGTCTTCGTTGTAGTGGTGATGAATGCCGTTGCTGAACCAGACGCGCTTGAGGTATTTCTCCATGAGGAGATACTGCGGGTCCTGCTTGTCGGGGTAGTTGACGTAGATGCTCTCCAGAGCCCGACGGATGGCGAGGTTGTATTTGCAGTTCTGGTCGTAGAGGATGTCGCGTCCCTGCAGGGCGGCCTCGGTGAGGTAATAGACGAGCTTCTTCTGCTGAAGCGAGAGCGATTGGAAGTCCGGCACGTCGTAGCGCAGGACTTCGAGGTCATAGAATTTGTCCACGTTGTAGTTGATGGGTTGGTTTGTTTGTTTGTGGCAGCCGGCCGCTATAAGGGCCACAGCCGCGAGGCAAAGCATTTTTTTCATGGTATGATCAATTTGGGATTACGATAGACTATGTTTTTGCGATTGACGGTTTGTCGTGTGCAAAGGTACGGAAAATTCAGCGATTGCGCAAGGGGAAGAGCAACTGGGATGCGGTGTGTTGTCTGGAGGCATCTACACAACAAGGCAGAGACCCGTGGGAGCCCCTGCTGTATGTTAGTGGTGTGGTGTTGTGAAGAATTACTCTTCGGCAGCCTCTTCGCCGAATCCCTGAACGGGAGCAGCGTTTTCCTGTGCGGCTTCCTGAACCTGCTCGCTGATAGCGGACTGATTGTGGTCAACCGTCTTCTGATTCTTTGCCACCCAAACGGTGACTACGGAGAGGATGGCGATGGCGGCGATGAGAGTCCATGTGGCTTTCTCCAGAAAATCAGTGGTTTTGCGGACACCCATCACTTGGTTGCCACTGTTGAAACCGGCAGCCAGACCGCCGCCTTTGGAGTTCTGTACCAAAACGAGCAGCGTGAGAAGCACGGCTGCCAATACGATAAGTACTGTGAGTAAGATATACATAGTAATCAGTTGTTTATATTTTCAGTTCCGGTTATTTGTCACGGACTGCAAAGTAACTACTTTTTTTTTACATACGCAAACGAAATCTTACCATTTCGCAACGGTGTCGTTGTAGATGTTCTCGGCAATCTCTTTAATCATCTCCTTGCAGAGTTCTTCCTGCACGTCGTTGAGCAGTCGTGAGGCATCGAAGGTCTGGAAGGCGGAGTAGGTCTTCTCGAAGGACTCTTCGGGGTTGACGTTGTTGGTGAAGCGAACCTTGACGGTAAGAGTGAGTTTGGTCTCGGATGCGTAGGAGTCGGCAGAGACCGACATCTGCGCGAGGTCGTAGCCTGTGATTTCGCCTTCGAGCTCAAGGTCTCCGTCGCGGCGGTTGACCTGCAGGCGGGTCTGCTTGGTGTATTGGTCGCGTATGCCCTCGCTCAGGTCGTTGGAGAGGGGTGCATAGACGAGGGCGGCATTGTTGGGGAAATCGGCTATGGCAATGGTTTTGATTTTGCTGTAGTCGATGCTCGCGCCGTTGAACTTGTACTGTATGAGGCACGAAGAGAGGCCGATCATGGCTGCTATGCAGAGGATGAACTGTTTCATACGAGGTTGTATTCCTTAATCTTGCGATAGAAGGTACGTTCGGCCATACCGAGTTCGAGGGCTGCCTGTTTGCGGTTGCCGCCATGGCGTTCGAGGGCGCGGCGGATGGTCTCCCGCTCGAGCTCCTGCATGGTAAGGTTCTGCGGTGTTTTCTCTTCGGTGTCATCGGTGAGCACTTCGGCCTGCTGGTATTCTTCGGCATCATGCGGGTGCGCATCGTGGGCGCTGTAGGTGAGCAGTGCGCCCGCCGTTTCCGCTTCTTCAACATGCTCACGGGGCTTCCAGCCGCTATGGACGATGGCTTTGAGTTCGTCCAATTCGCGTTTCATGTCGAAGAGCACCTTGTAGAGCAGTTCCCGCTCGGTCTGATAGTCGCCTTCGGGTATGGCTCCGTAGCGTGCCAAGCCCCGCTGCTGCTCTTCTTGTGGCAGATAGGGGCGGAGTACGGCGGCCGAAATCTCGCGGCGCTGTTCAAGCACGCAGATACGTTCGGCCACATTCTTGAGCTGGCGGATGTTGCCGCGCCAGTAGTAGTTCTGCAGCAGCAGTTTGGCATCGTCGGTGAGACGGACGGGCGGCATACGGTAGCGCTCGGTGCAGTCGGCTGCGAACTTGCGGAAGAGGACGGGAATGTCTTCTTTGCGTTCGCGCAAGGCGGGCACCTCGATGGCAATGGTGGAGAGGCGGTAGAAGAGGTCTTCGCGGAAGCGTCCGCGCAGGATGGCATCCTGCAGATTGACGTTGGTGGCGGCCACAACGCGGACGTTGGTCTTCTGCACCTGCGAGCTGCCGACGCGTATGAACTCGCCCTGCTCGAGCACACGGAGGAGGCGAACCTGCGTCTCCAGGGGGAGTTCGCCCACCTCATCGAGAAAGATGGTGCCGCCGTTTGCTTCTTCGAAATAGCCTTTGTGGTCGCTAACGGCACCGGTGAAAGCACCTTTCACGTGTCCGAATAGTTCGGAGTCGATGGTGCCGTTGGGTATGGCGCCGCAGTTGATGGCGATATATTGTGCGTGTTTGCGTGCGGAGAAGGTATGCACAATCTTGGGGAAGAACTCCTTGCCGGTTCCGCTCTCGCCGGTGATGAGTACGCTGTAGTCGGTAGGAGCAACCATATAGGCGCGCTCGATGGCGCGGTTGAGGCCTTCGGCATTACCGATGATGCCGAAGCGCATCTTGATATCTTGCAATTGGTCGGGAGTCATGGCTTGTCAATGGAAAACGGGTTATGCAGTCGTCCTGTTTATCGTGGATTTCTAACACGCTGCAAAGTTACAAATAAAAGCTGATACTGCCAAAATGGCAGAAGCACCTCGTCTCATCGGGAGGGTGTTTGTTGCTTTTGTTGTTGGCAATGTGAAAAAAAGAACGTACCTTTGCAGCCAATCGTGGTAGCGCAGGCGGGGCGGAACCGCCTTTCCGCGGATGACCACAAGACCATGTCATGGTGCTGCATCTGTATCTTATAAAGACCAAGGGCCTCTTCAAGAGGTGTTCCGCCCTGCACACAGGGCTTCTGCTGCTGTTGTTTGCCGGCGGAGTGCGGGCCCAGACGCCGTTGGTGTATCCCCCGCTCTCGGTGGGCACGCGGATAGCACCTGCCTGGTTCGGGCCGAATGCCTTTGCGGTGCCCGAGTTGCTTGACGCTGCCGCCTCGGGCAACCTGCGTGCAGAACTGGCAGGCTCAGGCGCTTTCGGCTATGCCGGCGACCGGACGGCCACGCTGCACGGCTGTATCAGGCTGCCGCTGTTCACGGACAGGGCGGCTCTGGTGGTGGAGATGCCGGTGATGGAATGGTGGCGCAACACGGACCGGCGGATGCAGGAATGCCGTCTGACGGACGAGCGCGGGCGGAGCGGACACGGTGCGGGCGACGTATATGTAAGCACTGAGATAGTGGTGCTGCGGGAGCGGCCGAAAGTGCCGGGTATCGCGCTGCGGGCGGCACTAAGAACGGCCTCGGGCGGCAACTACGACCTGGCACGGTATTACGACAGTCCGGGATACTGGTTCGACCTCGGCCTCGGCAAGACGTTCCGCCTGCCGGCCGACTTCCGTCTGCGTATAGCCGCTACGGCAGGTTTCTTGTGCTGGCAGACCGACAACGGACGGCAGAACGATGCCGTGATGTACGGAGCGCGGTTGCAGGCCGGCTGGCGTCGGATAGTGCTGACGGCCGACTATGCAGGCTATGCCGGATGGGAGAAAGAGGGCGACCGCCCGATGGTGCTGCGCATACGCCTCGGCGGCCGCGCGGGCGACCTCGGAAAAACAGGAGAATGGGAGCCGTTTGCCACTTATCAATGGGGCATAGTCGACTCGCCCTGGCACGAGTTGCGCTTGGGCATCGCTTGGCACTTTGATGTGCTCGGGGCGGCAAAAACAAGGATGCAGACGGTGCAGAAGAGGTAAAGCCCCTTACCGATATAGAGCGGCGGCTCCAGCAGGGAGAAGACCGTGAAGACGAGCATAAAACACAATCCCCACCAACAACGTTTTCTTACAGCCTCCGTCAGGACGCAGGCGTAGAGCATCAGCGCGAGCAGGGCGGCAACAAGTCCGGCATGGGCCCAGTCGGCGAGCCACTGGTTGTGCGGCATCATGTGCGCTTTGTAGGGCCAGTCGTCCACCGCCCGTGCGGGGTCGATATAGCCTATATGCGGCCAGTAGAGTTCACCCGTGGTGTGGCATATCTCCACGGGGTTGAGGGCTCCAGCCCCGGCTCCTGTGAAGGGCTTGAGACGGATATATTGCCACGTGCGCGAGATGAGGAACTCGCGTGTCGGGTCGCTGCCGTATTGCACGATCCGGCCGTGCAGACAGACCGCTACCGCTACGGCCGTCACGAGCATGACCGCTGCCGCAACAAGACGGCGGCTACGGGAAGGCTGGAGGAGGATGAGCGCATAGGCGGCAAGGATGGCCGAATAGATAATCCCCATACGGGACTGTGTGAGCAGGGTGAGAAGCAGACAACCGGCGTACAGGACAGACCAAAGGGCTCCTCCGGAAGCTTTGCGGAAACGCAACCATACGGCACCTGCCGTGGCGGCGAAGATGGGGAGCAGGTTGTAGGAAGGGTGCACGTAGCCGCCGATATGTCCGCCAAGGAAGCGGTACACCCAATGGTAGGGGAAGAAGCCTGCCACACGTGTCTTGTCCAGCACAGGCCAGTGCCAGGGGCGCAGACGGATTTCGGCACAAGTGACAAGCCAAGAGGCTACGGCCAAGGCTACGAAGATGCAGGCCGTCAGGGCGAAGGTGCGGAGCATGGCCTCCACTGTATTGCCTGCGGCTTGCCGTGCTCCTTCGCTCTTATTGTCAGCCAAGACCTGCCGGCACATACCTCCGGCTACGCCCGCCACCAGCAGCGGCAGACAGTTGTCCACCAGCACGAGCAGGCCTTTGCGCGGAACGGCAGACCAACACAGAGAGAGGGCAAACCAACCGGTGTAGAGCAGGGCAATGATGAGCAGGGGCGTAGCCTGCGGCAGGCGGCGGCAACGGAGAGCATACACGGCAGCTGCAACGGCAATAAGGCCACCTGCGATATAGGTGACAGACGGGATATACATCGTGGCTGTCAGCTCCAGCGAGACGGTAGCAAGAAGCAACTGACCGCTCCACGAAGAACGGGTCCAGCGGCGGCGGAGCGTCTCCCGCAGGAAGGGAACGAACAGCGTGAGGCTCAATATGGAGAGGATGAGGTCGGGCAAGGGAGGGGGAATTGTGGAATTGATGATTTGTGGAACTGGTGAATTGATAAATTGGAGAGTTGTCTATTTCCTGCTTTTCAGGTAGCGGACCAGCATCTGCGCTTTACGCCAGAGGTTGAGGGGTTTGCGGCGCATGGAAGCCTGCTTGTGCTGAATGAAATCATCGATGGCATCGAGCACACGGGCGGAGTTGCGGCCGTCGTGGTGGACCTCATGGAAAGAGGTATAGCGTTCTATCTCGGTCATCAGTTGTTGCGGTCGGGCAAGCGCTGTGCTGATGGCAGGGCCAATCTCTTCGGGTGTCTGCACATCCAGCAGATAGGGACCTGGATGCGTATTGCGCAGTGTGACAACAGGTTTGCCGGTCATAAGGTATTCCACGATAAGGCTGCTGCTGTCGCATAGCAGTAGGTCAGTCTGGCGAAAGGTCTTGATGCCCTCGTTGATGCGGCTGAATCGGACGTTGGGGCAACGGCGGGCAAGCTCTTCGTAGCGCCGGATAAGTTGCGGGTCGGTGATGAGCGGGTGGAAGGTGACAATCCAATCCCACGGCATGGTGCGGGCCAACCGCTCAAGGGTGTCGGGCATCTCCCATACGGACGAGATGCCGCGGCTGAAGGTGGGTGCATAGAGTATGCAAGGCCGTTTGCGCTCCGGTTCGGGAGCGGCAAGACGGAAACTGTCCACCTTGCACCAGCCGGTCTCATAGACGGCAAACCAGCCGTTGCTGTCGGCCAGCCGGTTGAACACGGGCGTGCTGCTGGGGCCTTGGGTGCAATAGATATCCCACCAGCCGCGCAGCGTGAAATGGTCGTCCACCGCCTCGATGCGCTTGCGCATGGGGTAGCCATGGAACACCTCCACCTTGACACCCGGGAAGAACGGATAGACCCAATTGCCAGGGGCGATGACGGCGAGAGGGGCGAAGGCGCGCACCTCGCGCAGGTTGCTCAGACGGCGCTCGTCGGGGCGGAGCAGGTCAGGGCAGCTGTATTCAAGCCACCAGGCGGCTTCGTCGCCCCGCCGACGGATTTCTTCCTGCAAGGGACGAAGGATGCTGAAGGCATAGCTGTGTGAGGCAAAAAGGAGGTAGTGTTTCATTGGATGGTGGTCTGCAAGTTGAAGCGGTATTGCGTGCCGTCGATGTCGGTATGTACAATCTCGAGCGGAAGGTGTTTGCGGTGTATGCGCCGTTGCCAGAAGCGTTTGCGCCAACAGAGGAAGCGGGCCGCCCACTGCTGCGGGTCGTGCGCACCTCTGGCCTCGGCATAGGCAAGAGCCAGCCGTTCGGCCGCTTCGGGCTGCAGCCAGAGTCCGCGCATGGAGCGCAATCCGCAGGCTATGTCAATGCGTCCGCGATGCATCCGGTTGGTGTCCACAAAACAGAATCCGCCGGTGGTGAGCAGGATGTTGCCGGGTGTGAAATCAGTGAGCAGGAGTCCGGCCTCGTGCATGCGGGCTGCGCAATGGGCAAGGGCATCGAGTTGCGGGGCAAGTGTGCGGAGCGGCAAGGCTCCCCAACGGTAGATGGTAGCGCCGTCCTGCCAGCGCGAGATATACCAGTTGCGGCCGATGCCCAGCGGCGAGTCCTCTTGAATATAGGCCACGTTCTCGGGCGAAAGAAACCCTGCACGGCGTAGGGCATCGCTGTTGCGCCATGCACGAAGTCCCTTTGGCGGGCGGAGGTAGCGATAGACGAGGCGGTTCAGCAGGTTGGGAACGCGGTACTGCTTGATGCAGAGTGCCGTGCCGTCGCCGGTGGTGAAGGCATAGAGCCGGTTGCGGCCGCTATGGATGAGGCGGCCTGCGGCAACGAGCCGCTCAGGATTGCGCAGCAGCGGTGCGAGGTGTACGTATTCCGGGTTGACGAGTTCAGTCATACAGTTTTCTTACGATGGTCTGCTCGGCGATGTCCAAGCAGCGGTAGTCGCCGTAGCGGCATGACCGTTTGCCATAGACGGAGCAGGGACGGCAGTTCAGGTCGTCGCGTCCGATGCAGTCGGCCGGTTGCTGTCCGCAACCGAGGAATCCTGCCAGCGGATGGGTGGCTCCCCAGATGCTGACGACGCGCGTCCCGGCCAACGAGGCGAGGTGCATATTGGCCGAATCCATGGTCAGCATAAGGCGCAGACCCTGCATGAGTTGTATCTCTTCGGCCAGCGTGAAGCGTCCGGCAACCGATTCCACGCCGTTGTATTGTGCGGCCCAGCTGTCGAGCAGGCGCTGTTCGTCGCCGCGTCCGCCGAAGAGGACAACACGTTCGCCGCGTTCGGCAAGAAGACGCACCACAGTCTGCATCCGCTCTGCAGGGTAGGTCTTTCCGCGGTGTGCGGCAAAGGGTGCGATGCCGATGCCCTGACGCCCGCCGCTGCCTTGCGGGGGCAGAACGGCCCTGACGTCGGCTTCGCCGAGCGGCATGCCGAGACGGGAGAACACGTCGAGATAACGCTGTACGGCCGTGGGGAGTTGGCGGCGGCACAGACCACGGGTGAGCAGGAAGCGGGCGAGACGCTGTTTGTGTATTCCGGCCGCGTCGGCACCGTGCAGACGGAGACGGAGGGTGAGATAGCGGCTGCGCCATACGCCGTGCATATCGGCCACGGCATCGGCCTGGCCGAGTCGCTGTTCGCGCAGCAGCCGGTCCAACCCTTTGCGCCCGTGATGGCGTCCGTGCAGGTCGGCTCCCGCGAACCGCACGTTGGCGGGCATTCCCTGCCACAAACCGGCATAGCGCTCCTGCGACAATACGATGAACTGCCGGTCGGGATAAGCCCGGGCGGCGGCACAAACCACGGGGACCAGCAGGGCTGTGTCGCCGAGGGCGGAGAAGCGTATGACGAGGATGCGTCTCACTGCTTGTAGAGCACGGGGTTGAGGGTAGGGTCGTTGTACATCTTCATCTGCCGATAGACCTTCATCACGCGCCGTCCGCTCTGATAGTCGTCAAGCAACTGGCTGATAGCCGTGCTCAGGTCGGTGAGTTGCTCGGTCAGTACCGCGAGTTTGGCGCGGCACTTGGCGAGATGTTCTTCGGAGGCATCGGTGCGGCAGGTCTGTTCGCGCATGTGCCAGAGTTTGACATGGAGGATGCTGAGGCGGTCGATCGCCCAGGCGGGGCTTTCGGTGTTGAGCCGGGCATCGGGCAGAGGGGATAGGCCCTCATACAGGCGGAGAAAATAGGTGTCGATTTGCTCCACAAGGTCGGTACGGTCCTGGTTGCTGCGGTCGATGCGCCGCTTCACGGCCAAGGCTTCATCGGGGTTGATGTGCGGGTCGCGGATGATATCCTCGAGGTGCCATTGCACGGTGTCGATCCAGTTCTTCTCATAGAGGGCGTGCTCGATGGTGCCTGCGGGGTAGGGGTTAGGCTGCAGGGCATCCACGTTGTCGGTGCGGTGATAGTCCGCCACGGCGGTGCGGAAGATGCTGTTGCATTGTTCGGTAAACGTCATATCGTGTGTTCTGTAGGGTTGTCAGTAGGTGGTAATGAGGCCTTGCTTGCAGATGGTGAGCATAGCGCCGGCCTGCGTGCCCCATTGTGTGCCGAAGTCGGCGGCAAGGCGCAGGCCGAAGGTGAGTCCCCATGCTTGGGGAACCGTCTTCTGTACATCCAGCAGCAAGGCGGTGTTGCGGCTCTGCAGAGCCTGCCAGTCGGGGTTGCCGGTATAGTTGCCATAGTTGAGCACATGGCAGGCCATGAAGGAATAGCGGAAGCCCAGGATGTCGCCCCCAAGGCCGAGATGCCATGCTTTGACGCGGCTGTTGAGGGTCTGGGTGGTGCCGTCGGTGTTGTACAGGGGTGCGGTGATGAGGGGTGTGCCGAGCGAGCGCAGATAGTAGTTCCAGCCCTGCCGGAAGACGCTGTTCTGGTAATAACTGTCGTTGCCGGCATAGATGATGCCGTCCTGGTCGTGTATAGGACCGGACTGGTCGGCTGTGCAGACATATTCAAGGGTGAGACGGTTGAGGTAGGGCCAATAGGTCTGGGAAGCGGTGAGTCCCCAGCGCCCGTCAGGCAGGTTGTGACCCTTGCCAAGGAAGGCAAAGTTGTCCTCAAGGAAGTTCTGCCAGTAGATCTTGCAGTTCCATCCTTTCCCTTTCAGCGTGAGGGCAAGCTGCTGACTGCCGAGATGGTTGCCGAGGGCGTTGAACTTCTCGTTGTAGGTGCTTCCGCCCGATTGTGCGAACATCACCCGCCAGAAAGACGGCAGGTCGTTCCCTTGGTCGGTGCCGGCCGGACTGTAGCCGCCCCATTGTGCGGCATGATGAAACTCATAAGAGATATTGACGGGCAGGCGGCCTCCCACTTGCAGACCGGCGTATTTATAGTGAATCATCGAGCCCCGCGTATAGGCATTGTCGGTGAGCCAGGCATGCACTAATGCACCTTTCAGCTCTAAATAGCCGAACAACCCGGGCACGGGTGTCCATCGGTCGAAGCCGATGCGCAGGGCGGGCATGGACGGGGCATTGGCCGAGAAGAGCAGGCTGCCTGATCCGAGGGGTGTGTCCATGTCGTCGGTGAGCGGCATCACGCCGGCAGCGATATCAACGATATAAAGGCGCACATGGGCATAGAGCCGTTGTACGATGAAGTCGGCATGACGGCTGTAGAGGACAGGGAAAGAGCCCGTCTTGGGCATGAGGTCGAAAGCCTGCGGTGTGCTGTGCACGATGCCGGTGATGTCGGCTGCCATGTCGTAGTCGAACCAGCGTGCAGGGCGGGTGGCCGGCTTCTCAACGGCCACCCTGACGGAGCCGCTGAAAGGGGCGGAACTGACGCAACCCTGCCTCATGGATTGCATGAAGAAAGGCGAGTAAGTGCCATAGCCGGCCGTAGCACTGAGTGCCGCCGACCATGCCAGCGTGTCGCGTCCGTTGTCGGGCTCCGCCATCGGGAGCGGCCACCACGACCAGCCCCATGCGGCGGGACTGAACAGAAGCAATATGTAGAGGGTCAGGCGTTTCATTTCAGAGCGTGATGCGATAGAGCTGGCGGCAGGGGCGGTTGTTGATGTCGGAGCCGCCGCCCGCATAGAGGATGCCGTCGATAAGCCAGAGCGAGAGGTTCTCCCGCCCTCCGTCGGGCAGTCGGCACAGACGGACCCAGGTGTCGGTATCGGGGTCGTAGCGCAGCACATCGTCGTACATGCCGCCGACGGTGACAGTGCCGCCGAAGCAGCGTCCGCCTGCGAGATAGATGTAGCGCCCGTCGCTCAGCGCGGCGGCATTATGCCGCTTGCCGGGCACAGCAGCGCGGCGGTGCCACACGAGCGTGCTGTCGCCTGTGGTCTCGGCTTCCGCCCAGAAGGTTTCGCTGTCGCGGAAATAGCCGGTACCGACAAAGAGGCGTCCGCCGCACGTGCAGCCGGCTACACTGTGGGCACGGGGCGGATAGGAGGCCATGCGGTCCAGACCGTCGTAAAGACGGGTCCAGCTGTCGGAAGAGATGTCGTAGCGAAACACCCAGCGCTCGTAGTTGCGCTGTCCGCCATAGGCGGCATAGACGGTCTGTCCGTCGGCACTCACGACAGGTCCGACCGTGCGGGTGGAGGGGTAGTCGGCGCGCTGCAGCCAGGTACCGTCAGCAGGGTTCCAACACCACCAGTCGGCCAAATAGGCCGTGTCGATGAGTACCCGCCCGCAGAATCCGAGACCGATATACACCCGCTCGTCAGCTACCGCCGCCCGTGCGCGGACACGCGGCGAGAGCGGCGTGCTGCCAAGGTCGGTCCAGCTGTCGGCTTGCGGGTCGTAGGCATACAGACGGTTGGTGTAATCGTTTTTGTCGGAGCGTCCGCAGGCAATGTATGCCTTGCCGCCGATGCTGAACGATGCCGCCGCCGTAAGCGGCACAGGCAAGTCGGCACAGCGGCTGACGGACAGACCGAGTTCGGCAGGCTCGCTATGGCAGGCCGTCAGCAGGAGGGCAATCAGGCAGGGGATGATATGCAACGCGATACGCTTCATTCGGCAGGCTGGTCTTCGGCACGGGTCTTCTTCTTGAGCTCGAAGTCGCGACCGAGATAGTTCTTGCGTACGATAGGGTTGGCCGCCAGCTCCTCGGGGGTACCATGGAAAAGAATACGCCCCTCGAAGAGAAGGTAGGCACGGTCGGTAATCATGAGGGTCTCGTCCACGTTGTGGTCGGTGATGAGGATACCTATGTTCTTGTCTTTCAGTCGCCAGACAACGTCCTGTATTTCCTGTACAGCGATTGGGTCAACTCCCGCAAACGGCTCGTCGAGCATAACGAACCGCGGCTCAATAGCCAGACAGCGTGCAATCTCAGTACGCCGCCGCTCACCGCCGGAGAGGCGGTCGCCGAGGTTCTTGCGTACATGTGCGAGGTTGAACTCCTTGATGAGTTGTTCCAGTTTTTCTTTCTGATAGTCTTTCGGGAAGTCGGTCATCTCAAGCACGGCGCGGAGGTTGTCTTCCACACTCATCTTGCGGAATACGCTTGCTTCTTGTGGCAGGTAGCCGATGCCCCGCTGTGCACGGCGGTACATGGGGTAGCCCGTGATGTCGTCGTCGCCGAGGAAGATACGGCCTTGGTTGGCCGTAATGAGACCGGTGGTCATATAAAATGTGGTGGTCTTGCCCGCACCGTTGGGTCCGAGCAGACCTACAATCTCGCCCTGATGGAGCTCGATAGACACATCGTTGACCACGGTGCGCTTGCCATAGCGCTTCACTAAATGCTCGGTGCGCAGAATGAGTTCTTCCTGTCTTTCCTGTCGTTCCATAAAGACTGTCAACAGCTAAAAGGATTGAATGTATGTTACGCCTTCTCCACCTCCACGAGGACGGGGCAGTGGTCGGAATGGACGGCCTCGGTGCAGATGCGTGCAGTCTTGAGGCGGTCGCGGAGAGGAAGGCTGACCCAATGGTAGTCGATGCGCCAGCCTGCATTGCGCTCACGGGCACCAAAACGGAAACTCCACCACGAGTATTGTTCGGCCGCTTGCGAGAAGACACGGAAGGAGTCCACCATGCCCGAGGCTTCCCATTTGTCCATCCACTCGCGCTCTTCGGGCAGGAAACCGCTGACCCCCTTCTGCCGCTCGGGGTGGTTGATGTCAATGGGCTTGTGGCAGATGTTGTAGTCGCCGCAGACGATGACGTTAGGCCGCTCCTGGCGAAGGGCAAGAATGAAGTCGTAGAATGCATCAAGAAACTGCATCTTCACCTGCTGGCGCACATCACCGGTGGTGCCGCTGGGGATATAGACGCATACGACGGTGAGGTCGCCGAAGTCGGCCCTCAGTACGCGTCCTTCGGCATCATAGACGGGGTTCTGCATTCCTGCCACCACGCGGTCGGGCTCGGTCTTGCTGAAGATGGCCACGCCGCTGTAGCCTTTCTTCTGTGCCGAATGGATGTAGCACCAGGGGTAGCCCGCTTCGCGCAGAGCGAGTGTGTCGATCTGGTCGGGCTGTGCCTTGGTTTCCTGCACGCACAGCACATCAGGCTGCTCCTGCTGCAACCAGCCGGTGAGGCCTTTGCCCATGGCGGAACGGATGCCGTTCAGATTGTAGGATACGATTTTCATTTCATGTGGAACTGATGAAGTGTGGAACTGTTGAATTGTTGAACCGAGGAGGCGGTTATTGGATATATATCTTTTTGACGGTGCGGTTGGTGCGGACGATATACACGCCTCGGGGCAGGCTGCCTGCGGCGTGAACGGGCTGCCGGTTGCCCAGCAGGTCGTAGATGTCCAGTACCTGTTCGCCGGCATCGAGCAGGTCGTCCAGCGCGGTGCGTACGTTGATGTCAAAACTGATGACGGCGTCGTTCTCTTCGATGTTGTACATTGAGAAGAACGACATCCTGTAGTTGGTGGCACCCGTGGGGAACGCATCGCCGGGCTTGCCGTAGGTGCCGTCCTGCGGATACCAGTCCTGATAGTACTCGTCATACTCCTCTGCCGGTGCGAGGTTGTCGGCCTCCAACAGGTCCACGCCCAAGTTGTCGGCATAGTTGTTGACCATGTTGTTCGCCCAGTTGTCGGCATTGTAGGCTATCTTCGTCAGGAGCATGCCGTGCCAGGGCAGGTAGGTGTCCCAGCCTGTCTGCTGGCGGTTCTCGAGTAGCAGGAAATAGGCGGGGTCGGGGTCGTTGCCGATGAGGTTGTGCTGTCCGCTCGGGGTGAGCAGGTAGGCTTTGTGGGAGGTCTTGAGGTCTTCCAGCGTATAGTGTCCGCCGGTTTGTTCGCTGATGATTTCGGGGGTGAGCCATCCCATGAAGAAGCGCTCGTAGGCCGAATAGGCAGGCGGCGTGTTGCCGTCGTTGTTGTAGGGGCCGGCATCCAGAATGTCCCAGTTGCCGAGCAGTTTCTGGTGATGATAGGTGGTGTTGCCGGAGGCATCGTAGGTGCCGGTGTCGTAGAGGTCGGGCAAGCCGAGCACGTGGCTGAACTCGTGGCAGATGGTGCCGATGCCGTTGTATTGTTTGCTGCCGGAGTTCAGCTCGTTGCTGCAGGCGTACCGGTTGAGCAGTTTGCCGTCAAGATAGACTTTGGCCTTGCCTTTTCCATACTTGCGCTTGCTCAGGTAGTAGTTCTCCTGCAGGCTGTAGCTGTGCGGCCAGATGGTGTAGTCTTCGCCGCCGTCGGCTTCGCCATAGCCGGCATAGAGCATATATACGAAGTCTATCTGTCCGTCGTCGTTGCAGTCGTACTGCGTGAAGTCAACGCCGAATTTCTCATCGGCAATCTGGCAGGCCTCCACAAGCAGTTCCTCGGCATACATGTCCTGGTTGTAGTACTCGTCGTTCTGTCCGTAGTAGCTCTGCTCTCGGCTGACCGTTACAGGACCCACAATATCGAAGTGGGGCACATACTGTCCGCCCGATTGCTCCTTGAAGTACTGTTTGGCGCTGCCTTCGGCCTTGACGGTGTAGTTCTTGCGCTGGTAGCGGTAGGTGTATTCGCGGCTGTAGTTGCTGCCGTTGAGCATCGAGTCGATTTCGGCTTCGGAGGTGGAGAAACTCACATCGGAGAAGCTGACAAGAATGAGCAGTCCGCGCGGAGCAAGGTTGAGCGGACTCTCGGTGTCGCTGTTGCGCACCATGCGGCGCGGTGCGGCGTTGCGCATGGCCTTGGCGGTGGCGGGTGTCATCGGCCCGGCCTGTACGAAGCGCCCGTCGGTGCCGCCGGTGTAGCGGTTGCCTTCGGCATCGGTGTAATAGTGGAACGTCTCATCGCCGTGCAGATAGAGCACTTTCTCCGTTCCGTCGGCCATGGTCTTCACGATGCCGCCGCGTTTGGCAGGCACCGCCAATGCTGTCATGCTCACGCACAAAAGCATTGTAATCAGTGTGATGTGTTTCTTCATATCGGTTATTTGTGTTATTGACTGTGTGTTAGCGTATAATCTTCCGGGTGTGAGCGGCGGTCTGCACCAGATACAGCCCGTGCGGCAGACAGACGGCAACAGGTGTCGTCAGCCGGCCCTGCCACAACAGGCGCCCGTCAGCCGTGCAGATGCGTACCTGCATAGGTTGCTGCGAGCTCAGTAGCAGGCCGTCCTGCGTATAAGTCACCAGCGGGTCGTCCCCGGTGGACACCAGTTCGGTGGGGGTCAGCTGTTTGTCAATAAGGCGGAACTGCACGTTGTTGCCTGCCTCGGTGATGCCGGTCAGGGTGAAACGGTCGTAGAGCGTCACTTCTGTGGCACCGGCAGGAAAGAGATCGCCCGGCTTGCCGAGGAATCCGCTGTTGTAGAAGCTGTAGCCCGGCGTCTGCCCGTCAGCCTCGATGAGGTCGATGAGCAGCGAGCGGGAGGAATTGTTGACCGAATTGCTGTTCCACGCGTCGGCATAGTAGCGCACGCGGCTGAGTAGCAGCCCGTGGCCGGGCAGCCATGTGTCCCAGCCTGTCTGCTGCCGGTTCTCTAAGAGGTAGTAGTCGGTGCTTCTGACGGTGCAATTGCTGCCGTCGGCCGTCAAGGCAAGGCTGCTTCCCTCCTGATTGAGCGGCAGCAACGTATAGTCGCCTTCCTTGCTGAGCTGTTCGGGGGTCTGCCAGCCCATGAACCAGCGTTCGTAGGCCGAATAGGAGGGCGGGGTGAGGGAGTTGTTGTTATAGCAGCCATGGTCCATGAGGTCCCAGTCGCCCCAGGTCTTGTGGGTGGCACCGTTGGTGGTGTAGAGGTCGGGCAACCCCATGACGTGGCTGAACTCATGGCACATCAGTCCGATGCCCTCGCGCACACATGTCCGTTTGCTGCCGCTGATGAAGAGCGTCTCGTCGAACAACTCGGAGGAGCATACGTAGGCGCTGAAGCTCACGCCGTCAATGACGGGTGGAGTGCCGCCTGCCTCGGAGATGGTCCAGTTGTGCGGCCAGATGGTATAGTTCTTGCCGCCGTCCGACTCGCCGTAGCCGGCATACACCACATACACGGCATCAACGGTGCGACCGTCCTGCGCATAGCGGCTGAAGTCGATAAGGCTGCCGTATTTCTCCTTGGCCAGCAGACAGGCTTCGGCTATCATCTCGCCCGCATGAATGTCGTTCTTGTAGCTGTTCTGTCCGTAGTAGGTAACACTTTGGCTGAGCGTTATGGGTCCCCATACCTCAAACTGCGGGCTGTATTGTCCACCTGACTGGTCGATGAAGTATTGGCGGACGGATCCCGTGGCGCCGTCGTAGGTGTAGCGGGGGCTGTTGAAGAGCGAGTCATAGGCCAGCGAGTCGTTCATGGCCATAAAGCAGGTGTCGCTGAAATTGGCCAGAATGACGGGGACCCGCAGGGGCTGCATCTGCTGTCCTACCGCACCGGTCTGCTGCGACATGCGGCGGGGTGCCTGCATGCCGGTACCGTCTTGCACCTGATGGAGGCTGTAGGGACATACCCCTGCGCCTCTGCGCGGGGGAGCCGCCAGAGCTGCACCCAGACAGGTGCACAGCAGACCGATGAGGAAGAGGCGTTTCATTTAGCGGATTATCAGTTTGCGGGTAGTCCGGTGTCCCGCCAGCTCCATGCATATCACGTACATGCCTTCGGGCAGCGATGCGGCAAACACATCGTCAGCCATAGCCTGCAGGCGGAGACGTCCGCTCAGGTCGTAGATGCTGACAGTCGTGTTCGGCTTCAGACCCGCTACCGTGAGCAGGTTGCCATCCGTGCTGATGCAGACGTCTTCAGGCGTGTCAAGAGCGGTGGGCGTGGCACTATACGAGATGCCGATGCTCTTGATATACATTGCCTTCTTGCTGTTGGTGAGGCGTATCTCCAGACTGCCCTTCACCGGGGTGGCAGGGCTGAAGGTGTATTCTTTGGAGGTGGTGCTGAGGTTCTGCGTCGTGCCTATCTGCGTACCGTTCACATATACGGCCAGTTGGGCATCGCCGCTGCTGGCCATCTGGGCTGTGACGCTGACCTTTCGAATCAGACAGGAGGCCGTCTCCGAGGTAGTGAAGCTGACCTTTTGGGCAGGATTGGAATTGCTTCCGTACTGCATGCCGCGGTCGCTCTGTGTGTCGTATTGCAGGTGGGCGAAGTTAGTGACGGCTACTTCCCAGTCGTAGTCGCCATAGACGATGCCGGTGCCGGTGCCGGCATAGCTCTGCTTGCTCATGGTGTAGCTGTAGTCATCGCATGCCGTGGCCGGATTGTCAGGGTTATCGGGATTATCGGGGTTGTCGGGATTGTCGGTCAAGATGGTATAGGTGCCGCCTGCCGCCGTCTCAGGGATGACGGTTCCGCTCTTGTTGACGTATTTGTAGAGTACGCCGGTAGCGCTCACCTGGTCGCCCGTGCTGAAGGTCTGGTCGGACGTGTTGACGGGCTTGGTGCGGTAGAGCAGCAGCGTCGTGGTAGCATCCTTGGTGTCGCCGATGCGGAAGGTCGCGTTCTTGTAGCGTACCGTATAGTCTTCCTGTATCTCAGTGATGTAGCCTTGCAGGGTGACGCTGTAGTCGGTCTCTTCGCCTTCCTGCAGGGTCTCAATGATGGCCAGTGCCTGCGCAACAGTGAGCGTGCCCGACGGAATATCGCGGCGGGCGGTGGCCGTAATCGTAAGGCTGGCGCTGACGGCATTGACAGTGAGAGTGTTGTCGGTATAGCTGAAGGTTGTCTCTCCGCCATTGTCCATCGTAACCTGTATGTCGTCTTTTTCCAGCAGCCATCCCGTCTCGGGAGTCAGGGTGGCCGTGTAGGCGGCACCGCGTTCCGCACAGTCGGCTCCGCTGAATACGGCATGGCTCAACTGCGTCTTTACCACCGGCTTCTGCTGGTTGTAGATAGTGATGCTGACATTCGCCATCGTCTGCTTCGCTGTGAGGCTGACGCTCAGCAGGCCGTCGGCCACGCTGACAACGCTATCGGTCAGTTCGGTCGTGCCGGAGATGACCTCGGCCAGATAGGTGTCGGCCGCAAGGGTCTCATAGCACTCCGCGGCACGGAACACAGCCGTGAAGGGTTGCCCTTTCTCTATCTGTCCGGCCTGGGGTCCGCTGGTGAGGACCAGACCTTCGGTCTCGTAAGAGAGCAGCACCTTCGTCTCGTCCATATACACGGCGTAGAGCGTGATATCGGCTTTCGGCAGGTACATATCGCCGGCCTTTCCGGCATCAGGTACAAGGCTGCCGTTCTGCGTGCTCCAGCCCTCAAAACTGAAACCGGCAGGGGCAGTGGCGGCGGGAAGCGTGATGCCGGTGCCCGACTGCGTCTCTTTGAGCGAGGCGGGAGAGCCTGTCCCCTTGCCATAGTCGAAGGTGACAGTGTGGAGCACAACGCCGCCCTTCATCTTAAAAGTAATCACGCCGCCCGTCTCGGTGATTTGCGTGAGCGGATAGCCGCTGACGGGGGTGTAGGTTGTCACCTTTCCGGTGCCGGGGAAGGGGTCGGAGGCTTTGCCTATCTTCTTCGTGCTGCCGGTGGCCGACACAACGGTATAGCGGGTGGTGCCGGTCTGGTCGTTCGGCGCGTTCTCTTCCCATACGCTCTGGCTGTAGTTCACGCGCCATACGATGAGGCCGTGTCCGGGCAGATATTCGTCCCATGTGCCTTTGGTCTGCTGGCGGTTCTCGAAATAGTAGGCCACGCCCTCGGTGGTGGGGCTGACGGTCTTGCCGCCGGCCGTGACATAGCGGCCGGTCTTGCCGTCGGCGGCAAGCGTGATGTCTTCCGCCGTGTTCATGACGGCAGGCGTGTACCAGCCTACGTAGAACTTGTCGTATATCGACCAGTTGGGCGGGGTCACGCCGTCGTTGTTGTAGGAGCCGGCATCCATGATAGACCAGTCGCCGGGCGTGAGACCGTTTTCGTAGTTGGAGCCGTAGTTGGTGTCGTAATAGTCGGGCAGTCCGAGCACGTGCCCGAACTCGTGGCACAGCGTGCCGATGCCGTTTCTTTCACCCGAGGTGCCGTTCAGTTCGGGACCGCAGGCGTAGTTGTTGAGATACTTGCCGTCCAAGCGGATGTATTTGCCGGCTCCGTCTTTGATAAACCACTGGTGCGGCCATATTGTGCTGGCGGCGCCACCGTCGGCTTCGCCCTTGCCGGCATAGATGCAATATACAAAGTCGATCTCGCCGTCCTTGTCGCCGTCGTAGAGTGTGAAGTCAATCTGGCTGTCAAGGGCCTGGCAGGCTTCTATCACCATCAGCTCAGGCTGCTTGTCAGACCCGTCTTCGCGGCTGGTGTTCTGTCCGTAATAAGAAGCCGGATGGCTCAGCGTGACGGGCCCGTACACGTCAAATTGCGGGTTGTATTGTCCGCCCGACTGCTCGAGGAAATAGTCTTTCACCGAGCCCGGAGCACCGTTGTAGTTGTAGCCTTTCTGGTTGAGCATCTTCTCCATTTCGCTGAGCGAATTGCTGCTCTTGTACTTTGAGTCGCTGAAGTTGACGAGGATGAAGAGTCCGCGCGGTGCGAGGTTCACGCTGCCCACGCGCCGTGGACGGTTAGGACGCTGAATGCGCCCCGCCGCGCGGCGGGCGGCTATGCCGGCTCCGGTGGGCTGTGCACCGCTGTTGACGTACCAACCGTCTTCATTGAGAGTCAGCAGGTTGCCTTCTGCATCGGTGGTGTAGTGATACGTCTCGTCGCCATGTACGAAAATGGTCAGCCTGCTTCCGTCGGGCTGCGTGTACTGTCTGGGTCCCGGCTTGGCCGGAACAGCCATTGCCGTGGCTGCTGTCAGCAGCAGCATAGCGGCCATGAGGAGTGATTTCTTCATGTGTATCATAGTATTGCTGTTCATGATATGCTGAACGTTAGTATTTCTTTACGCCTTTTCTCTCCACCCAGCGCTGCTCTCTGGCCGAGCGCTGTTCTTTGTTATGTGCCTGCTTGCAGTAGGTCTTGATGGCACCTTTCCTGTTGTAGCGGGCGTAGCAGAACTTGCCGCGCTTGTTTTGCTTGATGAGGTAGCCGTCAAGCGTAGTCTGGAAGTGCATGCGCTCGTCACCGTGCAGGCGATATACCAGTGTGTCGCCGTCGGGTTGCACGTATTGTATGGGGTGCGGCGTAGCCGGTACGCCGCGGCGCGGCTGCTGTGCATAGGTGCCGGTCAGGCAGCATGCCGCCGCAAAGAGGATGAGAAGGATCTTTTTCATTATATCCGATTGTTTGGGTTGTTTCTCGTTAGTCTGCAGGGCGTTCGCTCTTGTGGGCCGCCCGTACTTTCTTGAAGAGTTCGCTGGCGAAGACGAAGTCTTGCAGGTCGCGGCTCTCCGCATCGAAGATCTCGTGGCGGCTGCCGTTCCAGCGCATGACGCCTTCCTTGAGGAAGACGATGTTGTCGCCTATCTCCATGATGCTGTTCATGTCGTGCGAGTTGATGACGGTGCAGATATTGAACTCTTCTGTGATTTCATGTATCAACTGGTCTATGACAAGGCTGGTCTTTGGGTCGAGGCCTGAATTGGGCTCGTCGCAGAAGAGGTATTTGGGGTTCATTGAGATGGCCCGCGCAATGGCTACGCGCTTCTGCATGCCGCCGCTTATCTCGGCAGGGCTCAAATTCCATGCCACGTCCTGTATGTTCACGCGGCCGAGGCAGAACTTGGCGCGTTCTTCCATCTCTTTGCGCGTCATGCTGGCCCACATCTCAAGCGGGAACATCACGTTCTCCAACACCGACTGGCTGTCAAACAGCGCCGCTCCCTGAAACAGCATGCCCACTTCCCGCCGGAGCAGACGGACCTCTTTCTCGGTCATGTCGGGCAGGTTGCGCCCGTCGTATTCGATGCGGCCGGAGTCGATGGTGTGCAGGCCGATGATGGACTTCATGAGCACCGTTTTGCCCGAACCGGACTGACCTATGATCATGTTGCACTGGCCGTCGTGCATGTCCACGCTGATGTTGTCTAACACCACATGCCCGTCAAAACTCTTATGAACATTCTTTACGTTAATCATAATTAGCTAAGCATGAGTTTGGTGAGGAAGATGTCGAGGAACAGAATGATGACGCTGGAGTTGACAACGGCATTCGTACTGGCTTTGCCCACCTCCAGGGCACCGCCGCGGGTGGTGTAGCCGTAGTAGGCACTGACGCTCGTTATCACATAGGCGTAAATCACCGATTTGACGATGGCATACGGCACGTGGTACGTCATGAACGCATAGGTGATGCCATATACGTATTCATCCACGGTGAGGATGTCGGTCAGCAATGCCATCATGTAGCCGCCTATCAGTGCGGAGCCTACAGAGAAGATAACCAGAATAGGCATCATCGCCATGAAGGCCACTATCTTTGGAAGAATCAGGTAGTTGGCGGAGTTCACACCCATTATCTCCATGGCATCAATCTGTTCGGTGATGCGCATGGTGCCTATCTCGGAGGCGATGTTGCTGCCCACCTTGCCCGCAAGGATGAGGCAGAGGATGGTGGAACTGAACTCTAACAGCATCGTGTCGCGCGTGACGACGCCGACGGTGTAGCGCGGCAGCAGGGGGTTGGCCATGTCGAGCTTGATCTGCATCGTCATGATGGCGCCGATGAAGATAGAGATAATCAGGTCGATAGGCACCGACTGTGTGCCCTGCTTGTCCAACTCGTGAGAGAGCTGGCGCCAGAACATGCGCTGCCGGTCAGGCATGCGGAACACCCGCATCATCAGCAGCACATACTCGCCTATGTCTTGGAATAGTTTCTTCATGTAGGTTATATGTCAGTTAAGAAATCCTCAAAAACGGCGGCAATGGTTTGGAAGATTTTTATATCTGAATGTGAGGGTGTTTCGTGATTACTGATAAAGCAAAAATAGGCACCTTCATCAAAGATGAAAATGTCCTTAGTAAAGCCTACATCATACCCGATGCCATCGGCAGTGGAGAAAGTAACAGAACAATCGTCAATATTACTTACTTTGTATGGCGCTTTGGTGTTTATTCGTTCTGCTGACAGACAGAGCATTACTTTTCTTGTTTTGTTCTTTCAATGTGCTGCTCCCACACTTCGCGCTGCTTCAGCATTTGCTCCCATGCCATACGTTTTTCTTCTAATGTGTTGTAAGCAATAGCCGTCATAGCAGTTTCGCATATTTAACGCCGCAAAGATACGAATTATTCCTGATATGGCAAAATGCCGTTTCGGGCGGAAACAAACAGCAGAGACAAGGACGGAACAAACAGCAGAGACAAGGACCGTCGTCCTTGCCTCTGCGTTGTTTTAATAGCCTCTAAAGAGGGTCGTCTTATTTGAGGAGATATTTAGCTCCGTTCTGGATAACGATGCCCTTGTAGTCAGCTGTTACCTGCTGGCCCATGAGGTTGAACATCGGAGCGTTCATATCAAGCACTTCGATAGCGTCAATGCCGGTCGGCTGGCCACCCTTGTAGAGAGTCATGGAAGTGAAGCCGGAGTCGCCGTTGGCCGAACCGTTCGACTCGAAGCCAAGCAAGTTGTTGGTTGTGCTGTTGAGTTTGATAGTGATGGTAGCGTCCTTGGCAGGCGTTTTCTTCACGTCGGCATATACCGCACCATTCAGCGTAACCTCTACGTCACGGGCACCGCCGCTACCGCCGACAAACATAACGGAGTCGCAAGCGGGGAGGAAGAGATAAATGCGGTTCTTGCCTTCCTGGATACGCATGTTGGAGGCATCGTTCTGCGGCTTAGCCCACTTGATACCCTTGCTGCTGTCCCAGCCGTAAACGCTGGCCAGATAGGTGTTAGGATTGGTGACGATGGTGGTGTCGAACACGATGGCGGTGCCGGAAGTGAAAGTAGCCAGCGGCTCATACTCTACGACTTTGAGGGTGAAGGGGGTCTTCGTGGTGCCGTCCTGAGCGGTTACCGTGATGACGTTGCCTTCTACTGCTGCATTGGCGTTCTCCGAAACAGTGGTTTTGCTAACGGTCGGTACGCTTTCGCCCTTCATGTAAACGGCGGTAGCGGTCAGAACGGAGTCGTGGTTTACAATGAAAGCCTTGGTGCCGTTCGACATAACAACCTCCAGCAGGTCGCTCTCGGTAGAAGGACCGGCAACGGTGATGTTCAGCGTGAACTCAAGATTGTTGGTGCCATCGGTTACGGTCAGTTTGGTCTTTTCCGCATTGTAGCTCCAGCCGGTAGCAGTACCACCGGTAGTTACAACAGCATTGTCATAGTCAAGAGTCGTACCATAAGGAAATTCTGCAGAGATGGTTTTTGTACTCTCATCAATAGTAGCCAAAACATTGTTTATTTTGTAAGACAATAAGGTAGGAGTTGTAGGAATGCCTTTTGAACCTTTGATTTCAATATCGCCATAGTAAACGGATTTATTGGATGAACCCGAAGCCGATTGGCAAATAAAGCGTACATAACCGTTTGCTGCCTTCTCAAGGTTATAAGTCAGTTCATAAAGTTTTTTATTACCACCTTCAGCACCAGTTTTTGCTTTGAGTGTAGCGGTAATAGTATTTGTAATATCTTCGATAGTTGTTACACCTTCCGAAAAGTCCGCTTTGGCGCAAATCTGAATACCAAAATAAGTTTTTCCGCGATCGGAACTGCCCAAGTTTATAGTAATGGCACTAATCTCGTTGAAGCTGTCTTTTGTAGTCAGACTATATTCCGTGCCTTTTGTCGGCATGGTAATGTTGAGTGCCGGCATTGTCTCCCCGCAAGTTTTATCATTAGACGTAAGGGTGACATCTTCCTTGTTGCTTGCAGCCGTGAAATTGTTTGCTACAACATCGTCTGTGACAAATTTGTAGGTTTCTGCCGTTGCGCTCATGCCGAACATTGCTGCGAAGGCAAGAGCAAAAAGTTTCATTTTTTTCATGTGTTTGTTGGTTTTGTGTGCCTTTCGGCACGGTTAATAAAGATTGTTATTGGGTTGATTGTTTTGTGTTTGCTTTGGTTAACGGGCTGTTACGCGCTCCGTTGGCGGACGGCCTGGACAATCCGCCGGACAAGCCCTTCTTTTGACGCTGCAAAATTACACACCTGCGCGGACGCGCATGTGTAATTATTGACAAAAAAGAGAGTAAAAATAGGGGCTGGTGTGAATGCTGTATATTTGTTTGTATCTATAAGTGTCTATAGAATCCATAGACTCGATAGGACTCTATAACTTTCAACCAATAATGGCAGCTTAATAGCCTCTCTGTTCGCGGCGGGCCTTCGACATGTTTTCACGGATGCCCCCCTTATCGAGAAATTGTTGCTCCTGCCAATGGATAAACTTTATAAGACCGCTGTCAGCTTGATGAATGAGGGTTATAGCCATATTGGCAATCTCTTCATCCTCCATACGGTGAAGTAGGGTGGTGTAATCTGCCAGTTCCGTATGCGTGCAGCAGAAATGATGCAGGTTAGCATAACGCGGATGAGTGTTTCCCCATATAGACAACTGACGCACACGCAAATAGTCTTCATAGTCAGCCAATAACTCCAGCAGACTGGCCCGAGCTACATTAAGTAGTTTCAACTCTGTTTCAGCAGAGGTCATACCGGCTTCTGTCCCTTCGATAATATTTTGTTTTCCTGAGCGGGCTGCTTGTATCATCTGATCTGTAGTGCGTTTGTCTTGAGTTAGATAGCGATTTGTAAAAGAATAGGTGATGTCATACAGACAGAGTGCTTTCTTATAGAAAACCAGTTGCTTGTAGTTGTGACGGTTGAGAAAGGACATATTGGTGGTAGAGTTGTCGGGGTTAGAGGAATCGATTATTGCTATAGGGTCTATGAATTATATAGATTCTATGGAGTCTATGGATTCTATAGACCTTTGAGACTCTATTGCTGCCGCTCTATCGCTGTGCGAGGGCAATCACTTCCTGGGCGATGCGGCGGGCCGAGTCGCGCTGCGCAAGCGTGAGGATGTTGCGGCTAAGGGCGGTGAGATGCGCGTCGTCGGCTATAAGGGTGAGCGTTTCCGGTATGAGCCGTTCGCCGGCCTCAACGTCTTTCACGAGCACGGCGGCCTCTTTTCTTACCAACGCCATCGCGTTGTGGGTCTGATGGTCTTCTGCCACGTTGGGTGAGGGCACGAGAATACAGGGCTTGCCTAACAGACACAACTCGGAGATGCTGCTTGCCCCTGCCCGTGACACCACAAGGTCGGCGGCGGCATAGGCCAGGTCCATGCGGCTGAGGAAGGCGGTGCAGCGGATGTTGCCGAGGCGTACGCTGTCGTCGCTTACAACGGCATCGCCGGCGGCCTGCAGCGCCTCGCGGCAACGGTCGTAGTAGGTCTTGCCGGTCTGCCAGATAACGTTGATGCCGGCTTCGCTGAGCTTGTCAAGAGAGGCGATAAGGCTCTCGTTGATGGTGCGTGCGCCGAGCGAACCGCCGATGATGAGCAGGGTCTTCTTCTCGGGGGCCAATCCGAAGAGACGTACCGCCTCCTCACGGCTGCCGCCTTCGAGATTCTGCCGCACAGGGTTGCCGGTGAGGATGATTTTCTCCTTGGGGAAGAAGCGTTCCATGCCTTCGTAGGCGACGCATATCTTAGCGGCATCGTCTTTGAGCAGTTTGTTGGTCACGCCGGCAAAGCCGTTCTGCTCCTGCAGCAGCACGGGCACCCCCATGCGGGCGGCCACCTTCATGGCGGCACCGCTGGCATAGCCGCCTACGCCGACCGCCACATCGGGCTTGAAGCGTTTGACAATCTTGCGCGCCATGCGCATCGAACGCATGAGGTCCCACAGTACGGACGCATTGGCCAGCAGGTTCTTGCGGTTGAAGCCGCGTACAGGCAGGCCTACAATCTCGTAGCCGGCCTGGGGTACACGCTCCATCTCCATGCGGCCGAGGGCGCCTACAAACAAAATCTTGCAGTCGGGCTGCAGCTCACGCAAAGCGTTGGCGATACTGACGGCGGGGAAGATATGTCCCCCTGTTCCGCCTCCGGAAATCAGGTAGTTCATATTGGGGAATTGAGGATTTGAGGAATTGTTGATTTGTTGAATTGTGGAACTGGTGTTAGTCGGTGTTGAGTTCGGGGACTTCCTGCATGCTCTCCTCAATAGTCTGCTCCTGCTGGGCCTTCTTCTGGTTCTGCTCGCGGCTGACACCCATCATCATGCCGAAGTAGATACTGGTGATGATGGCGCTGGTGCCGCCCTTCGAGATGAGAGGCAACGGCTGACCGGTGACGGGTCCGAGTCCGACGGCTACGGCCATCGAGACAAGCGCCTGCAAGGTGAGCATCAAGCCGAGCCCCATCATCATCAGCTGTGCGGCGTAGTCGTTGTAGCGCGAACTGGCATAGCAACAGCGGAACAGTACGCTCAGGTAGAGAAAACAGAGCAGCAAAGCTCCTACGAAGCCGGTCTCCTCGACGATGATGGCGAAGATGTAGTCGGCGTTGGCAAGCGGCAGGTGGTCGCGCTCAAGCGAGTTGCCGGGCAACACGCCTATCGGACTCTTGCCTCCCATGGCAACGGCCACGCGGGCCAGCATTGCCTGATAGTTGTCGTCGGTTATCTTGTAGGCATCGCCCTCTTCGCTGTGCTCCTCGAGCTTCCTGTCAATACGGTTCACCCACGTCTGGGCTCTGCTGAGAGGCCCTTTCATCTCGCGTCCGGGACGCACGTAAGCGTATTCCACGAAGAGATAGCCTATGACGAGGAAGAGGGCGGCCGCCACGATGATGCCGGTCCACCACTTCCAGGGTATGCGCGCGAGAATCATCAGCAGGATAATCACGGCCCCGAGCAGGATGGCGGTACTGAGGTTGCCTATCATGATGAGCAGGCAGGTCACGCCCGTCAGACCCAGCGCCCAGAGGAAGTTGCGGCGCTCCGACTCGCTGTCCTTGATTTGCGAAAGCAGGTGCGTGACCACGATGATGAGTCCTACCTTGGCCAACTCCGACGACTGGATGGTGATGCCGGCGATGCGCACCCAGCGCGTGGCGCCGTTGATGGTGACGCCTATGTGGGCGGCATTGAGCAGCAGAAACAGCATGCCGAGGCCCAACAGCACATAGCCGAAGAGGCGATATACCCAGCTCGGCAGAAACTGCAGGACCCACGCAATCCCCACACCGATGCCCACATACAGGATCTGCATGGCGATGGGGTAGATGGGGTTGTGACCTTGTGCCGTAGCTTTGTGGATGAGCGTACTGCTGCTGGAGAACAGGGCCAGAACAGACACCCCCACGAGGATGAGGAAAATCACCCAAAAGGTGCGGTCCACATGCTGGCGGTTGAACTTGACGGATTCGAAGGGGGTAGGCATAAGGCGGTCGTTTTTTGGAGGCGTATCGCCGCATCCGGCTTGGCGGAAGGGCTACAGCTGTTTCACTTGTTGCATAAACTGCTCGCCGCGGTCTTCGTAGCTCTTGAAGAGGTCGAACGATGCGCAGCAGGGCGAGAGCAGTACGGTGTCGCCCTCGCGTGCGGCTTCGTAGGCCCGGCGGACGGCATCAACGATGTTGTCGGTGTCGATGATGCGCAGCCCCATGCCGTCGAAGTGCTCGTGCAGCTTCTCGTTATGCAGGCCCATATAGACGAGGGTATGGCATTTTTGGCGCACCAGTTCGTCGATTTCGCTGTAGTCGTTGCCTTTGTCCTTGCCGCCGAGGATGAGCACGGTGGGGGTGTTCATGCTCTCCAAGGCATACCAGCAGGAGTTGACGTTGGTGGCCTTCGAGTCGTTGATGAAGCGCACGCCGCGCACGGTGGCTACATACTGCAGGCGGTGGTCCACGCCGCGGAACTGCATGAGACTCTCGCGGATGACGTCGTTCTTGATATGCAGAATCTGGGCGGCCAGACCGGCGGCCATGGAGTTGAGCTGGTTGTGGCGGCCGCGCAGCGAGAGGTCGGCCGCCGGCAGGGTGAGTGCCATCGCATTAGGGGCTTCTATCACCAGATTGCCTCCGTCAATATAGGCCACGTTGTGCTGCTTGCTGCTGCCGAAGGGGTAGAGTGTGGCGGCAGGGCGCAGTTTCTTCAGCTCGCGGTCGATGACGGGGTCTTCGCTCCAATAGACGAACGCATCGGCCGGGGTCTGGTTGCGCGTGATGCGCAGCTTTGCATCCACGTAGTTCTGGAAGCAGAAGTCGTAGCGGTCCAGATGGTCGGGCGTGATGTTCATCAGGATGGCGATGTCGGCCTTGAAGTCGTACATGTTGTCCAACTGGAAGGAGGAGAGTTCGATGACATAGTAGTCACGCTCGGTTTCGGCCACCTGCAGTGCGAGCGAGTTGCCGATGTTGCCTGCGAGGCCTACGTTCAGTCCGGCGCGTACGAGCATGTCGAAGAGCAGGCTGGTGGTGGTTGTCTTGCCGTTGCTGCCCGTGATGCAGAGCATCTTGGCCTTGGTATAGCGGCAGGCGAACTCTATCTCCGAGATGACGGGGATGCCTGTATAGCGCATGTCGCCGTCTAACATATTAGGCAGCTTCAGTCGTTCAGGCTGCTTCTCTACCCGCCTCACCTGCTTGATTTTCTCAATGATGGGGGCCGTTTCCGGTATGCCGGGACTCTTCACTACCTCTGTGGCGCTGAGAATCTTCTCCTCGGTGTGTCCGCCCTCTTCGTAGGGGATGCCGTGCTGCTCCAGCAGAGCTTTATAGACGGGCTTGATGGTGCCCGCGTCGCTTACGAACACCTCATAGCCTTGCTTCTTGCCCAGTATGGCGGCTCCGCAGCCGCTCTCGCCGGCACCAAGAACCACTAAGAAACCTCTCCCTTTGCCCTCTCCACAAGAGAGGGAGGCTGTTGTATGACTGTTCATGGCAGATACTTTTTTATATGGTTGATAACATTGTCGGTATCCATTACCACCGCTTCGTTCGTATTACGGGGGTTCTATCTGATTTTCAGCGTGAGTATGGTGAATGCTGCCAACAGGATGCTTACGAGCCAGAAGCGCAGTGTGATTTTGTTCTCATGTTGCAGTTCGCTGCTGCCTTTGAAGAAAACGCGGCTGTTGGGGTCCACTTGGCTGAGTGCGGTGCGGAAATGGTCGTGTACGGGTGTGCGTTTCCATACGCGCACCGGATGGCCTTTGCGCTTGGTGAACTTATAGACCTGTGTCTGTACGATGACCGATACGCTCTCCATCAGGAACACGCCGCAGAGGATGGGTACCAGCAGTTCTTTGTGGATGATGCAGGCGCATACGCCTATGATGCCGCCTAATGTCAGACTGCCCGTGTCGCCCATGAATATCTGTGCGGGATAGGTGTTGTACCACAGGTAGCCTATCAGGGCCCCCACAAATGCTCCGAGGAAGACAACCAGCTCCTCGCTGCCGGGGATGTACATCACGTCGAAGTAGTCCGCCCACACGGTGGAGCCGCTTACGTAGGCGAGCGCGAGCAGGGCTACACCTATGATGGCCGAGTTGCCGGCACACATACCGTCCATGCCGTCGTTCAGGTTGGCTCCGTTGCTCACGGCCGCCACGACGAAGACGATGAGCAGCACGAAGAATATCCAGCCTGCCTTGTATTTCCACGGCTCGCCGAGGAAGCTGAAGAGGTCGGCGTAGTTGGCGTTGTGGTGCTTTACGAAGGGAATGGTGGTCCGGGTGGACTTCACGTCGGGCGTCTTATAGACCATCTCCGTGTTGTTCTCTATCTTCACCTCCACGTTCTCGTTCATCACGGCCGCGGGGCAGTAGCGCAGCGTGAGGCCTACGATGAGGCCGAGTGTCACCTGACCCGCTATCTTCAGCCAGCCGTTCAGGCCGTCTTTGTTGTGGCGGAAGGTCTTGATATAGTCGTCGGCAAAGCCTAACGCTCCCATCAGCAGCGTGGTGACGAGCATGAGCAGCATATAGGCGTTGTTGAGCCGGCCTACAAGCAGCACGGCCAGCAGGATGGCCACGATGACAACGATGCCGCCCATGGTGGGAACGCCTACCTTCTTGGTGTTGAAGGGGTCGGTCTTCTCGTCGCGCTGTGTCTCGCTGATGTGCTTGCGTTTCAGGAGGGCGATGAAGTACTTGCCAAACCACATACTGGTAAGTAAGGCGATGACAAAGGCCATGATGGCGCGGAAACTGATGTACTGCATCAGGTTGGCACCTGCGAAATGCCCATATACAGATTGCAGATAATCAAAAAGATGGTATATCATTGTGTCGTATTGTGTTATGTTGTATTATGCTATGTTGTATTATGTCGTATTATGTCATATTGTATTATGTCGTATTGTATTATATTATGTCGTATCGTTTCTTGCTTTTCCCCCTCTCCTGTGGGGAGGGCCGGGATGGGGTTATAGCATCGCCCTCACCTCTTCGTGGTCGTCGAAGTGGTGCTTCACGCCGCGTATAATCTGGTAGTCTTCATGCCCCTTGCCGGCGATGAGTATCACATCGTCTTTGCGGGCGAGGGTGCAGGCCGTACGTATCGCCTGACGTCGGTCTTCGATGACGAGTGTCTGCTGTTGTTCCTCTTCTGTCAATCCGGCCAGCATGTCGTTCAGGATGTCCGCCGGCTCTTCGTCGCGCGGATTGTCGCTTGTGAGAATCAGCCGGTCGGAGCCCCGCTTGGCCAGTTGCGCCATCATGGGTCGTTTGCCCTTGTCGCGGTTGCCGCCGCAGCCGACGACGGTTATCAGAGTAGTGCCCGGCTTGCGTATCTCGTTGATGGTGTTGATTACGTTCTCCACCGCATCGGGTGTGTGGGCGTAGTCAACGATGGCGGTCCAGCCTTTCGGACTGCTGATGGTCTCAAAACGCCCGTTGACAGGACGCAGCATGCTCAGCACGCGCAGCACTTCGTCCTTCTCAAAGCCGAGACAGAGGGCGGCGCCGTAGATGGCGAGCAGGTTGCTCACGTTGAAGCGGCCTACCAAGGGTACGAAGACGTCTTGACTACCCTGTATGTCAAGCAGCATGCCGTCGAAGCCCTCTTCCTTGATTTTGGCAGTGAAGTCGGCCATGGTGCGGGTGGAGTAGGTATATACTTTCGCCTTGGTGTTCTGCGTCATGACGAGCCCGTTGCGGTCGTCTTTGTTGGTGACGGCAAAGGCAGTGGCCGGCAGTTCGTCGAAGAAGCGCTTCTTGGTGTCGCGGTAGTTGTCGAAGGTCTTGTGGAAGTCAATATGGTCGCGCGTCAGGTTGGTGAATACGCCGCCGTCAAACTGGAGGCCCGCTATCCGCTCCTGTGCTATTGAGTGGGACGAGACCTCCATGAAGCAGTATTCGCATCCGGCCTCCACCATCCTTGCCAACAGGCCGTTCAGCTCCAAGGCATCGGGTGTGGTGTGAGTGGAAGGAACGGCCTCGTCTTCGATGTAGTTGCATACCGTCGAGAGCAGACCGGCCTTATGGTCCATGGCGCGTACCAGTTTGTAGAGCAGGGTGGCGATGGTGGTCTTGCCGTTGGTGCCGGTCACGCCCACCAGTGTGAGCCGCGCGGAGGGATCGCCGTACCAGCGTCCGGCCAGTTCGCCGAGGGTTTTGGCGGCATTCTTCACGACGACAAACGCGGCGCCCTCCGTCTGCTCCGGCAGGCGTTCGCATACGACAGCGGCGGCTCCGGCAGCTATACACTGCCCGATGAAGCTGTGTCCGTCCACAACGGTGCCCGGGGTGGCCACGAACAGGCTCCCTGCTTTCACCTTGCGCGAGTCGAACTGAAGGTCGGCAATCTCAATATCGGTAGAGCCGATGAGACGCTCCACCTGAATACCTTGAAGAAGTTGGCTGAGTTTCATATATATATGGTGCAATGTCTTGTTGTTGCTTTCGTTCACCGCAGCTCCAGCGTTACGGTGCCGCCGCGTGTGGCCCGTGTGCCGGGGGCTACGGACTGGCTCACCACGCGTCCTTTGCCGTACAGCTGCACCAGCATGCCTGTCTGCTCAATGGCATACACGGCATCCCGCGCTCCCATGCCTATGACGGCAGGCACCAGTCCGGGTGTCACGCGCAGCGGCTCGGCTTCGTAGTTCTCGTTGACGCGTACCCATTGCGAGTCAGCGGGTTTGATGTCGATGCGGGTGCCTTTTCCTGCACGTCTTATGTCGCGCTGTATGCCGCGCTTTACGGGCGGTCGGCGTATGGAGTCGGGACTGACATAGCGTTCGCGTACGCTCACGGAGCCGCTGTAGGCCATCGTCTTCTCGGCGATACGCCTGACGGTGCCGCCGCAGTCGAAGCCTGCATCGTAGATGGCGTGCGGGCGCTGCTGGATGACGCAGATGCAGCTGTAGCGGGGCTGCTCCATAGGGAAATAGCCGCAGAAGAGGGTGCGGTGCTGGTCGCTGCGGTAGCGCCCGTTGGCAAACACCTGCGCGGTGCCCGTCTTGCCGGCTATATGCACAATGTCCGACTGCGCCTTCTTCGACCCCCACGGATTCACGGAGGCCGTACCGAACTCGTTGTCCCAGACTACAGCCTCTAAACACTCGCGGATGTCGCGCAGCGTGCTGCTCTTGCAGATGCTGCCCTTCACCACACCGCCCGAATAGCTCTTCACGATCTCGCCGTTGTCCTCAACGGCTTCCACCAACCAGGGCCGCACCATGCGCCCGTCGTTGGCGATGGCGTTGTAGAACATGAGGATATCAAGGGGCGGAAGCTCTACGAAATAACCGAAAGCCATGCGCGACAGGGTCTCGCCGTCTTTCGGTACGTCTATCTTGGGTTGCTGTGTGCCGGGTATATCGAAGGGTACGGAGTCGCGCACGCCCATGCGCTGCAGCTTGTCCACGAAGCGCTCGGCCTTCTTGTCGTAGGCGGAGGTGACAATCTTGGAGAGGCCTACGTTCGACGATGCGGCCAGCACCTGCTTCACGGTATAGCGCGTGATGGGGCGCCCCTGCCTGTCGTGCAGCACGTGGGAGTCTTTGATAGGCTTCTTGGCTTTCTCGTAGAACCACGTTCCGTTGCCGATGTCGATGCTGTCGGTTATCTCTACCTTGCCGTCGTCAAGGGCGGCCATGAGGGCGAATGTCTTGAAGGTGGAGCCGGGTTCGATGCGCGTCACGGCGTAGTTCTTGTCTTCGCTGTAGGTGCCGTCCTGCTGGCGGCCGAGGTTGCTTATTGCCCGCACCTTCCCGCTGCCCACCTCCATCAGGATGCAGGTGCCCCAGTCGGCGCCTAAGCGCTCCAAGGTGTGGCGGAGCTGCGTCTCCACCACATCCTGCAGGTTGGCGTCGAGGGTGGTGCGGATGTCCAGTCCGTTCACGGGCTCACGGTCCACCGAGGAAACGATATGTCCGTCAAGCATCTGCGTCACGCGCTGTCCCTCGGTGCCGTGCAACACGCTCTCATAGCGCATCTCAAGGCCCGACGAACCGGTGCCCTTCTCGCCGTAGATGCTGCCTATCGAGCGTGCGGCCAGACTGCCGAAGGGGCGGATGCGCTGGTAGCGGCTCTCCACGAGGAGACCGCTCTTGTAGCTGCCGCGGTTGAAGAGCGGAAGCTGCTTCACCGCCTTCAGCTGGCTGTAGGTGATGCGCTTGGGGTAGAGCAGCAGACGACCGTCCCTGCGGTTGTAGCCCTGGCGGATATGGCGCTTGTACTCCTGCGCCGTGCGGTCGCGGAAGCAGTCGGCCAAGCCGTCGGATATGCTGTCGATATATTGCTCGAAGAGCGCTCCGTTCTTCTCGCGAAGCGCCTGCACACGGGTGTCCATGCGGATATAGTAGAGGGGAGCGGAACCGGCAAGCAGACGGCCTTCTGCATCGTATATGTTGCCGCGGTTGGGCTGCAACACCTCGTTGCGGCTTACCTGACGCGAAGCAATCTGCATCAGGCGGTCGCGCTCCACGGTCTGGGTATAGACAATCTTCCCTAAGACGGCAAAGAATCCGAGGGCTATCAGGGAGAAGATGATAGCAAAACGGATGATGGTGTGTTTCTGGTTGTCGTTCATAAGGACTTTCCTGCCGGCGCGCACCGCTATTTGATCATTACGGGCGGTGTCGTCGATTCGGTGATTTTACTGTTGTGGAGGCTGAGCTGTCCGGCGATGTTGGAGGGCCGCGTCTTCGTGGTGTATTCGGCCGAGATGTCGAGCAGCTCGTAGCGGGCTTCGGTAATCTGCTGCTGCAGTTGGCGGATGCGGCGCTGCTGGCTGTCACACTGGAAGCCGTTGTAGATATAGATGAACAGCAGCAGTGCCACGAGCGCAATCAGCTTGTACTGACGGCGGAAGAAGCCGCGGCGGAAGATGTTGCCCGAGAGCACTTCCTGCAGACTCACGCTGTGTATGAGCTCTTGCCAGTTCATTGCTGTACGTCGTTTTTTTCGGCGATGCGCAGTTTGGCGCTGCGCGAACGCGGGTTGCGCTCCACCTCTTCGGCCGAGGCCGTAATGACCTTGTTGTTGACAAGCCGGAAGGGGGAGAGTATGTTGCCGTAGAAGTCTTTCTTGATTTCGCCCTCCACATTGCCCGAACGTAGGAAGTTCTTTACGATGCGGTCCTCCAAGGAGTGGTAGGTCAGGACGGCTATGCGTCCGCCGGGGGCGAGCAGTTGTCCGGCGGCCGTGAGCATGTCGCGCAGTGCTCCCATCTCGTCGTTGACCTCGATGCGCAGCGCCTGAAAGACGCGTGCAAGGTCTTTCTTCTCCTTGTCGCGGCCGCAGAGCGGCGTGAGCAGGGCCGTCAACTGTTCTGTACGTGTGACAGGCTCTTTGTCGCGTGCCCTCGCGAGCGCGCGTGCAACAGGACGTGCATTGCGCAGTTCGCCGTACAGGTACAGCACACGCGCAAGTTCTTCTTCGCTGTAGGTGTTCACTACATCGGCCGCCGTAAGACGCGCGTCCTTGTTCATGCGCATGTCAAGCGGCCCCTCATAGCGGAAAGAGAAGCCGCGCGCGGCATTGTCGAAATGGTGAAAACTGACCCCGAGATCGGCCAGCAATCCGTCTATCCTGTTGACACCGTAATACTTCATAAAGTTCCTCAGGTAGCGGAAATTGCTGTGCACAAACTGCCAGCGCGCATCGTCGATGCGGTTCGCCCAGGCATCGATGTCCTGGTCGAAGCTGTAGAGCCTTCCTTTCGGCGACGAGCCGAGGCGGCGCATGATCTCGCGGGAATGGCCTCCGCCGCCAAAGGTTACATCTACATATATCCCGTCAGGTCTGACGGCAAGACCGTCAACGGTCTCGCTGAGCAGCGCAGGAATATGGTAGATGTCGCCCGGCATAGGAGAAAAGAGTTGGGATAGTTAAGGTGGTTAAGGGTTTTGAGGTGGTTAAGTAAGGTTAGGTTTAATGGCGTCGAGGCCTTGGTTTAATTTATGTTGGGTGTTGAATGTTGAATGTCTGTATGGCTGCCCTGCGCAGTTCACTCCCCTTTGCCGGCCCGGGCCATGCGCTGGCGGATGCGCCCTGCAAAGTCGCGCTGGTCAAGCCGTTTCTCATGGAAGGTCTGCTTGTCCCATACGGCGAACCGGTTCATCATGCCCACAATGATAAGGTCGCCGGTGGCACCTATCTGCTGCAGGTTGCGCCTGCCGAGCGTGATGCGGCCCTGACTGTCGGGCTCTAACCACTCGGCATCGGCCACGAACTGCATCAGCAGCATCTGGTCGTCGGGGTCCCACTCGTCAAGGGCTCCGCTCAACTGCTCCACCTTCGCGTTCCATACCGGCTCAGGATAAATCACAAGGCAGGCGTTGTCCGTGTCACTGCGCATCACCACGCGCGGCGAGTCCAGCTCCGCAAGAATCTTGCGATAGGTGGCGGGAATGAACATGCGTCCTTTCTCGTCGAGCCGCGCTTCCGTATTTCCAATGAATGTAGCCATTGCGGGTAACTTTGACGCTGCAAAGGTATAAAAAATATCCGATATTCACCACATCTCCCCACATAAAAAGTTTTCCACAAAGTTATTAACATTTTGTCCACAGGCCATAGGAACTATATTAGTATGATATTCAGATTGATATGTTTGCTCTTTGGGTGGTGGAGAAAAGTGGGGTATGTTTGGTGGCGTGATGGTGTGGAGGGGGAGATGTGGCTTGCTCGGGGCATAAAGAAAGACGGCCGGAAAGTCCGAACCGTCTTTTTGTCTGGCAATGGCAGCGATAACCCGAAAGGTCAGTACACGAATTTCGCCCAGAGGTCTTGGCGGCGGTTGGCCTTGGCGTCGCTGTACTTGAGCATATAGGTCATTCCCTTCGTCAGCAGGGTGGTGGGGATGGGAATGCCGATGTCGCCCTCGCTGATGCTGAACACAGCCACCAACTGGCCGCGGTTGTCGTACAGGCGCAGTTTCTTCTCAGGGTCGGGCGTGACGGGCAGCCACGCCATCAGTGTGTTTTCGTCCTCGCGGGTAACGATAAACTGGCTTCCGACCTGCGTACCGGGCAGTGTCATGGCTTTGGCGATGCGGCCGCGCAGGGTGGTGTGCTCTTCGCATCCCTTGTTCTCGCTGCAACGCAGATAATAGTAGTAGCCGGTGCCCGGCTGCAGACCCGTAAGCGGATAGTTGTTGGCCGGTGCAATAATGAGCTGGCCCTCGTTGTCGAAGATGTAGTCGGGCGTCTGCGGCAGACCGGTCTCTATGGCATCCACCGTCACGCCGCCATCGCCTGCCTCATAGTGGTAGGTCAGCCGGAAGCGGTTCCAGGCCTCTCCGTTGCTGAAGGTGTAGGTCTTTGTCTGGTTGCGGGTTGTGCGCAGAACGCTTACCTCTTCCAAGACGGACCAGTTGCCTAAGGTGTCTTGCGCTTCCACGGTGAGTGTGCCGGAGGGCACCTCGCTTCCGGCGGGCGGATTGAAGTTGTTGGAGTACCAGAAGCTGAAGCTGCTGACCGGCATCAGATATTCCTCCGTCATGACGTATTCGTCGCTGTTGTAGAAATAGACTGACCGGTTGCCGTCTTTCTTCTGGGTGGTGTTGGTGCGCACGAAGTTGGTCTGCCAGCCTTGTGCCAGTATGGCGGCCGAGTCGGTAAAGGCTTCGAAGTCCTGGGTCCGCACCGACGGCTCTTCTTTCAGGGTGTAGAGCGTGAAGTAGTAGTATTCTGCATCCGGCTGCTCTTCCCAGCGTGCGGTCAGGGCGTATGGACTGATGTTGTCTGCTTCGATGGTCTGCACGGGGGTCAGATAGTTGGGGCGCGGTGCTGTGCCTGTCAGCACTAACTGGTTGCTCAGCTGTCCGTCGTTGGTGCGTATGCTCAGCCTGCAGGTGGACGATTCGCAGTTGCGGCGCGAGGGCGTATGGCGCAGGCGGATGATGCGGCTGTAGGTGCTGTCGGAGCTGATGGTGTCGCTGAAGCCCCTCCCGCGCCCTTGCCATTCGCCGTCAAGGCAAATCTCGAACACGCTGTTGCTCAGCGTCACCTCCACAGAGTCGCCTGTGAGACCTTCGCCGGTGATGAGCAGTTCCTGGTCGGTGTAGCTGATGGGCTCGATGTCGTATGTCGTCACGAACGTCTCCAGCCGTTGCGGAGAGAAGTACAGCCCTTCGCCTTCGGTCACGCCGAAGCGGAAACTTGCATTGAGGTCGGCTTCTTCCGCAATGTTGCTGAGCATCATGTGCGTGAGCGGGGTCTTGTCGTTCAGTTCGGGGATAAATGTGCTGATGCCCATCGTGCCCGGGTAGGTGTCCGAAGCCGTTGCGTAGCGCGGACTCGTGTTGTAGGCCTCCACCACGTCAAAGCCCAGCGGGGTGTAGTTGTTGAAGGTGTTGTTGCCGTATCGGGTGGAGTTGTAGGTGATGTGCGTTATCAGCAGGCCGGTGCCCGGAATGGCGGCGAAGGGCTGGCTGTTCTGGTCTTTCACGTCGGGATAGTAGGGCGCGTCCCAGCCCGTGCGCTGCCGGTTCTCTATCAGGAAGTATTCCGCCGGTTCGGGGGCGCTTGCTGTGCCGGTAAACGGCGAAGCGGCTATCATATAGGCCTTGTTGTCGCTCACAAGCGGGGCGAGCAGGTAGTTGCCGGTGCGTGTCAGCTGTTCGGGCCGGTCCATCCAGCCCAGCATGAAGCGTTCGAAGGCGGTGTAGGACGGCGGCGTGCGGCCGGCGTTGTTGTAGCTGCCCTGACACATGATGTCCCAGCCGCCTACCGTGTAATGACGGCTGTTGCCGTCGTTGTCGGAGGTGTGGTACATGTCCGGCAATCCTAACACATGACCGAACTCGTGGCAGAACGTGCCGATGCCGCACATCGTGGTGCCCATGTTGCTGCGCAGCTCGGAGGTGCAGGCATAGTCGCAGAGCTGCTTGCCGCCGTAGGTGCGTCCGTTGTTGACGGCGCTGCGGTGCGGCCAGATGGTGCCGTCCTCACCGCCCTCCGCCTGGTTGTAACCGGCGTAATAGACAAACAGGTTGTCCAATACGCCGTCGTTATCCTCGTCGTAGAGCGTGAAGTCCACGCCTGCCTTCAAGGCAGCCGCACAGGCCTCGTTCAGCAACTCCACGATGCGGCGGCTGTGGCTGGTGGTCACGCCGTCTTTCTCCACATCCTCACCGTAGTAGGAGGTCTCGTGGCTCAGGTCGTAGGGACCATATACGTCAAACTGCGGGTCAAACTGCCCGAAAGAGCTGGCCATGAAATAGTCGTTGGCCGACCCCGTGCCGCCGTTGTCGCTGTAGCCTTTCTCGTTCAGCAGACGCGTGAAGGCTTCCTGCGGGTTGGGGGTGACAAAACGGATGTCCGTGAAGTTGACCAACAGCACCAGACTCCGCACCTTGCCCTGGCGGGGAAAGGTAGAGCGCAGGTTGCGGTGCGTCGGCTTCTGCTCCCCGCGGGCGCGGGCGGCAGCCGCCTGACGGGCACTCCCGGCCGGCGTCGGCCGCAGATAGCCCTTCCTGTCGCGCTGCAACAGGCGGCCGCTCAGGTCGGTGCGGTAGCTCCCGTGCTCGTTGCCGTACAGACGGACAGTGAGAAAGGTGCCGTCCGGCTGACGCATGCGCACCGGCTCCGGCGTGGCGGACACGGCTGACGCATGCAGGCTGACGCTCAGCAGGACAGACAGTATAAAGAGGTGATTTTTCATAATAGAAGCATAATTCCCGCCCCGCCTTTAGCGCACGATGAGCTTCTTCCCGTTGTGGATATACAAGGTGTTGGGCTGCAGGTTGTTCGGGTCGGCCTTCGTGCCGAGGACGGTGTATATATCGCCGTTCTGCAGGGTGCGCGGCAGCTGCTCCACGTCGTCAATAGCCGTGTAGTTGGACGGATAGAGGTCAAACGTCCACGAGCACCGGCTCTTCGAGAAGTTCTGATACATCTCGCTTGACATAGGCTCGTCGTTCTCCGCCTTCGGGGTCAGGTTGTTCAGGTAGTAATAGCCGTTGGCAAGGCCGCTCCAGCCCCAGTTCAGATGGAAGAGAATATCGTTCACCTCGCTCGTTGTGGCGTTGGGGGCTTTGTAGCCGTCGATTACGAAGGCGTGACCCGCACTGATGCTCGCACCGCCGGCCACGAAGATAGGATGACTCGCCTGCAACTGGCTCATCATATCAGGCACCCACATCGGAATCAGCTCCTCGGGCGTGAACATCGACGACACTTGAATCAATTGTGCCTTGCTGTTGTAGTCGAAGTTCTCGCGCATGGCCTTTATCATCTTCTCGGCGTTCGAGCTGCTGCCCGAAGCCGAATATTCCATATACACGGCGGCACCGCAGGCGTACAGCAGCCGGCCTACGGCCTCCGCTTGTTGGGGCGTGTAGTCGTCGTTTGCCGTATAACTCTCCCGTATGTTGTCCCAGTCGAAGGGCATATTGTCCAATACCACGTCTTCTTTCTTGCCGTTCACTACAAACGTGCCCGTACCTTTGGCGGGGTATTTGTAGTAGCGCATTATCTGGGCCATGGCGGTAGCTACGCAGCCGGAAGGCGTCTGACGCCCTTTGTCGGTGGGCGTATAGTAGTTGTAGGGATAGCCTTGGTCGAACATGATGCCGCCCAATAGCGGACCTACCTGCACTTCCTCCGCTGCCGTGGAGGCTATCAGCGGGAAGACCTCATCGGCCGGAGAGCCTGCCTCAACGGCCTGCAGCGCTTCGGTGTAGCCGTGCAGGAAGTAGCGCACATGCTCCGGCATATCGCCTTCGGGAAAACGGCTCTCGGCAGAGTAGCCCAGCACGGCAGGCATCCTGTCGTCGGCCGATACGATGACAAAACCCGGCCCCGCGTTGTTGCGTATGATGTAATAGGCCTCTCCCGCCTCCTGTACGGGCGCAGTCATGCGGGCCGGACTCTGCGCAGGAGAGGAAGCGGCTGCTGTGTTGAAGCAAGAAGCGGCAATGCGCATAACGTCTTCTGCCGTACGCTGTTCCGCATACATTGAGAGAGCGCTGCCAAGCAATAGAAGGCAGAGGCTAACAAAGCTGGTCTTTTTCATAGGACATATCATTTTGTGCTTGCAAAGTTACGAAATTTGTTTGAAACCGCCAAAGGGGAGTGTTATCTTACGCCATAACGAAGTGTCGCCTTTGAAGGGCGGTTAAGACACTCTCGGAGGCGATAGGATTCAGGCCCCGGAATGTAGTGCGCGCTTTCAATTCGGCAAGCGGCATGGTAAGTAGCAACTTGGCGATACACTCATCAGCAAACGAGTTACTCACTACGTTCACTCCCGTAAAATCAAGAACGACACGCTCGTTTTGTTCTAATAGTGGCATCAATTGTTCCCTGACATGTCTTCCCAAAGAACGTGTGCCGAGATTCTCACCATATTCTCTAAAACTGAATGTTACCATAATTGCTCTAATTCATTGTCGTCTAAGAATGTTTCTCTATATTGTGCAGCCACAACATCTATCGTGATGTCGTTATTCGTTGCCGGGAAGTATTGTTTTATGAGTGTGGATAGGTTCATTTATATCCTCTTAGCTACTTTGGCTGCAAAAGTACGGATTTTTTTTGAGTTATGCAAGTATATTTGCATGAGTCACATGCGACCTTTCCCTACGGTATCGCTATAAGGGTTTGGCCGACAAAGCAAAAGAAGGATGCATCGGCTCGAAGCCGGTACATCCTTCTTTTTTGGTGTACAAACAGAATGCTTATTTGCGGATGAGTGCGTTCTCGATGTTCATCGCTTTCTCGTTCTCCATAATCCGTTGGTAAACCTCCGGATAGTCGCGCTCCATGACAACCACCTGGTCGGCAGGGATGATGCGCACGCTCTCCTGCGTAGGAAGCTGGCCGTAGGTCGTCTCAATCTGGTCGCCGAGCAGGATGTTCTCGCTGTTGACGGTGAATTTCGGAGTGGCTTTGCTGTCATAAGTGGCATCCAGACCCCATACGTTACCCTCGATGGGAGTGTATTTTGCGTACGAATAGTCCAATTTGTTCATGTAGGTGCTGGTGCCTTTGGTGCTGGTGCCCATGTAGAATACGGCACCGTCAACCAATGCGTCAGGAACAATGCTCAAGCCCTGTGCCAAACGATAGCTCTCGTCGGCGCTGCTGTAGTACCAGATGTGAAGCCCTGCGCCGTCAATATACTTGTCAAGCTCGTCAATGTCGGCTTCTTCAATCTGCTCGCCATTGTTAATCTTCTGTGTCCAGCCTACCAGCGTCTTGGCATATTCGGCCGTCTTGATGGTGCCCGGAGCACCGGTCATGATGTCATAGTGGTAATCTGTCGGCTCATACTTCGTGTTGTAAGGACCTACCTGCCAAGCACCCAGCACAAAGAAAGCTGCTATGGGGTTGCCCGATGCGTCCACGCCGTTCAGCGTACTGTCGCCGTAATAGGTAGGGGCGTCAAACGTAATCATCGAACCTACGTCCGAACCGCTCAGGTGCCCCGTCTCGTCGTAGTAGAAGCCCTCCGAGAAGGCACGGAAGTGGCAGTTCAGGCGGTAGCATTTGTATTCCTGGCCCGAACCCGACTTGATGGTGCGGATGTCGTTGCTGTCCACCTCAAAGTTCAGGAAGCAGCACTGCGTGAACTTCAGGCTCTCGATGTAGCTCAATACCGTCACGGGGCAAACTGCCTCAAAGGTCTCGTTGCCTTCCGTATAGCTGGCCGTGATGTTGGCCTTGCCGTAGTCAACTGCCGTCACTACGCCCAGTTCGTTTACGGTTGCAATCGAGTCATCGCTGCTCTTCCATACAACCTTCTTGGTGTCAATTTTCGCTGTCGTCGGATTGGCCACTACCGTCAGACGGATGGTCGGATTCTCTGTTGTCAGTTCCACCGACTCGGGGTTGATCGAGATACCCTGCAGGGCACCGCTGGTCGATTGGCCGGAGTTGCATGCAGCAAACAAGGCTGCAATGCCCAGTGCAATAGCACTAATTACTAAATTCTTTTTCATATTCTTACGATAATTATGTTTTGTTGTTTTTGTTCTCTTTCCGCTTGTCGGCAGCAGGCTTTAGTCTCTGTCCTTCTGCAGATTCGGGTTGTAGGTGGTCTCGCTGGAAGGAATGATGTAGGTGAACCGCTCGTTGTCAGGTGTTATCTCCGTTCCTTTCAGGTAAAGGTGGTTGTTGCCGCGCGTACGCTTGTCGGCGGCGTTCTGATATATCGCCCGACGGAACGACTGCAAGGCGTAGCCTTCGCCCCACATCTCTATCCGCCAATTGTATTCGATGGCCTTGGACAGTTCGTCTGCCGTGCCTAACGTTGCCTGGTAGGCGGCATATTCTGTCGGAGCTGTCAGCGAGCTGAGGTCCTGACGCTCGTCTGTCAGCGCATTCAGGTAGTCGGCCGACTTGCCGTAGTCGCCAAGCTGATATTCGGCCTCGGCGGCAATCAGATACATCAACTCCACGCGCATGAACACGTTGTCCGAAAGCCACTCGCGGTCAATCGCATCGTCGGCTGTCGAGAAGTTGCTCTTTAATGCATACGACGAGAAGAACTTGCCGCTCGGGCAACCCTTGAACTTCGATTTCTCTTTGCCGTCGTTGAACCAGTATTTGCGACCGTCCCACGGATAGTCCACAAACTTGGCGTACAGGTTGTCGTCAATCACCTTCGTATCGCCGGCCCAGGGGTAGCTGTAAGAGAAGATATCCATCTGGCCGAAGAACGAGCAAAGGCCGCTCTGGGTCTCCACCGTCACGTCCTGACCCCATATCCACGAGTTGTCATCCACGTTGTTGAAGCCCGTGGTCAGCAGGTGCGCGTTGGGGATAATCTGGTAGCTGCCCGAGCCGATAACCTCGGCTGCATACTGCTCCGCCTTCGTGAACGATTCATTCCGCAGGAGCGTCGCCGGCTTGTAGTAGTAGCCCTTGTTCAGGTAGGCATAGGCCAGCAGGCCGCGCGCTACATTCACGTCCGCCTCCAACTTCGAGTTTCTGGCCATGTCGGCCTCAAACTCCGTGAAGATCTCTATGGCATCCGTCAGGTCCTGCTCCAAGCGTTTATATACGTCAATGGCGGTCGAGTATTCCTGAGGAGTTTCCAGATTGTCCTCTGTGTATATCGGCAGCGCAAGATAGTTGTCTATCGTTTTGCTTTTCGTCTCCAAATAGCTCATCACCGGAACATATTGCCGCACCAGCGCCGAGTAGGCGTAGCCGCGCATGGTCAGAGCCTGGGCGTAGTACGAGGCAATCTCCACTTCTTTCTCCGAGTATTTGTGCAGGCCGGCCGACGGATAACCGTAGGTGGCAATCGTGTCTAAAAGGTTCACGTCCTGCACCTTGATGGCTGCAAGCACCTTGTTCACGTTGCGCAGGATGCGGTAGTAGTAGCTCCACAGATAGCCGGTCCGTGCTGTGTAGCCGCGCATTTGCTCGTCCGTGTAGAACCAGCCGTAGTTGTGGTTCGTCAGCGCAATGTCGCCCGACAGCATGTCGCCGTACAGGTCTATCGAACGGTGCCCGAACGCATCGTGGCTGCTGCTGCTCGACTCGTACATGATGGCGTAGATGCCGCGCATCGAACCGCCTAACGTATTCAGTTTGTCATATTGCTCCTGATTCATGGTGCCACCCTGATACTCTCGGTTCAGATAGTTGTCCGAGCAGGATGCCATAAGGGCGGTGATAAGTAGAACCGCAAATAAAGTCTGCTTTTTCATAATAGCTGTCCTCCTTCGTTTTTAGAATTGGAATTTCACGCCACCCATCACCGTCGAGAGCGGAGTGTATTGATATTCGCTGGAGCTGCCGGCATACGATGCCATCGGGTTGTAGCCGCGGCGGGCCGACAGGATGGCCAGGTTGTCGCCTGCCGTCCAGATTTCTAAACTGTTCAGCTTGATCTTCTCAATCAGTTTCTTCGGGAACTTGTAGCCCAAGCGCACGTTGTTCAGCGACAGGAAGCTGTTCGTCACCATGAAGCGTGTCGAAGACGAGTTGGCATACAGGTCCTCGCCGTTGCTCAAACGCGGAATCTGTTTCTCTACGGGCAGAGCCGCTACGGCATCCGCCGTCTCCTCCGTCCATGCACCGCGCATATCCACATGCCAGTTGTGCTGGCCGGCCTTGCCCGAACCCATCAGGGTGGCATACTGGCCGTCGTAGCCCCAACCGCCTATTCTGTACGACAGCATCGCCGACAGCGTCACGCCATATACCTCGAGGTCAAAGCCCAAGCCGCCGTCAATGGCAGGCAGGTAAGTACGGCCCGTGAAGTTCGCACCTGCACGGGAATACTCGTCCGTCTCCGTCTCGCGGATGTCGGCATCGGGGTGATTCTTCTGGTACAAATACAGGTTGCTGATATAGTTGCCCGTGTTCGTCAGACCCTTCTGCTTGCAGTCCTCGGCAGGCTGGTAGCCGAACGTACCGATGTTGGCGTCATAGTAGGCACGATAGGTCGCCATACCTTTCTCGTTCACACCTAAATACTCCACCATATTGTATTCTGCTATACTGTGACCTGCGGCTAAACCGCCGTTATATTCCATGTTGTCCGATTCCTCGTCATCCGCAAAGAATTTCGGCAACTCCAGCATCTTGTTCGCTGCGTGAGAGCCGTTCAACCGGATGTCCAACTTCACGTTACGCATATCCACCGCGTGGATGTTGAATGTGAACTCTACGCCCTGACCTTCCATCTTGCCGCCGTTGATGTACTCTAACGAATAACCAAGCGAAGGCGCTACGTAACGAGGGAAGAGCATGTGGTCCGTCAACTTGTAGTAATAGTCGATTTCTGCATCCAAGTATTTCATGATGCTGAACTCCAGGCCCAAGTCCACCTGCGAGGTGCGCTCCCATGTAAGGTCGGAGTTGCCTTTGTAGTACCACAGGTAGCCCACCTGGCCGTCCACGTACTCTACCGAGTACTGGTCCGAATACAGGTTCATCGGCACACCCTGGTTGCCCAGCATACCCCAGCTCAGACGCAGCTTGCCGTTCTTCAGCCAGTCCGCATTGTTGCTGATGAAGCCCTCGTTCGTGAAGTTCCATGCGGCACCTACACTGCCGAAGTGACCCCAGCGATGACCCTTCGCAAACTTGCTCGAACCGTCGGCACGGTAGTTGGCCGTCACCATATAGCGTTCGTCGTAGATGTATTGCACATTTGCAAAATAGCTGTCCAAGGCCTGTTGCGCCGTGTTCGAACCCATGCTTGCCATCTGGATGGCGTTGCTCCATTCCAGACTCTCCGGATTGGCCAAGCGGTTCATGCCGCCCGACATCGAAGAATTGATAGTCAGCTGGTTCTCGTGGGCCGCCATGGCTGTCACCGTGTGCTCAGCTATGGTCTTGTTGTAGTGCAACATCTCCGTGGCTGTCAGGCTGAAGTAGTTGGTCTGGCCTTTGTATATACGGCCTATACCCGCTGCATCGCCGTAGTACGGGTTGGTCAGTTGCGAGCTGTTCATGCCCAGATACTGCATACCGATGTTGGCTTCAAACTTAAGGTCTTTATAGAATTTCACCTCGAAGCGCGCATTGCCCATCACCTGGTGCTGCGTCACCCGCTGCTTGTCATAAATCAGCGAACCGGCAGGGTTGATACCCGTACCGAACGCACGGCCTTCACCTTCCCTGATTCCGTAGTCGTAGGCCTTGCCGCCCGTACGCGGGTCCGTCTGAATGGTGCCGTCCTCGTTGTACAGATACACAGGATAAATGGGCGGAATACCGTTCACGTAGGCAAAACCGTTGTTCATGTTGCTGCCCTGGCCGGGGCTGTTCATCGACGAATAGGCATAGGCTAAGTTCAAACCGCCTTTCAACCACTTCTTCGGCTGATACTCGATGTTCGAACGGATGGAGAAACGGTCGAAGTCGGAGGCGATATAGTAGCCTTCGTCTTTCAGGTAGCCGAACGACGTGAAATAGGTGGTCTTCTCCGAGCCGCCGCTTATCTTCACGTTCGCCTCTGCTTTCACACCCGTGCGGAAGATGCTGTTCTTCCACGACGTCATGTTTCTGTATTGCGGCAGCACCTCGCGGGCGTCTTCAAAGAACTTGCCCTCGCCGTTAATCAACTGGCTTGCAGGAAGTCCCCACAGGTTATACGTCTCGGGGATGCCTTTCGCACCGAACAGCGTGTTGTTCGTCATCTGCACCGCCGCCTGTTGCGACGATGCCGAACCGCGCAGCGTGTTGTATATGCCCTGCCACGACATCTCCAGGTATTCGCACGGGTCGGTAATCACGTCGTACATCGGCAGCAAACGCATATTTGCACCCGCCTTTACGTCAACGTCTATCTTGCCCTGCTCGCCCGAAGTGCCTTTCTTCGTCGTAATCAATATCACACCGTTCGCACCACGGCTGCCGTACAGCGAAGTCGCCGTCGCATCCTTCAGAATGGTCGTGCTCGCAATGTCGCCCGGGTCTATCGACGAGATGTCACCGTCGTAGGTCACACCGTCCACCACGTACAGCGGAGCCGCACTGGCAAACACCGAGTTGATACCGCGGATACGGATGCTCGCGTTCGTGCCCGGCTGACCGCTTGAGTTGACTACCTGCACACCCGCTATCTCGCCGGCAAGCGACTTGCTGAGTTCCGTGGGGTTCTTCTTCTCGATATTGTCGGCTTTCACGGCCTGAGCTGAACCGGCAAACGAACCCTTCGCTACGTTCAGGTAACCCGTAGCTACCACTTCCTGAAGCACTTCCGAGTTCTCCGACAGCGTCACACGCATGTTCTTCTGCACGGGCACTTCCATCGTCTTCATACCGATATACGAAATGGTCAGCGTCTTGACGGAAGTGGGAATCGTCAGCTTGAACAAACCGTCATAGTCCGTAATCGTACCCGTATTGGTGCCCGTGGCCTGCACGCTCGCACCTACTACAGGTTCACCTTTGTCGTCAACGACAATGCCGCTGATCTGCTGAGTCTGCGCCATCACGGCGGCTATGCTCAGACAGCACATCGCAAATAAAGTGAATAGTTTTTTCATTGTATTGGTTGTATTAAATTATTCCTGTTCAACTGCATAATTGAATAAATATGCACACTCTTGGGTAAAATCGCTGCAAAGGTACACTAAAAAACTGATTTTACCAAACGCGTGTTGACAAATTAAGCGAAATGCCTGACATTTTAACATTTTTAGACGTTTGCTGCCTTGCCGGTCGCTTTCCGTGTCAAAATGTCGCTTTGAACCCCGACCCGATACCGTCCGGTCGCTTTTCTCCCCCGCCGCTTGTTAAATTGCACCGGTCCGTTACCCCGCCTCTTCCCTAAAACATGTTGTATAACATAAGAATACCCGGACAACTTGTTCCCGAGTCCCCTCTGCCGTCCCGTTTTTTCTGCTTCCCCTGCTTCCCCTGCTTTTCCCGGAATCTCCGGGCTCTCCGGAATCCCCGGGCTCTCCGGGCGGCTACCTGTACCACAGCCCCGATATCCCTTCTTCTGCTAACAGCTCGTTGGCACAGTCGGCCAGGTCTGTCGGTGTGAGCCGTTCTATCTCGCTGAAGGTCTGCTGCCAAGTAGGGGCCTCATTGCCGTAGAGCATCAACTTGGCCATGCCCAATGCGTTGTTCTCCCGATTCTCGGCGGCTATCGCCATCTGCCCTTGCAGCTGTCGCAGAGCCTGCTGCATCGCGCTTCTGGAGAGCGGCTCGCGGCGCAAGCGCTGCAGCTCGCGCATCACCAACGCCGTGCACTGCTCTTCGTGTTGTGGCTCGCATGCGAAATATACCGACCAGTAGCCCGTGTCCGACATGGGCGTGTAGGTGGACTCTATCGTATAGACCAGCCCCCGCTGTTCGCGCAGCGAGAGGTTCAACCGCGAGTTCAGGCTCCCGCCGCCAAGGATGTTGTTCAGCAGGTAGAAGGCCGGTTGCTTCGGATGACCGATAGGGTAGGCCCTGCCCCCCAGCATGACGTGCGTCTGATGCGTGTGGCGGCGGTATTCGGCACGCCGTGCGGGTTCGGCCGACGGAGCCGTACGGCTGTACGCGCGTGCGTTATAAGGTATGGTGCCGAGCCAGCGCTCGGCGTAGGCCCTGATGCGGCTCATGGGCAGCGGCGACTGCGAGAACAGCACCGTGTGCTCGGGGTTGTAGCAGGTCTGCATGAACCGGTGGGCACGACCGGCCGTGATGCGGCGCAGCGTCCGCCGTGTGCCGAGGATGGGCATCTGCAGCGGGTGACCGCTGAACACCAGGCCTTCGAAGTCGTCGTAGATGAGCTCCGAAGGAGAGTCGTTGTAGCTTTCTATCTCGTCCAATATCACCTGCAGCTCCTTGTCGGTCTCCTCTTTCTCGAACAGCGGGTGATACACCATGTCCGCTATCAGTTCGATGGCCCGGCCCGTGTAGGCCGCCGGCACGGCGGCATAGAAGGTGGTCTCCTCCTTCGTCGTGTAGGCGTTTATCTCGCCCCCGATGCCTTCTATGCGGTTGATGATCTGCCGTGCCGACCGGTGCTCCGTGCCCTTGAACACGCAGTGCTCTATATAGTGTGCCAGCCCGTTTTCCTCCGCAAGCTCGTCGCGCGTGCCGGCTCCGGCCATCAGGCCTACCCACGCCACAGGAGAGGCTGTCTGCCGGTGTACAATCCGCAAACCGTTGGGCAGTGTATGATACGATGTCGTTTCGTTTTTGTTTTGCATGATTGAAATATTTGGTGTACCTTTGCAGCCGCAATCAGCCTGCGGCATTGGCGTAATTGGTAGCCGCGCCAGACTTAGGATCTGGTGACGTAAGTCGTGTAGGTTCGAGTCCTATATGCCGCACTTTTTTTTTACTCTTAGCAATCTACGATTGACAGAATCCCTCTTTCTTATGCGCAACCTCCGTTTTCTGCTTCTTGTCCTCCCCGCTTTGTGGTTCACGGCTTGTATCGACAAGGTGCAATCCGACTATACGCCGCAGATGCACTTCAGCTATTTCATCAACCAGCATGGCGATACGCTGGCAGTGAGACCTTCCGCCGACGGCGAGACCAATGTGCTTGACACCATGCACCTCAACGATACGCTCGCTTTCTATGTCGTCTTCGACGCCTTGGTCAACAACCTTATGGGGGCCCGCTTCTCATGGGATACCGACCGTGCCGAAATGCTCTTCGGCGTAGGGACCGATATGGCGGCTGCCTTGCTGCCCGAGAGCGATACGCTGGCCGGCGTCTTCCTGCTGCCTGCTGTGCGCGAGTATCGTACGGCGCTGATCCCCGCCCGCTATATCCCGACCGCTGTCGGCACCGGCAAGATGCAAATCCAGGCGGAGTCTGACTCCAAGTTCTCGCCCAACAAGGTGGAGATTCTTGTTCCCGCCATTCCATCTCCCGCCATCCCCTCTCCTGCCATCCCCTCTCCTGCCATCCCCTCTCCTGCCGCAGCGTCTTTTTAATTTTTAATTTTTAATTCATCGCCCTCTCCCCGCCATTGGGCTTACTCCTCCTTCTTCGCTTCCTGCCAGATTGCTTCCATCTCGTCGAGACTCATTTCGTTCAGTGTGCGTCCCTGCTCGGCGGCACGCTGCTCCAAGTAGTTGAAGCGGCGGATAAACTTGCGGTTGGTGCGCTCAAGGGCGTTGTCGGGCTTGATGTGGTAGAGGCGTGCGGCGTTCACTAACGAGAAGAACAGGTCGCCGAACTCGGCCTCCATCTTGTCGTGGTCCATGCCGGCTATCTCTGCCTCAAACTCGCCTATCTCTTCCTTTACCTTGTCCCACACTTGTTCCCGCTCGTCCCAGTCGAAACCGGCATTGCGGGCCTTGTCCTGGATGCGGTGGGCTTTTATCAGCGACGGCAGCGCTTCGGGTATGCCTGCCAGCACGGTCTTGTTGCCGCCCTTTTCACGCAGCTTTATCTGCTCCCAGTTCTGCTCCACCTGCTCTTCGTTCTCCGCCTGCATGGTGTGGCCGTAGATGTGCGGATGACGGAAGATGAGCTTGTCACACAGGCGGTTGCATACGTCGCCGATGTCGAAGTCACCCGTCTCGCTGCCTATCCTGGCGTAGAAGACAACGTGCAGTAGCACGTCGCCTAACTCTTTCATGATTTCGGTCATGTCGTGCTTCATGATGGCGGAGGCCAACTCGTAGGTCTCCTCTATCGTGTTCTCGCGCAGGCTCTCCATCGTCTGCTTCCGGTCCCACGGACACTGCGCCCGCAGTGTGTCCATCACGGTCAGCAGGCGGTCAAACGCCTGCAGTTGTTCTTCTCGTGAGTTCATAATTTCAGAATTAACTACTAATTTCAGAATTGACTATCTGTGTCTTTACTATATTGTCTTTACTATATTTTACTATATCTTTACTATATAAATCTTATGTGATTCGTATGTGGTTAGTATGTTATTAGTATGTGATTAGTATGTTGCTCCCGTGTCATGCCCCTGTTTCCAGCGGGTTGTCCGCTTCCTGCAGCAGTTCTTCGGCGCTGAGAAGCTGCAGCCGTCCCCGCTCGTCCATAGCGGCATACGTCCACTGCTTGAAGAGGTCGCCCAGTATAATCACGCGCGCCCCCGTGGCCAGTTCAAGGTCCAGCTCGATATGGCGGTGTCCGAAGATGTAGTAGTCGCGATGCCGCTCCTGCTCCTGCTCTTTGGCATACAGCACTAACTCCTCCTGTTGTTCGCCTTTGTAGCCGCATGGCCGGACCAGCTCCTTCATGCGGCTTCGGCGGGCCCACTCATAACCGAAGCCGTTGCCCCACTTCGGGGGTACGAGGGCGAAGAGGCGTTGCAGCACCGGATTGTGAAAGACGCGGCGGAGCAACATGAAGCGCCGTATCTTGCGGCGCACGGGACGCGGATAGCGCCTGAGCATGTCCGACGGTATCAACCCGTCTCCGTGGGCGAGATAGCACAGTTTCCCGTTGATGACCACGCTCTCCCCCCGCCGGTGCACCGTCACACCCGTATGCTTTGCTAACCATCCGAACGTCCAGATGTCGTGGTTCCCTATGAAGAAGTGCACGCGGATTCCCTTGTCTGTCAGCGCGCGCAGCGTGTCTGTTGTCAGACGGTACTCTTCCGGCTTCTGCCATACGAACTCATACCAGAAGTCAAACATGTCGCCTAACAGATATATCTCCGTTGCGTCCTCGCCGATACGGCGGAGCAAACGGCATACCTTGCGCTCGTGCTCCTGCCGGTCGGGCAGGGCACGCGAGCCTATATGTGCGTCACTGAGAAAATAAATCATGACCGAAACGAAGGTAACACGTGCAACCTACATCATGCCAAGCTCCAGACGGGCTTCTTCCGACATCATGTCTTTCGACCACTCCGGCTCGAAGACGAGGTTTACGTTCACGCTGCTCACCCCCTCTATCGTGCCGAGCTTCTGCCGGATGTCTTCTACAAGGAAGTCGGCTGCCGGACAGGAGGGAGCCGTCAGCGTCATGTCTATGTTGAGGATGCCGTCGTCCTGCATATCTACTTTGTAGATAAGCCCCAAGTCGTAGATGTTGACGGGTATCTCAGGGTCGAAGACGGTCTTGAGCATTCTGACTATCTGTTCTTCTTTTTCTAAAAATTCGTTCATAGGGTTGTTATCTGTCCGTTCTCCACGTGGAAGACGCGGCTGTTGTGTTGTGCCGATTGCAGTATGTCCGAGAGATGCTGACGGTCGGTGTCGGTGATAAAGAGTTGTCCGAAGCGCTCGCTGCCCGTGAGTGCGATGATGCGCTCCACGCGCTCGGGGTCGAGCTTGTCGAAGATGTCGTCAAGCAGCAGCAGGGGCTTTACGCCGGGGCGGCTGAGCCAGAGGGCCTGTGCCAGTTTGAGGGCGATGAGGTAGGTCTTCTGCTGCCCTTGCGAGGCCACTTGCCGGAGGGGATAGCCGCCCAAGCGCATGTCAAGGTCGTCCTTATGGATGCCTTGCGAGGTCCAGCCTAAGGCGAGGTCGCGCTGGCGGGTGCGCCGGAAGGCTTCCGTCAGCTCGCGTTCCTGCAACTGCGAGCGGTAGGTGAGACTGACTGTTTCCTTGTGCTCCGCAATGAAGTCGTATAGTTCCTGAAAGACAGGTATGAAGTCCTGTATGAAACCCGTCCTCAGGCTGAAGATGTAGGTGGCATGACGGGCGAGTTGCTCCTCTATCACCTCAAACAGTTCCCCGTTGAGGGCCGTGCCCTCCTCGGCCGTCTGCTTCAAGAGGGCATTGCGTTGCTTGAGGAGGGCGTTGTAATCGGTCAGATGCTCTAAATACGGGCGGTCCTGTTGGGCAATGACACCGTCCATAAAGCGGCGGCGCTCGTCAGAGCCTTCTATCACCAACTCGCTGTCTTTGGGCGACACCATGACGAGCGGAATCAGTCCGATATGGTCCTGCAGACGCTTGTAGTCCTTGCGTCCGAGGCGGAACTGCTTCTTCTGCCCGCGGCGGATGCCGCAGGTGACGGTCACAGACTCCGCTTGCTCCGTGCCTTCCGGCTCGTCCGAGCCTCCCTTTTCCGCCGTTCCGTCCGGCTTCCTATACACGCCCTGTATCAGGGCGAACTCGCTCTCGTGGCGGATGTTTTGCGAGTCGATGCTGTTGAAGGCCGATTTGCAAAGCGAGAGGTAATAGACGGCATCAAGCACATTCGTTTTGCCCATGCCGTTGTTGCCCACCAGGCAGTTGATGTTTGGTGAGAAATGGAGCTCGGCCTCCTCAATATTCTTGAAGTTGAGTATGTTCAGCGAGGTAAGATACACGGCAGACTCTCCTGTTTGTAGCGGTTGACGGCAGTGATGCAGACGGTCTCGTAGCGGTCGGGCTCGTCAAGCTCAAACCGCGTGTCGCGTGTGCGGCCGATGATGTAGGCGGGATTGTCGAAGTCAGGCTCGCTGCCGATAGGGAATCCATAGACTACGTAGAAAGCCGGTGCCTCCGCCTTAACCTGAGTCGTTATGCCTTCCGCCGGCTTCGTATTGTCTTGTGCCGTGGCGGCATCTCCGCTTTCCCAGCTGAGCAGGTGCCCTTCCATGCGGGCGTTCTGCGGCATGGAGGCTTTCGGCCCTTCGATGTTGCGGCATACGGGAGGCAGGGCGGGGTAGCGGTAGTAGCAGTTGCGCAGGCTGTCGCACAGCCCCTGTCGGTTGGCCATAAGACTCTGCATCGAGAAATAGACGGACCCTTCGATGCCTTCTATGGTGCGGTTGAGGGCAATCTGACGGCATATCTCGTTGGGCTGCCGCCATGCTTCGGCGCCGCGGCGGTTGCCTAACTGGTAAGGGGCATGCCCGATGTAGAGATTGCGCCCGTAGGCATATTGTGCCCACCAGCGGGCCAGCACTTCGTAGTCGGCCACGCGCTTTCCTATCTCCCAGTACAACTGCGGAGCTACGTAGTCAATCCAGCCGCGCTCCAGCCAGAGCAGGATGTCGGCATATAGGTCGTCGTAGTTCTGGCAGCCGGCCTGTGTCAGGCTGCCCCGTTCGGGGTCGGCGCTGCGGTTGCGCCATACGCCGAAGGGGGAGATGCCGAACTCCACCCAGGGCTTCAGGCTCTTGATGGTGTGCTGCAGTTCTTCTATCACCATATCCACATTGTGGCGGCGCCATGCGTCTTTGTCGGTGTAGCCCCGCGGGAAGTCGGCGAACGAGGCGCTGTCGGGAAATTCTTTCTTTGGAATACGGTAGGGGTAGAAGTAGTCGTCGAAATGGACGGCGTCCACATCGTAGCGGCTCACAATGTCAGCCACCACGCTGTTCAGCCAGCGGCGTGTCTCGTCGCGCCCGGGGTCGAAATACCATTTGTCGCCGTAGCAGACAAACCACTCGGGGTGCTGCCGCATGATATGCAGCGAGTCAAGTACGGCGTTTTTGCTGTTCGTTACGCGGTAGGGATTGAGCCATACATGCACGTCTAACAGACGCTTGTGCGCCTCTCTGACGGCAAACGCCAGCGGGTCGTACGATACGTCATTGTCAATGCCCTGTGCGCCTGTCAGCCAATGGGAGAGCGGTTCAAGTTCGCTGTAGTAGAAAGCATCGGCTGTCGGCCGTATCTGGAACACAACGGCGTTCATGTGCAGGGCCTGCAGGGTGTCCAGCATTGCGCAGAGCTCCTGCTGCTGCCTGACGCTGTGCCCTACGGCCTCGCGCGAAGGCCAGTCAATATTGGCTACCGAGGCTATCCATGCCGCACGAAGTTCCCGCTTCGGCACAACGGCAGGCTGAGCTATGGCTGCCAGACAGCTGCCGCAGACGGCAAGTGTAAGAAGAAGTCGTTTCATGAAACCTGCTTTCATTGAGCCCGCAAAGATAGCTTTTTTTTCTGATACTGACAAATGAAGAGTCCTGCTATCACAAGGGCAATGCCGACAACCTTCAGCCATGGGAGCCTTTCGCCGAAGAGGCAGAGCATGAAGAGGGCGGTGAAGACGGGCCGTATGTTGTTGAACGCATTGGTGCGTGTCACGCCGATGCAGCGCACGCTGTAGCAGAAGCAGACAAACGCCGCTACCGACGACAAGGCCGCCAGGTAGGCTAGCGACAGCCACCCGCCCGCCGTCACGCCGGGCAGCACGGTATGCACGGTGCCGACGCCATCGGTCAGCGCCCAGACAGGATAGAAGAACAGCAGGCTTGTCAGCTGTACCCAGAACACGATGCTCAGGCTGTTGTAGCGGGACGGAATCTTGCGCAGCAGAATGGTGTACATCACGGCGGTGAATACGGCACCGAAGCACAGCAGGATGCCCCACGGGTTGCCTAATGAGAACGTATTGTTGCCGGCCAGCACCATCAGCAGTACGCCTCCTGTAGAGACCACGATGCCGACAAGGTTCATCAGCGTAACCCGTTCGCGCAGCAGTAGGAAGGCAAACAAAGGGGCGAACAATGGCGACGTGGAGAGTAGCACTTCTGCGATGGTGGGCGAGCCGATGGCGCGGTAGCCGTAGGTCTCAAGGATATAATATAGAAAAGGCTGGAAGAAGCCCGCTAACAGAAAGAGCGGGAAGTCGGTCCTGCTGACGGCCTGCAGGGCAAAACCGCTTTTGGGCTGCACACGGCGCACGATGAGGCCGACCGCCAGCATCAGCAGAATGCCGGTGGTGAAGCGGATAGTGACAAGCGTAATAGGAGGAAAATCGGCCAGCGCCCGTTTGATGGCGATGCCGGAGCCGCCCCAAATCATCATGGCGGCCAGAACAGAGAGGTAGGGCAAAAAACGTTTCATACGGAACGACAAGTTAGCAAGAGACGTTGTTGACAGGACAGTCAAAGGGGCCTTCTTACATAGCAAATGCGTCTTCCGGCAGCACCTGACGGGGTACGCCGTCCGACAGTTCATATACGGTGAGGTCGCCGTTGGCCTCGGTGAGTTTCACAATCAGCAGCGTCCCTTCCACCTTGTCATATACCAGCTGGGCGCTGACCAACCCTTGGTCGGCTTTGCGGGTGATGGTGAAAAGAAAGCGGGTGGTGCTTTCCTTGCTCTGCAGCTTGCCGTCAAGGTCTTTGGCGGCGGCTTTTACATCGCCCCTGAGGGCGCACGACCATAACTGGCGCAGCAGGTAGTGGCGCGTCTTGTTCTTCTCGCTGACGGCATAACGCTGGGTCTTTCCCGTTTCGCGGCCGTAGCATTTGCCATCAAGGAAGATGCTGTAGTCGCCGTTGTCGAAGCGCAGGGCGGTGTCATCAGGCATGCGGTAGTAGAGATGGCCTTTGCGTACGGTCTCGCTCTGCTGTTTGCCTTTTTTGATGGTGCGGGTCTCGCTCAGCAGGGCGGCATAGGTGCCGTTGTGCTCATTGAGGTGTTTGAGGCGCCCCTCGATGTTCTGTGCCGGCAGCAGCAGCGGAATCGCGCACAGCAGCAACAAGGTAATTCTTCTCATATTTTTATATCGTGATGGTTTTAACGTCTGACTTTCGGAACTTAACATTCTACTTCTTGGAGCCTGCAAAGATACAAAAAAGCCTGCATCGCTGCAAGCCTTTTCCGGTAGTGATATTTCCGGCGCAGATGCCTACTTTTCGCTCATGTACATTCCCTGATAGGAAGTCGGGTATTTACCGCAGAGCATGTCGAGGGTGAGGGCACCGGCTTTGCCTTCGGCGTCAAACACGACACGGCCGGTCAGGTTGCGCACCGTATAGCGCGGATACTCGCCCAGAATGCCGGCGTAAGGCACGATGCTGTCGCCCGAGATGACCCCTTTGCTGTCGATACCTACTGCGGGGATGGTCATGTCGATGGTGACGGGCATGTGGTTGGAGAAGCATACACGGTAGAGCACGATGTTGTATTTCTGAGGCGCATCCTTGAGTTGCGTCAGTTCGGCTTCGATGTTGTTGCCGATGTAGTCATAGTAGATGGTGTCGCCTTTGTGGTAGGCAGTGCCGCCGACGGTGGTGTCTTGCGAGGCAATATCGTAGGATCCGTCCGTTACGGTGACGGTGCCGGTGATGCGGCCGGTGGGGGTGTCGGGCACAAAGATACCCGGGGCGGGTGCGCATGCGGCCAGCAAGGCTGCCGCAAAGGCAAGGAATAGTGTCTTTTTCATCATTGCTTGTAATTGGTTTGTTATAGTCTTTATATCTCTACGGCAATCTTCCCTCCGAAGCTGATGGGCCGCCCGCTTTGCAGCAGGGTGTTACCCATCGATACAAAGCGGAACACATCGTAGCGTGTGTTGCTGAGGTTCTTTCCCCAGAGGGTGAGACTGACGTATTTCATTTGCAGGGTGATGTTGGCATTCAAGAGGGCGTAGAAGGGCTGCACTTCGGTGTTCTCTTCGTTCCAGAAGACAGGTCCTACGGCCTGTGTGTTCAGGTTGAGGATGAGGCTGCTGACGATGTCGTAGCTGAAAGGTATCCGGTAGGATGCTCCGGCCGAGAGGGTGTGCTCGGGAGCGTAGGGAACGCGCTTGCCGCGGAAGTCCTGCCTGCCGTTGTTGTAGCGGGTGAAGAAAGCATAGGTATAGCCGTAGGCGGCCTGTATGGTGAGGTCTTTCCAGCGCAGACTGCCCGTGGCTTCGCCGCCGAGGCTGCGGCTGTGGCCCGCATTTGTCATCAGGCGGCCAGTGCCCCGCTTGGGGAAGGTGGTGAGCTGCTGATTGAACACTTCCAGCTCGTACAGCGTGAGCGTTCCCTCAAGATGTACTTCGTCCGCGCTCTTGCGCCCACTGATGCCTGCTTCAAAGGTGAGACAACGCTCCGGCTTGTAGGTGATGACTTCGCTCACCGTATATTCGCTGCCGTCGGCAAAACTGACACCGAGGTCGCTCATCATGTCACCCATCATCGTGTTCTGCAGGATGTCAGAGAAGAGCTGGGTGTTAAAACCTCCGGCCTTGTAGCCTTCCGCCACCGAGGCATAGACCTGCCACCGGGGACGGCGGTAGGCGGCCGCCAGGCGGGGCAGCACCTCGAAGTATAGTTGCGGCACATAGCCTTCCACAAGACTGTGTATCTCGCGGAAGCTGTTCACGGCGGTGTTGTTGACTTTGTAATGTACGATCCCCTCCGAGCGGTAGCGGAAGTGCTGGTACTCCAGATTGAGCCGCAGACCTGCCTCCAGATGCCAGTCACCGAAACTGAGATAGGACGTGTGGTAGGCTGCCGCATCGACCGACTGCGTAAGGAAGCGGCTGCTTATGATGAAGTTATCTTCCTGTAGCACCATCTCTGCCGCGGGGAAGGCGGTGCGCATACCTGCGTTTGCATTCTTCAGGATGAGCGAGTCGATACCCGTCTGCTTGAAGTGCACGGGGGCGTTCATGCGGTTGTGCTTGTAGCTCAGCTGTGCGCCGGTCAGCCAGTTCCATGAGGACTGCGAGTCGCGCCCGAAGTTGTGCGCTTTCCGCGGGCGGAGGGTTACTTCCTGCGACACGTAGTGCTCCTGCTGTGCCTGCACAAGGGTGAAATAGGGCAAGGGCTGGTAGTCCTGATCCATCTGCATGCGGTCGATGAGCAACTGATAGGATGTAGCTCCGCTGATGACGTAGTTCTCCCGCGGCAAGCTGTAGTTGCTGCCAAGTACGAAGTTGTGGCGTGTGTAGGCGCAGGTGTCGTTGTGGTTGACCCCCTGCCCGGGAGCATGGTAGGGGAAGCCTCCCTGCCGCACGAAGTTATAGCTCAGTGAGGTGCTGTTCCTGTAGCCATGACTGTTGCGGCCGTCAAGACGCAGACGGATACCCGCCTCGTCAGCAGGGTCGGCCTTTGTCCCGTCATATTCGTTGCGGAAGAAACCGTCGGTGTGGCGGTAGTGGGCTGCGGCCGCAAGCCCCCATTCGCGCGTCACCGTGGCGGCGGACTGCTTTCCGGCGGCAGTCGCCTGTGCCGCTTTGGCTCCCAAGCGCGTATAATGCGACAAGCGTACATCGGCCTGGTTGGCATTGCCATATCCTGCCGCCGCACGCGTGCCCTGCCAGTCAAGCGGCGAGAGCGTTTCAATGAGCAAGACGCCGCCGATGGTGTTGCGCCCGAAGAGCGTTCCTTGCGGTCCGCGCCACACCTGCATGGAGCGGATGTCGTACAGGTCGGCATCGTAGGCGTTCTTGCCGGCTATGCCTATGCCGTCGATATACAGCCCCAGCACAGGATTGTCGATGCGGGCTCCGAGACCGCGCATATAGATGCTGGAAGTCATGCGGCTGCCGTAGTCGGGCACGTAGAGGTTAGGTACAAGGGCGGACAGGTCTTTGTAGGTGGTGCGTTGCTCCTGCTCCAGCTGGCGCATACGCAACATTGTCACCGCCGAGCTGAGCGATTCCTGCTGTGCCTGCACCCGCTGGTTGACGACAATGACCTCCTGCAGCGTGTCTTCCCATTGCGTTGTTTCGGCGCTTCCGGACAATGCGGCCGCCGATGCATGCAGCAACGGCAGCAACAGCAATATGGCAAGCAGTGCTTTTCTCATAGCGGCTGCAAAGGTAAGGCTAAAAACTTTCCTCTGCAATCCTCATTTATTGGGAAAAACACAAAGCTTATAGGTAGAACAAAAGGAATGGCGACATGCAGAAGGCAACCGTCTTCTCAGGCAAACTGCTTCACGTCTTCGGCAGTGATGGCGGCGCCTCCTAATATAATAAGGCGCTCGACCACATTGCGGAGCTCGCGGATGTTGCCCGTCCAACTGCGGTCCTGCAGAGCCGTTACGGCCGCCGGTTCGAAGCGTTTGAGCGCCCAGCCCTGCTCACCGCAGATTTGCTCCGCGAAGTAGTTTACCAGAAGGGGAATGTCCTCTTTGCGTTCATCGAGCGAGGGAACATGAATGGGAATGACGTTGAGGCGGTGGAACAGGTCTTCGCGGAAACGGCCTTCGGCAATCTCTTTGGACAGGTCTTTGTTGGTTGCGGCCAACACGCGCACATTGACACGGATGGGTTTGTCGCTGCCCACGCGCGTTATCTCGTTTTCCTGCAGGGCGCGGAGCACCTTTGCCTGCGCAGCAAGCGACATGTCGCCTATCTCGTCGAGAAAGAGGGTGCCGCCGTCGGCCTGCTCGAACTTGCCTGCGCGGTCCTTGATGGCACTGGTGAAGGCTCCTTTGACATGGCCGAAGAGTTCGCTCTCGATAAGTTCCGAGGGAATGGCTGCACAGTTGACCTCCACGAGCGGTTCCTGGGCTCGATGGGACTGCTCGTGTATGAGCCGCGCCACCACCTCTTTGCCGGTACCGTTGGCACCGGTGATGAGAACGCGCGCTTCGGTAGGAGCGACACGGTCGATCATATCGCGCACGCGCTGAACGGGCGCGCTCTCGCCTACCATGCGGTATTTGGACTGCACCTTCTTGCGGAGCACCTTTGTTTCTTTGACCAGCGTCTTTTTCTCCAAGGCGTTTTTTACCGTCACCAGCAACCGGTTGAGGTCAATGGGTTTCTCAATGAAGTCAAAGGCACCGCCCCGGATGCAACGCACGGCCGTCTCGATGTCACCATGGCCTGATATCATCACAATCGGACTTTCCGTCTCGGCTTGCCGGAGGGCGTCAAGCACCTCGATGCCGTCCATCTCCGGCATCTTTATGTCGGAGAAGATGAGGTCGTAGGAACCCTGCGTGGCTTTCTCCACGCCCTGACGGCCGTTTTCAGCCAGTTCTACAGTGTAACCCTCGAAGTCCAGAATGTCCTTCAAGGTGGAGCGGATGCTGCGCTCATCGTCTATCACAAGAATCTTTGCCATGTGAGCTACTGTTTTTCTGTAAGCGTTCAATCTGCATTCAATATGCAGGCGCAAAGGTACGGTTTTTCCCGGGATTGTGCAAACACGGCGGCAGACGAAAATTGGTAAACTTCAGACAAATTCTTCACACGGGCTTCCCATTACCAACACCCGGGTTTCTCGTTATGTCGGTTCGGGCTAAGTGGCTGGAAATGAAGAGAAAGAAAGTTTACCAATGGCATTGCACTGATAGTCAGTGCGGTGGGGATGCTGCCGGACTGGCTGATGGGCTCGATATGAGGGAAGTCCTTCCAACCCTCTGCACCCGTCGCATCCGTCTCTACAGAACCGGACGGGAGGACAGGGAGATTTGAAGCGTTTGCCGGGCTCTTTGCAGAAAAGGTTTGCGGCTGTCGGAAAGATTGTGTACCTTTGCAACCGCGTAAGCATACAGAATAGTTAATAGCGAATAGTTAATAGCGAATAGTTAATAGCGAATAGCTAATAGCGAATAGCTGATAGCGAATAGTTAAAAGTTGATATTCAATCAATAATCTTAATAAAACAACTCTCATGAAGAAAACTTTTTCTCTCTTTGCAGCACTGCTGATAGCGTGTGTTGCAGGTTTTGCGGAAACGACCGTGTTCTACGAGTCGTTCAACAAATTTCAGGGCAAAGGCGGCAACGACGGTCTGTTCTCGGGCAATAACGTTGCGGCGGCCAAGTTTGTGGAAGACAGTTGCGATGTGGCCGGCTGGACAACAGACGGAAGCGTGAACGGCGCCAACCAGTGCGTGAAGGCCGTTGCCAGCAAGAGCACGGGTTCGCTCACCACGCCCGCTATTGATGTGACGGGCGACGTGGTGCTGACTTTCAAGGCCTCAGCGTGGGAAGGCGACGGCAGCAAACTGGT
>JAFUEI010000023.1 GCA_017464025.1 Paludibacteraceae bacterium | reverse complement strand
GATCTGCCGTAACCGTATCCGTAGCCGTAGCCGTAGCCGTAGTTGTTGTAGCCATAGCGGAGACCCTTGCGCTCGGTAGGAATATCGGAGAGTATCAGGCTGACTTTATCCTTGTGGTCCACAGCCAGTTGCTGAAGCGTATTCTTGGCAAAGAAGCGATTGGTCTGCATGCAGCGGAGGACGAAGAGGGTGATATCGGTTTCCTCCACGAGGGCGTAGGCATCGGGCACCTGTCCGATAGGCGAGGAGTCGATGATGATGAAGTCGTAGCGCTGCTTGAGCTCGGCGAGCATCTCCGCCAGTTTCTCGCTGCGGATGAGTTCGCCCGGGTTGGGCGGGATGGTGCCTGCACGCATGACATGGAAGTCGAAGGGGGTGTCGGTGAGCAAGATATCGTCCAAGTTGCAGTCACCGATGATATAGTTGGTTACGCCCGGTCCGCTGTCGATACCGAGTTTCTCGTGGATATTCGGCTTGCGGATGTCGAGGTCGATGAGGAGGGTACGCTTGCCTGTCATGGCATAGAGTGCAGCCAAGTTGCTTGACAGGAAGGTCTTGCCGTCGCCGGACTGGGTACTGGTAACGACCATGGATATGCCCGTCTTGCGCTGCACGATGAACTCGATACGCGTACGGATGCTTCGCAGCATCTCCGCATAGGAAGATCGCGGGCTCTTCTTGACCAAGGTCGGGTTCTGCGACTTGGCGTGGCGCACCGAGCCGATGAGTTTGAACTCGGAGAGTTTCTCGGCCTCTTTTGGCGTACGTATCTTGTTGTTGAGCAGTTCGGAAAGGATGACCAGCAGTAAGGGGATGAGCAAGCCGATGACCAGATAGCGCATCGTGGTGTTCTTCTTCTGCGAGCCGTTGGTGACGGAGGTGGTGCGTGCCTTGTCGAGGATGTCGTTGTCTGGCGTGTTGCTTGCTTTCTGTATCTCCGCCTCGGCACGTTTCTGCAGGAAGAAGGTGTAGTAGTTGTCGTCGATGCGGTAGTTGCGCTCGATGGCGACCATCTGCAGCTCTTTCTCAGGCAGATTCTTGATGTCGCGTTGCACTTGCGCATAGCGGGCATTGAGGTCGCTCTTCTCAATCTCCAAGGAAGCACGCATAGAGCTAACAACTTCGTTGATAGCTTCTTTTACGTTCTCTATATCCTTGGTGTATTTGGCATAATACACGTTTTTCTCGGACAGCTCGCCGCGCTGTATGCGGAGGTCGTTGAGTTGCTGAACAAGGGAGAGGAGCATCGGCTCGTTGAGACCGAGCGAAGAGGGCGCCGCCACGCCGCCGTCCTGCATATTGGTCTTGAGATAATTCTCCAGATAGTTCAGATAGGTCTCTTTGAGGCGGAGCGACATCTCCTGTGCATCGTAGCTCTCCATCTTTGCCATCAGCGTGCCGGCATAGGATCCGACATCGACAAACTTGTTCTCCTGACGGAAATCGGTCATTGCTCCTTCGGAGACGACGAGCGACTGCTGCAGAATTTCAAGCTGTTGGTTGATAAAGCGTATGGAGTTGTCGGCCGCATCGTTCTTGCGGTTGAGGTTGTCCTGCAGGAAGAGTTCGCAGAGTTTGTCGATGAAGTCGCAGTCGCGTTGGGGCGTTTCGCTGACCAGCGATACGCGGAGTACGGATGAGCCTTCGGAGACGAAATCGAGTCCGAGGCGGCCTTGGAACTCGTCCACCAAGGATAAGCGGTCGCGGAAGCGGAAATAGATTTTGCCTGTGCGGACCATCATGTCGGTGGGCCAAACGGCCGCCGTAAAGAGCCGGGTCTTGACCTGCTCGCCATAGGGCATATCTACGCTGAAGGCATCGTCGTCGCCGAGGGAGACATGCACCACCCCGTTGTCGATTTGTGCTTCAAACATCCGCCCGTAGGCCTGCGGTGCGATGAAGGAGGCTTCGACCAGAATGGGCGTGTTGTTGTAGAGATTCCGCGTCTTGAAACGGCCCTGGGTGATATATTCGACATGCATGAAGGGAAGGGAGTCCACGACACGGGTCATGAGGTCGTAACCACGGAGCATAATGACCTGGTTGTTGACGTTTTTGTAGCCGGCATCGACACCGAAACCCTGCATGAGCACCTGCGAGCCGCTGTAGCCGCCACCATATTCTTTGATGATGATAGTGCCGGAGGACAGGTATTGGGGAATCCACTTACGGTTCTGCAAGGTGGAGAGGCCGAAGGCAATTATGGCCCCAATGACAAACAGATACCAATAACTGAGTATTTTAAGCGCCCACTCCATCAAGTCGAAGCCTGAGTTTTCCTCTTCGAACTGTTGGGATGTAACCTTCTCGTTTGTTTCCATATATCGGAGTTGTTTCTTATGCTTGTTAGTATGTTTGCTTGTTGTGGCCTTGGCGAGGCAGCCGGCAGCCGGTCGGGTGCAGGAGCGGTTAAGCTACGGCACGAGGGTGGTATAGTTGATTACACTCACGAGCAATGACAAGGACGAGGTGATCAGGCCCAGCAGCGCGCTATAGGACGAAACCTTGTAGAAGCTGCCCTTGGTACGGGAGACGTAGATCACATCGTTGGGATAGACATAGTAGTATTTGGAATCGATGAGCGTGTTGGTACGTATGTCGAAATCAAGAATCTCGGGGTCTTTGCCGTCGGTAGGCCGGATGATGCGCACATGCTTGTGGTCGCCGCCGTCGCGCAGGTCGCCCGTCATAGCAAGTGCCTGATAAATAGTCAGCTTGTCGCGATAGATATTGTAGGTGCCGGCATTGATGTCGCCCAGCACCGTGAAGGTCTTGTTGTAAAGAGAGAGCTTGATTTCGGCATCGGGAATGATTTCCTTGAAGGCCTTCTCCAGCGTCTGACGGGCTTCTTCGATAGTCAGCCCCTCCACGCGGACGGGCTCAAGGAAGGGGATGTCGATGGTGCCGTCGGAGAAGACGCGGTAGGAATTGACATCGTTGCCGTTGTTGGTCTGCCCCCGAGTCATCACCTTCGAGATCGTTTCGTCCATCGTGATAAGACGATAGACCACTTCATCGTTGACATGTATGCGATAAGGCTTGTATTCAGCCTTTTCGTATTGCGGCAGGTTGTCGCGCTCCTGGAGCAGGCCTACAGAACGGAAAGGATAGCAGCCCGTGAGCAGCAGAGATGCCGCCAGCACAACTATCAGATGACAGCGTTTCATTGGGCACCTCCTTTCTGCGAGGATGAAGACTGACTCTTATTGATAGGCCGTATGATGAAACGGTCAACCAGCGTATAGATGAAGACGCCGAATGAAATGGTTGTGGCAGTGATAGATACGACGGCAGATGCAGAATTGATGCCGAAAGAATAGCCCGGGAACTTGCGGATGTAGATCACATCGTTGGGCTCCACATAGTAAAACTCCGAGTTGATGATGTCTTTGGAGCGTACGTCGAACGACTTCACCACCGTAGAATCGCCTATTTCACGGATGATTTTAATGCGGCTGCGATCGCCGAAATCGTTGATGTCGCCAGCCATGGCAAGTGCTTCGTAGATAGTGACCTTTTCTTTAGACAAGGCGTTGCGTCCCGGATTGAGGCCGATGATAGAGAACGAACGCTGGACGACGTGCACTTCGACCGAGATGTTGGGCATGTCTCCCGTCTGGACCACCATGCCGGCCAACTGCGACTCGAGCAGGTGCTTGACTTCACGCACGGTCAGATCGAGCACCTGCACGCGGCCCAATGTGGGGAAACGGATAGCTCCATCGTCTTCCACCAGATAGGTATAAAGATCAGAAGCATAGGCATTGCCGTTGCCACGAGCGTATTGACGCATGTTGGTCATGCCGGCATTGAAGAGCGAGGTAATCTTCTCGTCCAAGGAATAGACCTGCACATACAGGCGGTCGCCTTTCTGAAGCCGATAGTCGGCATACGTGACCGTATCCTTATATGCAGGAATGATACGGCCGGGCTCTTGCAGATAGTTCACCTTCCGGGTGGTCACACATGACCCCAGCAAGCAGACAAGCGCTACCAGCAAAAAGACATGACGTTGTTTCATTTGCAAACGGTATATAGCATACAGCGTGCAAAGATACGAAAAATAACGGAAACTGCGAAATCTTTTTCACAACAGGGGAGGCAGAGAGCCATCTTGGGGAGGGAAGTTATAGAGTCTATGAGTCTATAGAATATATAGACAATGCGGGGGCAGGTCGTAGGGGGCACATCTTCGGGGCAGGTCGTAGGGGCAGGTCGTAGGGGGCGACAGGCGTGGAGAGAAACAACAGAGCCGACCCAAAGGCCGGCTCTGAGAAATTGTTATCCACGGAGTTATATACTCCGCTCCTCGTGTTCAAGGAGTTATTTGTTCAGTTCGTCATTGATAGCCTGATACTCGGCATCCATGCCGAAGCGGTAGTACAAGCCCTTGAGGACAATCATGTAGTCGCGTGTCTCGGGAGATATTTTGTGAGCCTCCTCAAAGAAGGGCAACGATTTGCGATACATGGCATTCATCTCTTCGAGTTTCTTCTTGTACTCTTTGGCATCCTGAATATAGCCAGCCTCTTCGTTGATCTTGACGGCCTGGTTGTAATATACCCTGCCCTTGCCGGCCATGGCATCGGAGAGTTTCGGGTCGATGGCCAACGCGGCGTCGAAGTCGGCCAATGCAGCCTCGTAATTGCCCAGATTCTCGTCCAGATTGCCTTTGATGTGGTGATATTGCGCCACATTGGGCTCACGCTGGATAGCCTGCTCGAGATACTGCAGCGCCAGCTGCTCCAGACCGGAGACGATGTAGTAGTTGATCAGATTCTGCAGGAACCACGACTCGGAGGGGAAGCGGACCATCGACTCCTGAAGCACGCGCACGAAGTTGGCGGTATCTTTCTGGTCAACATAGCACTGATACATAAACTCGTTGGCAAAGATGACATCGCTCTCTTTGGCGACATTGCGCACTTCGGGTTTGTTCATATTCTCGAAGATAGCGATGGCCTCGTCGTAGCGCTTGGCTTCGTATGCCATACGTCCGGCATAGTAATAATAGGTGTAGTAGGTGGTGTCCTTGACAATCTGGCTCTTGATTTTCTCATCCTGCATCATCTCCAGTTCGGGGATGGAGAAATGCTTCATGAACATCTCGTAGGCCATATCGTAGTTGCGCTTGTCGTAGTACTGCAGGCCGTAGTTGACAAGGAGATATTTCTGGAAATACTCCAGCATCTTCTCGCGAATCTGCTTGCGGATTTTCATATCGACCTTGCCCTTTTCATTGGGAATCTGCGACATGGCATCGGCTTTGAGCCAATAGTCGTAGGACTCGCTGACAGCGGCACCGGCCTTCATCTCGTCCATAGGCGTACCCATGGCAGCCTGTACGGAATAGAACTGATACTCGTTGTAGCCTACCAGACCGGCCACATACCAAGTGTTGGCAAGGTCTTTGGTTGTCGGGTCTTCCAGAGCCTCTTCGATAGCCGAGCGGGCTCCGCGGAAGTCAGGATTCTCGTAGGCTGCCGAGAGATTCTTTGCTTTGTTGACATTGCTCTTCTGAGCGAAACAGCCGGCACTAACCAGTACCACCGCCGTCATAAGGAATAGCTTTTTCATGATTATGGGTTTTTGTGCAGCGGCGTATCCGTTTGGGACAGGCCGCTGCCGGTTAGTAGATTATTCGTTGTTTGTAGTATCTTCTGCAATATCCGTGCCAGAGGCTTCGGCTTCGGCCGCCGGCGCGGCAGGCTCTTCGTCCTCCTTGGGAACGATGCAGCCAAAGGCAAGCTGGTCGTTACGCTTGGTGAGGTCGATGAGTTTCACTCCCTGCGTGGCTCGTCCCTGCACGCGGATAGCAGACATGGCCATACGGATAGCGGTGCCCGACTTGGTAATGAGCATCAGGTCCACATCGTCGGTGACGGCATCGATAGAGACGAGTTTGCCTGTCTTCTCTGTGATGTTGAGCGTACGCACACCCTTTCCGCCTCGGTTGGTGATGCGGTAGATGGGTTCGCCATTTTCGTCGTCAAGTGAGGTGCGCTTGCCATAGCCCAGCTCGGAGACAACAAGGACAGTTTCGGGCGAGCCCTTCTCCACACAGATCATACCTACGGCACGGTCTTCGCCGTCTTCGTCGAGCGTGATGGCCCGCACACCCGTAGCGGGACGTCCCATCGGGCGCACTGTCGTCTCGTTGAAGCGCACCACCTTGCCGTTGCGGCTGGCCACCAGAATCTCCGACTTGCCATCGGTAAGCGCAACGCGAATCAGCTCGTCGTCTTCACGCATGGAGATGGCGATGATACCGTTGGCACGCGGCCGGCTGTACTGCTCCAGACTGGTTTTCTTGATGATACCGTTCTTTGTAATGAAGACCAGATAGTGGGAGTTGACAAACTCTTCGTCGTTGAGGCCCTTCACATTGATGAAAGCGCGCACCTTGTCGCCGCTGTCGATGTTAATCATATTCTGGATAGCGCGTCCCTTCGACTGGCGGTTGCCCTCGGGCAGGTCATAGACTTTAATCCAATAGACCTGTCCCTTCTCCGTAAAGAACATCATGGTGGAATGCATCGAGGCCGTGTGGACATACTCGATAAAGTCTTCGTCGCGGCTGGCGCTGGCCTTCGCCCCTACTCCGCCGCGTCCCTGCTGGCGGAACTCGGTGAGCGGCGTGCGCTTGATATAGCCGAGGTGGGAGATGGTGATGACCATATCGTCGTCGGCATAGAAGTCTTCGGGATTGAATTCCTCGGCCGCATAGCTGATTTGCGTGCGACGCTCGTCGGCATATTTGTCCTTCACCTCAAGAAGCTCCTCCTTGATGAGGTCGTAGCGCAGGGCCTCGCTGGCCAGCAGTTGGTTGAGGTGTTCAATCAGTTTCTCCAACTCGGCATACTCGTTTTTCAACTCGTCGATACGCAGGCCTGTCAGCTGCGAGAGGCGCATGTCCACAATGGCTTTCGACTGGAGATTGTCCAAGTCGAAGCGCTGCTCAAGCGCCGTCTGTGCTTCGGCCGGCGTGCGGGAAGCACGAATGAGACGCACGACCTCGTCGATATTGTCCACAGCGATAATCAAGCCTTCCAAGATATGGGCGCGCTCCTGGGCTTTCTTCAGTTCGAAGCGGGTGCGGCGCGTCACGACATCCATACGGTGGTCGATGAAATTGCCCACGAGGTCTTTCAGATTAAGCAGCATCGGGCGTCCTTTGACCAAGGCGATGTTGTTGACAGAGAAGGAAGACTGCAGGGCCGTGAACTTGTAGAGCTTGTTGAGCACGACGCTTGCATTGGCATCGCGCTTCACTTCAATCAGGATGCGGACATCGCGCTTCGAGTGGTCGGCAATGCCGCTGATACCTTCAATCTTCTTCTCGTTGACCAACTCGGCGATATTCCTTACGAGTTCGCTCTTCACTACGCCATAGGGCAGTTCGCCTATCACGATATGCTCACGACCGTTTTCGTCGGTCTCAATGTCGGCCTTCGAGCGGATGACGATGCGTCCGCGGCCGGTCTCGTAAGCCTCTTTTACACCTGCATAGCCGTAGATGGTACCGCCAGTGGGGAAATCGGGCGCCTTGATATAGTGCATCAGCTCTTCCACCGTGATATCGGGCATATCGGGATTGGCCAGACGGGCCTCTTTGTTCTCAACAAAAGCCACACAGCCATCAATGACTTCGCCCAGGTTGTGGGTCGGCATATTGGTTGCCATACCGACGGCAATACCGCTGGCGCCGTTGACCAGCAGGTTGGGGAAACGCGTAGGCAACACCGTCGGCTCACGGAGCGTATCATCGAAGTTGAGCTGCATATCCACCGTATCTTTCTCGATGTCGCGCAACATCTCTTCAGCCATCTTGCTCAAGCGCGCCTCCGTGTAACGCATGGCGGCAGGTCCGTCGCCGTCAACAGAGCCGAAGTTGCCCTGTCCGTCAACCAGCGGATAACGCATGGCCCACGGCTGCGCCATACGTACCAGCGTGCCGTAGATACTGCTGTCGCCGTGCGGGTGGAACTTACCCATCACCTCACCGACGATACGTGCCGATTTCTTGGTTGGTTTGTCGCTCGTATTGCCGAGCTCGTTCATGCCGAAGAGCACACGGCGGTGCACCGGCTTGAAGCCGTCACGCACATCAGGCAGGGCACGGCTCACAATCACACTCATGGAATAATCGATATAGGAGGTGCGCATCTCCTCGTCGATATTCACTTTCAGGATTCTGTCGTTGTCAATCATATTATATTATTTATATGGAATTGCTATCGTACGGGGATATTCCCGAAAAAGCGTACAAAGATAGTGCTTTTCCTTGGAATACGCAAATATCTTCGCTTATTTTTGTGCAGGGCAGGCTTCCGACATCCCCTCGGAAGAAGATACAGAAACGCTTAAATCGAAGAAAAAAGACGTTAGTGGAGCTGTCGGCGTATCAACGCGCCAAGAAATCGATGAGCGCATACTGTGTATAGGCCTCTCCCTGACGCAAGGCGGCCGTATCGACAGAAGAGCCGGAATAGAAGCAGCGCGCACCTGTGGACAAATCCACACTGTAAGACACTGTATCAGACACATAGCCCCATACTTCATCCCGATAATAAGTGGCAAATCCGCCCTGACGGAACATATTCCGCGAAAAAGCAGAGACAGGATGGGAGAAGCCCATGGCAGTTGACAGGGTTTCCAGCAGGTCGGTCTGTGATACCACGCTACTGACGCTTTGCGGCCTGCGCACAGCACCGCCCGTCCAGAGCATCGGAATCCGGTAACTCTCCGGATGGCGGATGTCGTAGCCGAACAGAGGAAGGTAGGCCGTATGGTCGGAGGTGATAACGACCAGCGTATTATCCCACAAACCCGAAGCCTTCAGGCGGTCGGTGAAGATGCCGAGACAACTATCGGCATAACTGAGCGAGTTGCAGAATTTCGTACGGGTGTCGTCTCCCTCATAGCGATGATAGGAATGAACGTCAAACGGCGGATGGCTTGATATATTGTAGCACATGAGGAACCACGGCTGACCACTCGCGGCCTGCTCCTTCGCCTTGTCCAGAACCTTGTCGTATAGATATTCGTCGGGAGCACCCCATTTCTGCATGGCGGCTACATGAAAGGGGAAATCGCTCCGCTCGGTGATGTCGGTCACTCCCGACTGGAGCATGAAGATGCGGTTGTTGTAGAAATTGACATCACCCCCGTAGAGAAAAGCGCAACGGTAGCCGTTATCCGTAAACAACCCGGGGAGCGTGGTGAGCGAGGGCAGTTTGTCCTCATAATTGAGAATCGAGCCAAACTGTATGAGTGCCGGATAGCCAGCCGCGACAGCCGCCATACCCTTGTCGGAGCGGCTGCCTGAAGCATAGCAACCCGTCCAATTGATACCCTCAGTTTCCAACTGCTGCAAACGCGGGCACACACCTTCTTCCACCAGATATTGGGAAAAGGATTCGAGCAACACCAGCAGCACGTTGGGCTGCTGCGCAAACACCGGCACACTGCCCTGCTCTGTCCCGTCAGATTCCGTTCGCGAGGCCGCCTCATCGTCGGTCATATAACGCACAGGCAACTCGTCCGCCTTATAGTGCACCACACTTGACATGAAGCCCCAGAAACAATTGCAGGCCGCATGATTGGCATATAGTTTCGGCGAAAACCACACATTGGAAAACGACATGGGGGACGTGTTCAATCCGCCGCGGATGGGCAGTATCAGCAAACCCGTCAGCAGCAAACCTGCCGCCGTCTGCCCTATCCGCTTCCAGACGCCATCTGCTTTGGAGCGAACGGGATAGCGCCACCAGCGACTATGAAGCAGAGACCAACAGCCCACCGTCAGCGCCAGTAAGGCGCATAGCAGCAGCCATTGCCACCAGGCAAAGTTCATCAGCACGCCCCGCCAGTCTTTCAGATAGGCCAGCATCCCCACATTCAGCCGCACACCCCAGTCGCCGTAGGTCAGCATGTCGCCAAACCCCATCAGCGTGAGCACGCACAGCAGCACCACCGTATATCCTTGTATGATGCGCCCCGTTGTGACAGGGAACCAAGGCAACAAGCAGAGCATCAGAGCCGGGAAACACATCAAATAACCCGCTGCTGACAAATCCATTGAGAGCCCATGCCAGAACACGCATGCAATCTCCCCCGCAGTGAGCGAGGCTGTCTGGTCATAGTTACACAACAGAAAGAGTCCCTTCAGGAACAAGAAGAAACAAAGCCAAAAGGCGGACTCTTTGAAATATTGCAACAGCAGACGTTTCATTTCTCAAACAGAGCGCGCAGCCGGCCTTTCCCGTGCAACCCGTCCAGCGAGAAGACGGCTATCACCTGCTGCTGGTGCATCAGGCCGCTTTCGGGCACATAGTGCATATTCCACGAGAAATAGCAATTGACAAAGGCCTTGCGCACGATATAGAGGTAGAAGTCAGTGCGGTTGTAGAGGCGCGACTGGTAGAAGGGGTCTCCTTGGTTGAGGTCGGAGCGGTAAGTGGCATAGAAAGGCATGAGATTGCCACCGTACCAGAAGGTGTTCTTCGCCCCTATCCAGCGCCAGTTGATGGAAAACTCCAGCAGAAAGCCCTGCGGCTGCCGGAGCTGGTTGTCGCGGCGCTGACGCTGGAAGCCATAGACATAGAACGCCCTCAAAGACAGCGTGTCAAGCGGCGTAGGCGGAGCAAAGTCGATAGTTGCGAAAGGCGCGGCATAAGCATCGTCACACACTCCTTCGCGGGGCGTGGGGTCGGCATGATTGGCCTTATGGTTCAGTTGGGCGATGCCGCCGACACCATAGCGAAAGAAGCCTTGGTAGGCATACTCGCCGTCAACCGTGATGCGAAACATCTCACGCTGGTCGGGCCGCTGGAGCCCCCGCCAGTCGCACATGGCTTCCACATAGCCGTGACGCGACTGATACTGAATGAGCGCTCCCTGGATATTGGGATGAGCATAGGCAATTGAGTCGTAACGCAGGAAATCGGGGAGCGGGCGGATGAAATGCTTGTAAGGCACAGCGCCGAGGTGCATACGGAAGCCCTTGTAGGCATACTGATAGAACACGGTCGGATGAAAACGCAGATCCTTCCAGTTGCCCCCCATGGGCTGGATGTAATGCAGACCGGCTATCACGCGGTGAGAGCCGCCCTGCCTGTCGGTAACCCCCACCCCAATCTCGGGCGAGAGACGCACGGCAAAGAGCGTCTGGTCGTCCTGCCACGGCCCGCGATACTCACGGTTGTCGAACCAGACCGCTACGTCCACGTTGTACAAGAAGCGCGGCTTCAAAGGTTTATTGACCGTGTCAACCGCCACGCGGGCAACCTTGGCAGTGTCAACCGCCACGCTGTCAGGTGTCAACGCTGACAACTGCAGGCTGACCAACAACAAACAGAGATAGACACACAGGCGCTTCATATCCGCCACAAAGGTACGGTTTTTCCACTGAATACGCAAACGGTACGGTTTTTGCAAGACACAGCATGTTATGAAACAGTTATTGCTTACACTTATCACCCTTGCCGCTCCACTGACAGCAGCGGCAGAGATATATAGCGGCCGCGTTGTGGACCAACAGGGGAATCCGGTGTCGTATGCCACCGTTTATCTTCTCCAGAATCCGGCTATCGGCACAGCCACGAACTCTGATGGCATCTTCCGGCTTGAGACCGGCGTAGGTCTGCAGAGCCAAATCATCATCTCTTTCCTCGGCTACGAGAAACAAGAGACCACCCTTGCCGCCTTTGCCGACACCACCCTCCATACCGTTGTGCTCAAAGAGCAGCCTATCGCCCTTGAAGAAACCGTCGTCGCCGCCAAGGCAGGCAAGCAGAAAAACAAGCGCAAGGCGATGGCACAGTTGCTCTATAAGGTATATAACCAGATGCAATACGATTTTCCCGAAGAGACCTGGCACAGCCGTATCGTGAGCGATGTGCGCATGGATGCCGAAGGCGCCCCGTGGGGGATGGAGCAGATGATAGCGACGGTGGCCAATCTACCGCGAAGCGGTGCGGAAGGACGCGATTCAATACAATTCGCAGGCGAGGTGTGCAAGCGGTTCTTCAAAAAAGAAATCCGGCAGCGTGCAGACAGCATCTACGCCGGCGACGAGCTGACGCACGAAATGCGTCAGGCCGCATCGGCTGTGGATTCAGGAGTAGTGGTGCATCAGGGGCTATGGGCGCTCGGCAATGTGCGCTATGACTTCGAGAAGACCATGGACGACCTGAAGCACTGGACAGTATCGAACGAAAGCGAGGGGGAGACGGTGCTCACGCACACCGAGAAGCACAACTATCTCGGCATGTTCAAGATTGAGTTCAAGCGCCATTATATCGTTGATAGCGACACCTACCGCATCGTGCGCTTCTCGGAGGAAGCCGATGCGGCTGTGAGCATCATCTTCGGCTACCGTCTGAAAGGCATCTATTTAGACATGCTCAACCTGCTGAATATGGACAACGAGCGCATTGACCGCTTCCGCCTCCGCAGAG
>JAFUEI010000022.1 GCA_017464025.1 Paludibacteraceae bacterium | reverse complement strand
AGTTGCTACCGGCCGTATTGAAACCGGCGTCGTAAAGGTTGGTGATGAAGTACAAATCATCGGTCTTGGTGCAGAAGGCAAGAAGTCGGTTGTTACCGGCGTCGAGATGTTCCGCAAACTGCTCGATCAGGGCGAGGCTGGCGACAACGTAGGTCTGCTGCTTCGTGGTATTGACAAGGACGAAGTTCGCCGTGGTATGGTTATCACCCACCCGAATGTGGTTAAGCCCTACAGCGAGTTCAAGGCTTCCGTTTATATCCTGAAGAAGGAAGAAGGCGGCCGTCACACTCCGTTCCACAACCACTATCGTCCTCAGTTCTACATCCGTACCATGGACGTTACCGGTGAGATTACTCTTCCCGAAGGAACTGAGATGGTGATGCCGGGCGACAACCTTGAGATTCAGGTTAAGCTCATCTATCCCGTAGCTTGCTCCGAAGGTCTGCGTTTCGCCATCCGTGAAGGCGGCCGCACCGTAGGTTCGGGTCAGATCACCAAGCTGATTGACTAATACGGTCAAACTAAAACAAAGCTTCGTGCTTTTCCGGGCAGGCGCTGCCTGCCCGGTTTTTACGGAAGTCCTCCAATGGTAGGAGAGCGGTCTCCAAAACCGTCAATGTGGGTTCGATTCCTGCCTTCCGTGCTAAAAGAATCGTGTGTGTACTGTGCTCCGTGAGGAACGGCAGACGGACATCTTTCTTTATGTTACGAGACATAGCTTCCAATTGACTTCAACCCGCCCGCAAGGGTATTCGTTGAGGCCGATTGTTTGGCGGAATAAACAAAACAGAAAACAACAAAGATAAAAATCTACATTGATATGAAGATTATCGACAACATCAAGGCATCTTACACGGAGCTTGTTTACAAAGTCAGTTGGCCTACCCGCAAGGAACTTGCCAACAGCGCAGTGCTGGTACTGATTGCTTCCCTTATTCTGGCACTTGTCGTATGGCTTATGGACTTCTGCTTCGAGTGGTTGATGACGCTGATTTACGGTCTTTTCTAATCCGGTACAACGATGGCAGAAACAAAGGAATTCAAATGGTATGTCCTGAAAGCGATAAGCGGCAAGGAAGCCAAGGTGAAGGAATACATTGAGACCGCCATGCGAACAGCAGGGTGGGACGAGTTTGTTTCCCAAGTGTTGATTCCGATGGATAAGGTGCAGATTGTGCGCAACGGCAAACGCATTGTTAAAGAGCGGAATCTCTTGCCGGGCTATGTGCTCGTGGAGGCTGCTATGACCGATGTTTGCTACCCGCGTCTTCGCAACGTGCCCAATGTCTTGGGTTTCCTCAACGACCGTGGCAACGTGGCTACGCCTGTCCATCAGAACGAGATCAACCGTATTCTCGGCAAAATTGACGAGCAGGAAGAGACCTTCTTAAACGAAGTGCCGTTCCTTGTCGGCGAAACCGTGAAGGTGACCGAAGGCCCCTTCAACGGCTTCAATGGCGAAGTGGCGGAAATCATGCAGGACAAACACAAGCTCAAAGTCATTGTTACAGTCTTTGGGCGTAAGACGCCTCTTGAGTTGGGCTTCAATCAAGTGGACAAGGAGTAGGAGACTGCGTTATGGAGTCGTTTGACTACTCGGTAGTTATCTCAATCAATTAACTATTAACAACCAAACAAAACAACAATTATGGCTAAAGAAATTGCTGGCTTTATTAAATTGCAGATCAAAGGTGGCGCTGCAAATCCGTCACCCCCGGTAGGACCTGCACTGGGTTCGAAGGGTATCAATATTATGGAGTTTTGCAAACAGTTCAATGCCAGAACCCAGGACAAGGCAGGCAAAGTGCTGCCTGTGGTCATTACGTACTACACAGACAAGTCATTCGACTTCGTGGTGAAGACTCCTCCTGTAGCTATCCAGCTGCTTGAGGCTGCCAAGGTAAAGAGCGGTTCGGCTCAACCCAACCGCCAGAAAGTGGCATCCATCACCGAGGAACAGTGTCGTCAGATTGCTGAGGACAAAATGGTTGACTTGAACTGCTTCGAGGTGGAGGCCGCCATGAAGATGGTTGCCGGTACGGCTCGCAGTATGGGTATTACCGTTGTTAAATAACTTAAAACTTCTATTGAATTATGGCAAAACTGACAAAAAAGCAAAAGTTGGCTGCAGAAAAGATAGAAGCAGGTAAGGCTTATACGCTTGACGAGGCTGCAGCTCTCGTAAAAGAGATCACCACTACGAAGTTCGACGCTTCTGTGGACATTGATGTACGCTTGGGCGTTGACCCCCGCAAGGCCAATCAGATGGTGCGCGGTGTGGTTTCTCTCCCCAACGGCACCGGCAAACAGGTACGTGTTCTGGCATTGTGCACGCCCGACCAGGAGGCTGCCGCCAAAGAGGCAGGAGCCGACTATGTAGGTCTGGACGAGTATATCGACAAGATCAAGGGCGGATGGACCGACGTTGACGTCATCATCACCATGCCTCAGATCATGGGCAAAATCGGCGCCCTGGGCCGTATCCTCGGTCCGCGCGGCCTGATGCCTAACCCCAAGAGCGGCACTGTTACTCCCGACGTAGCCAAGGCTGTGAAGGAAGTAAAACAGGGTAAGATCGACTTCAAGGTGGACAAGTTCGGTATCGTGCATACTTCCATCGGAAAAGTGTCTTTCGAGGCCGAGAAGATTGCTGAAAACGCCAAGGAGTTCATCCAGACGCTTGTCAAGCTCAAACCCGCTGTGTCGAAAGGTACGTACATCAAGAGCATTTATCTTTCCAGCACAATGAGTCAGGGGCTGAAAATCGACCCCAAATCCGTTGAATAATTAAACAGCAAAAATTATGAAGAAGGAAGATAAAAGCGCTATCATCGAGCAACTGAAAGAAGAACTGGGCCAGTACCAGCACTTCTATCTGACCGACATCGAAGGCCTCAATGCCCAGAAGACGAGTGACCTGCGTCGTGCTTGCTTCAAGAAGGAAATCAAACTTCTGGTTGTCAAGAACACGCTCCTGCACAAAGCCCTCGAGCAGAAAGGTGCCGATGAGCAGCTCTTCAGCAGCCTCAAGGGCAACACCGCGCTGATGCTTTGCAACACGGGCAACGCCCCCGCAAAACTCATCAAGGAGTTCACCGAGAAGGACAAGAAGAACAAGGATGCCAAACCCATCCTGAAGGCCGCTTACGTTGAAGAAACCGTATATGTAGGTCGCGAACAGCTCGATTTTCTGGCTACTATCAAGTCGAAGAACGAACTTATTGCAGATCTGGTTGCTCTGCTCCAGAGCCCTGCCAAGAACGTGGTTTCCGCCCTCCAGAGCGGCGCGAACACCATCCACGGTGTCCTCAAGACACTGGGCGAGCGAGAGGCATAATCTCCACAACTTATGCGCTTGATGCGGCATAGCATCCCAACAAACCCAATTAACAAAAACACTCTTAAAAATTATACAACAATGGCAGATCTTAAAGCTTTTGCTGAACAATTGGTTAACCTGACGGTTAAGGAAGTTAACGAACTCGCTCAGATCCTGAAGGACGAGTATGGTATTGAACCCGCAGCTGCAGCTGTTGCAGTTGCTGCCGGCCCCGCTGCCGCTGCTCCCGCTGAGGAGGAGAAGACATCGTTCGATGTAGTTCTCAAGTCGGCCGGTGCTGCCAAGCTCCAGGTCGTTAAGGCTGTGAAAGAGCAGACCGGTCTCGGCCTGAAAGAGGCTAAGGACTTGGTTGACGGAGCTCCCTCGACCATCAAGGAAGGTCTTGACAAGGCTGCTGCCGAGGCTCTCAAGAAAGCTCTTGAGGACGCCGGTGCAGAGGTTGAACTCAAGTAATAACCTCCCCGCTCCCGTATCCTGCCAACGGCGGATACAAGGTATAGACCCTGTAAAAGGGGTCTATACCTTTTCGTCTAAAGAAACAGAGGTTGTAAAAAAAGGATAAAACAAGTTCAATAAGCCTCTTACTGGTTAAATATATGTAAAATTTGACAGTAGGCTGTGCCTGTCTCGATAACAAACCTGTCTTGACTGCCCGGCGGTCGCTCCCGCTTAGGAGGTTTTTCTCCTCCCGTTTGAAAAAGCATATCATATAACAACATCATATATAATCAACCATTCTATGGCTTCAAACAACAAAACTCAGAGAGTCAATTTTGCTACGATTCAGAAGCAAATGCCTTATCCTGACTTTTTGGACATCCAGCTCAAGAGCTTCCGCGAGTTCTTCCAGATGGATTCCTCGCCCGAACAGCGGCGTCAGGAGGGACTCTACAAGGTGTTCTCGGAGAGTTTTCCTATCTCCGACACGCGTAACAACTTCATTCTTGAGTTTCTGGACTATTTTGTAGATCCTCCCCGTTATACAATCGAAGAGTGTCTGCAGCGCGGTCTGACCTACAGCGTGCCCCTCAAGGCGAAACTCAAACTGTATTGTACCGATCCCGACCACGAGGATTTCGACACGCAGATTCAGGATGTTTATTTAGGAACCATTCCCTACATGACGCCTAAGGGCACTTTCGTTATCAATGGTGCCGAACGCGTCATCGTCAGCCAGCTGCACCGCTCGCCGGGTGTGTTCTTCGGCACCAGCCGTCACACCAACGGTACGCGTCTGTTCTCAGCCCGTATCATCCCCTTCCGCGGTTCGTGGATAGAGTTCGCCACCGACATCAACAACGTGATGTATGCCTACATCGACCGTAAGAAGAAGCTCCCCGTGACCACCCTGCTCCGTGCTATCGGTTTCGAAAGCGACAAGGATATTCTCGAGTGCTTCGGTCTGGCAGAAGAGATCAAGGTGAGCAAAGTGGCTCTTAACAAGCTGTTGGGCCGCAAGCTGGCCGCCCGCGTGCTGAAGGCATGGACGGAAGACTTTGTGGATGAAGATACCGGCGAGGTGGTGACCATCGAGCGAAACGAGGTTATCATCGAGCGTGAGGAGGAACTCACCAAAGAAAACATCCAGTCTATCCTCGAGTCGGGCGCTAAGACCATCCTGTTGCATCCCGAGGTGGAGAGCACCAACGACAACTCCATCATCTTCAATACCCTGCAGAAAGACCCGACCAACTCCGAGAAGGAGGCGGTGCTCTATATCTACCGCCAGTTGCGCAATGCCGAGCCGGCCGACGACAATACGGCCCGCGAGGTCATCAACGGACTCTTCTTCTCAGAAAAGCGTTACGATTTGGGTGAGGTGGGACGCTACCGTATCAACCGCAAGCTCAATCTGGATATTCCTATTGAGACACGCGTGCTGACCAAGGAAGACATCATCGAGATTATCAAATACCTGATTGAACTTATCAACTCCAATGCCGAAGTGGACGACATCGACCACCTGTCCAACCGTCGTGTCCGCACGGTAGGCGAGCAGTTGTACAATCAGTTCGGCGTGGGCCTGGCCCGTATGAGCCGCACCATCCGCGAACGCATGAACGTGCGCGACAACGAGGTGTTCACACCCACCGACCTCATCAATGCAAAGACCATTTCGTCTGTCATCAATACCTATTTCGGAACGAACGCTCTGTCGCAGTTCATGGACCAGCAGAACCCGCTGGCTGAGATTACGCACAAGCGTCGTATGTCGGCCCTCGGCCCCGGCGGTCTGAGTCGCGACCGTGCCGGCTTTGAGGTGCGTGACGTGCACTATACCCACTATGGCCGTCTCTGCCCGATTGAGACGCCGGAAGGTCCTAACATCGGTCTTATATCCTCCCTCTGCATCTATGCCAAGATTAATAATCTGGGCTTCATTGAAACACCCTACCGCAAGGTGGAGAGTGCTACGGTGGATCTCTCCGACGAAGGCATCGTATATATGACGGCCGAAGACGAGGAGAAGCACATCGTGGCGCAGGGTAACGCGCCCCTCAATAAGGACGGCCATTTTGTCCGCGACAAGGTGAAAGCCCGCTACGAGGCCGATTTCCCCGTGGTCGGACCCGAGGAAATAACGCTGATGGACGTCGCTCCTTCGCAGATTGCCTCTATCGCGGCCGCTTTGATTCCGTTCCTCGAGCATGACGATGCCAACCGTGCCCTTATGGGCTCCAACATGATGCGTCAGGCTGTGCCTTTGCTCACGTCGGAAGCTCCTATCGTAGGTACCGGCATCGAGGGACAGCTTATTCAGGACTCGCGCACGCAGCTCACTGCCGAAGGTGCCGGCGAAGTAACCTACGTCGATGCCGATACTATCCGCATCCGCTACGACCGTACGGAAGACGAGGAGTTCGTAAGCTTCGACTCGGCTGTGAAAGAGTACAAGATACCCAAGTTCCAGCGTACCAACCAGAACACCACAATCGACCTGCACCCCATCGTGCGCAAAGGTGACAAGGTGGAGGCCGGTCAGATTCTGACGGAAGGCTTTGCCACACAGAATGGCGAACTGGCATTGGGTAAAAACCTGAAAGTGGCCTACATCCCTTGGAAAGGCTACAACTACGAGGATGCCATCGTGCTGTCCGAGCGTATCGTGCGTGAGGATATGTTCACGTCCGTGCACGTGGTGGAGCAGCTGCTCGAGGTGCGCGAGACGAAACGCGGCTTGGAAGAGTTCACCGCCGACATCCCCAACGTGAGCGAAGATGCCACGAAGGATCTCGACGAGAACGGTGTGGTACGTATCGGTGCACGCATCGAACCGGGCGATATCATCATCGGTAAAATCACGCCGAAGGGCGAAAGCGACCCCTCGCCGGAAGAGAAACTGCTGAAAGCCATCTTCGGCGACAAGGCAGGCGATGTGAAGGATGCTTCGCTCAAGGCCAGCCCGTCGCTCTCAGGTATCGTCATCGACAAGAAGATGTATCAGAGAGCCAACAAGGACCGCAAGGAGAAGATGGACGACAAGATTCGCGTGCAGGAGATGCAGCTGCAATTTGAGGCCACCGTGGACGAACTGAAACGCCAACTGGTGGAGAAACTGCTGGTACTCACTGCCGAGAAACTCTCGATGGGCGTGAAAGATATTGTTGGCACCGACCTCATTACCAAGAACAGCAAGTTCACACGCGAACGCCTGATGCAGATTGACTATACGAGCGTCATGCTGGATCGTTGGACCAACGACGACGACAAGAACCGTCTGATTCGCGACTGCATCCTCAACTACCTGCGTAAGTATAAGGAATATGATGCACAGCTCAAGCGCAAGAACCTTGACCTTACCATCGGCGACGAACTGCCTAACGGCATCGTGCAGATGGCCAAGGTTTATATCGCCAAAAAACGCAAGATCCGCGTGGGCGACAAGATGGCCGGCCGCCACGGCAACAAGGGTATCGTCTCCAAGATTGTACGCGTGGAAGATATGCCTTTCCTCGCAGACGGAACTCCTGTGGACATCGTACTCAACCCGTTGGGCGTACCTTCCCGAATGAACCTCGGCCAAATCTTCGAGGCCGTGCTCGGGTGGGCAGGTCGCGAACTGGGCGTGAAGTTTGCAACGCCTATCTTCGACGGTTGCACCATGGACGGCTTGAACGAGTGGACCGACAAGGCAGGACTGCCCCGCGCCGGCAAGACTTATCTCTACGATGGCGGCACCGGCGAGATGTTCGACCAGCCTGCCACCGTAGGTGTCACCTACTTCATGAAACTCGGCCACATGGTTGACGACAAGATGCACGCACGTTCCATCGGCCCCTACAGCCTTATCACGCAACAGCCTCTCGGCGGTAAAGCCCAGTTCGGCGGTCAGCGTTTCGGCGAGATGGAGGTCTGGGCGCTGGAGGCACACGGTGCCGCCCACGTGCTCCGCGAAATCCTTACCGTCAAGTCCGACGACGTGAACGGCCGTGCACGCACCTACGAAGCTATCGTAAAAGGCGAGCCTATGCCTACTCCGGGACTGCCCGAGTCGCTTAACGTGCTGCTGCACGAATTGCAGGGTCTGGCTCTCAGCATCACAATGGACTAATATGTGAAACTGGTAATTCGGCAATTCCCCAATTTTCCAATTTCCCAATTCCACAATTCCACAATTCAACCGAATACAATTATGGCTTTCAAACAAGATAACAAAACAAGCAAAGGCTTCAGCAAGATTACGATAGGTCTTGCTTCGCCTGAGGAGATTCTCCGCCTTTCGAGCGGTGAGGTGCTGAAACCCGAGACCATCAACTACCGCACCTACAAGCCCGAACGCGACGGCCTGTTCTGCGAGCGCATCTTCGGTCCGACACGCGACTACGAGTGCCATTGCGGCAAGTACAAGCGTATCCGTTACAAGGGCATCGTCTGCGACCGCTGCGGCGTAGAAGTCACCGAGAAGAAGGTCCGCCGCGAGCGGATGGGACATATCCAGCTCGTTGTGCCGGTAGCACATATCTGGTATTTCCGCTCCCTGCCCAACAAGATGGGCTATCTGCTCGGCATGCCTACCAAGAAGCTCGATTCGATTATCTACTATGAGAAGTATGTCGTTATCCAAAGCGGTGTCATGGCCGGACAAGAGTTTGGGCAGGATGGCAACACGTTGGAAGACAATATGCTGCTTACAGAGGACGAATACCTCGAGCTGATGGACAAACTGCCCCAGGGCAACCAGATGCTGGAAGATACCGACCCGCAGAAGTTCATCGCCAAGATGGGTGCAGAGGCTATCTACGACATGCTGTGCCGCCTCGACCTCGATGCACTCTCCTACGACCTGCGCGATAAAGCGTCCAAAGACTCGTCGCAGCAGCGCAAAGCGGAGGCGCTGAAGCGTCTGCAGGTGGTGGAATCGTTCCGCGCCTCGCGTCAGAAGAACCGTCCCGAATGGATGATTCTGAAGATCATACCCGTCACGCCTCCCGAACTGCGTCCGCTCGTACCGCTGGATGGCGGCCGTTTCGCTACCAGCGACCTGAACGACCTCTACCGCCGCGTCATCATCCGCAACAACCGTCTGAAGCGGCTTATCGAAATCAAGGCTCCCGAAGTGATTCTGCGCAACGAGAAGCGTATGCTTCAGGAGGCTGTGGATTCGCTGCTCGACAACTCGCGCAAGTCAACGGCTATCAAGAGCGATGCCAACCGTCCCCTCAAGTCGCTCTCCGACTCGCTGAAAGGCAAGCAGGGACGCTTCCGTCAGAACCTGCTCGGCAAACGTGTGGATTATTCGGCACGTTCCGTCATCGTGGTAGGTCCGGAGCTGAAGATGCACGAGTGCGGTCTGCCTCAGGATATGGCCGCCGAACTCTACAAGCCGTTTGTCATCCGCAAACTCATCGAGCGCGGTATCGTCAAGACGGTCAAGTCGGCCAAGAAAATCATTGACCGCAAAGACCCCGTCATCTGGGAAATCCTCGAGCACGTGATGGAAGGACATCCTGTTCTGCTTAACCGTGCCCCGACACTGCACCGTCTTGGTATCCTGGCTTTCCAGCCCCGCATGATTTCGGGTAAGGCCATTCAGCTGCACCCGTTGGCATGTACGGGCTTCAATGCCGACTTCGACGGCGACCAGATGGCCGTGCACCTTCCGCTCAGCAACGAGGCCGTGCTCGAAGCACAGTTGCTGATGCTGGGCTCGCACAACATCCTCAATCCGGCCAACGGCGCTCCTATCACCGTGCCTTCGCAGGATATGGTGCTCGGTTTGTACTACATCACCAAAGAGCGCTCCGGCGCCAAGGGTGAAGGATTGGTGTTCTACTCGCCCGAGGAGGTGGAAATCGCCCTCAACGAGAAGAAGGTGGATATGCACGCCAAAATCAAGGTGCGCACGAAAGATGTGGTGGACGGCCAGCCCGTTGTCCGCATCATCGAAACCACCCCCGGCCGCGTCATCGTCAACCACTATGTACCCGACGAGGTAGGCTTCAAGAATGTCGTGCTGAAGAAGAACACGCTGCGCGACATCATCGGTGAAGTCATCAAGGTGTGCGGCGTGGCCCGTACGGCACAGTTCCTCGACGACATCAAGAACCTCGGCTATCAGATGGCCTTCAAGGGCGGCTTGTCGTTCAACCTGAACGATATCATCATCCCGCCTGAGAAAGACCAACTCGTGGCTGCCGGCAACGCCGAAATAGAGGAAATCACGTTCAACTACAACAACGGTCTTATCACCAACAACGAGCGCTACAACCAGATTGTGGACACGTGGACCCACGTGGACAGCAACCTCACGCAGGTGCTCATGAAAGAGATGGCCGCTGCCGACCAGGGATTCAACGCCGTGTTCATGATGATGGACTCTGGTGCCCGTGGTTCGAAGCAGCAGATCAAGCAGCTCTCCGGTATGCGTGGTCTGATGGCCAAGCCGCAGAAGGCAGGTGCCGAAGGCGGTCAGGTTATTGAGAACCCGATTTTGGCCAACTTCAAGGAAGGTCTGTCGGTGCTGGAGTACTTCATCTCCACCCACGGTGCCCGTAAGGGTCTGGCCGATACCGCCCTGAAGACTGCCGATGCCGGTTATCTGACCCGTCGTCTGGTGGACGTAAGCCACGACGTAATCATTACGGAAGAGGACTGTGGCACCCTGCGCGGCCTGACGGCAACCGAAATCAAGAAGAACGAGAACGTAGTGGCTTCGCTCTACGACCGCATCCTCGGCCGCGTGAGCGTACACGATGTGCACGACCCCATCACGGGCGAACTCTATGTGAAGGCCGGTGAGGAAATCCGTGAGGATGCCGCCGAGAAGATTCAGGCTTCGCCTATCGAGGCCGTTGAAATCCGCTCGGTGCTGACCTGCGAATCCAAGCACGGCGTATGCGCCAAGTGCTACGGCCGCAACCTGGCCACCGGACGTCTGGTGGAGAAAGGTGAGGCGGTGGGTGTTATCGCTGCCCAGTCTATCGGCGAGCCCGGTACACAGCTTACTCTGCGTACATTCCACGTCGGCGGTGTGGCTGGCAACGTGGCTACCGAATCCAGCTATACGCTGCGCTACGACGGCATTGTGGAGTTGGAAGAACTCCGTACCGTCAAGGCTATGGAAGAAGGCAAGCCTGTGGATATCGTTGTCAGCCGTCAGACCGAATTGCGTCTGCGCGATGAGAAGACGGGTGTGGTGCTCACTACCTTCAATATCCCCTACGCTGCCAAACTCTTCGTGGAAGGCGGCAAGAAGTACGAGAAAGGCACCCTCATCTGCGAGTGGGACCCCTTCAACGCCACTATCGTCATCGAGAACGAAGGTAAGGTGAAGTTCGAAGATGTTATCGAGAACGTCACGGCCAAGACCGAGACTGACGAGACCACCGGCCTGAAAGAGACCATCATCATCGAGTCGAAAGACAAGACCAAGATTCCGGCTGCCCACATCGTGGACAAGAAGGGTAATATCCTCCATACCTACAACCTGCCGCTCAATGCCCACCTCCAGACCAAGGACGGCGAGGCCGTGAAGGTAGGCGACCTGCTGATTAAGATTCCGCGCACCGTCGGCAAGGCGGGCGATATCACGGGCGGTCTGCCGCGTGTCACCGAATTGTTCGAGGCACGCAACAGCTCCAACCCCGCTATCGTAAGCGAAATCGACGGTGAGGTCACCTTCGGCAAGATTAAGCGCGGTAACCGCGAACTGACTGTCACTTCGCGTCTCGGCGAAGAGAAGAAATACCTCATCCCGCTCTCCAAGCAGATTCTGGTGCAGGAGAACGACTTCGTGCGCGCCGGCACGCCGCTTTCCGACGGTGCCGTTACGCCGGACGACATCCTTGCTATCAAGGGCCCCACGGCTGTGCAGGACTACATCGTCAACGAGGTGCAGGACGTTTATCGTCTGCAAGGTGTGAAGATCAACGACAAACACTTCGAAATCATTGTGCGTCAGATGATGCGCAAGGTGGAGATTATCGATGCCGGCGATACCCGCTTCCTTGAGAAACAGATTGTGGACAAACTGGACTTCCTTGAGGAGAACGACCGCATCTGGGGCAAGAAAGTGGTGGTTGACGCAGGCGACTCGGAGAATCTCAGGCCCGGCCAGATTGTCGCTCCGCGCAAACTGCATGACGAGAACTCGTCGCTCAAGCGCCGCGACAAGAAGCTCGTCGAGGTGCGTGATGCCATGCCGGCCACGTCGGCCCAGATTCTGCAGGGTATCACCCGTGCCGCTCTTGGTACCAAATCGTTCATGTCTGCCGCTTCCTTCCAGGAGACCAACAAGGTGCTCAACGATGCCGCCATCAACGGCAAGGTGGACTACCTTGAGGGCATGAAGGAGAACGTCATCTGCGGCCAGCTGATTCCCGCTGGTACGGGTCTGCGTGACTTCAAGTCGATTGTGGTGCGCAACAAGGAGGATTACGCTCGCTTGCTTGCCGCCCGCCAGCAGGACGAAGAACTCGAAGAGGAAGAGGCATAAAAGCCTCTCTCCTCTCCGCTGATACGGAGATTATTCTTTCCGTAAAAAGGCAGGGGCTTTTGCTCCTGCCTTTTCATTTTCTGTCACCTTCTCGATTGCGCTGCAAAATTACTGCTTCGCGGACGCTTTTGTTGGTAAAGATGAAAAAAAGCAGACGGAGTCCTCCTCCGGTGCTGGTTCTTATCCGCTTTGCTTCGCAGCATTCCGGCTGTTTTTAACCGTTCAAACGATTGCCCAAAGACAATAGTCTCGGTCGTCCGGACTGTTTTAATGCACGAGGTGCACGGAGAACAGGATTGTTGCGGGGAAAAGGTATCAGGAGGTGTTTGTGGACTTTCAGGGCAGGATGGCCTGTGCGGCAGTCTGTGCGGCGGACGCTGTGCCGAGGATGGTGCGGATGGCCTGATAGTCGCGGAGCATCTGTCGGCGTGCGTTTTCGTCGGAGAGCAATCGCCGGAGCTCGGCTTCTGCATTGTCGGTGGTGAAGCGCTCGGCCAACAGCTCCGCGATGACTTCCTTGCCGGCTATGAGGTTTGCGAGGGTGAAGTGGGGTATGCTGAAGAGCAGCGGGCGGAGCAGTCTGACGGCCCATGCCGGTGCGGCAATATGATAGACGGCCACTTGCGGGCATCCTATCAGGGCGGCCTCCAAGGTGGCGGTACCGCTGTTCACAACGGCCACGGCCGCTTCGCGCAGCGTGTCGTAGGTCTGGTTGAACACCAACCTGCATTCGGCTCTGTCGGGGCCCATATAGCGGCGGTAGAAAGCCTCGTCTATGCCGGGGGCGGCGCAGACGGTGATGTGGCAGGGTTTGCAGCGCAGGGCGGCCTGAAGCATGCGTGGCAGACAGTGGCTGATTTCGCTGCGTCGGGAGCCTGGCAACAAGGCGATGAGAGGAGTGGAAGTCGCTGTGGCGTCGTGGCGTTGTGGCATCGTGGCGTTGCTGATTTCTTCCACGGTCGGATTGCCGACATACTCCGCCTTATATCCGTAGCGTGCATAGAAAGCGGGCTCAAAGGGCAGGATGCAGAATATGCGGTCGGCAAGGCGGGCGAGCCGGTGTATGCGCCACGTCTTCCATGCCCACACTTTGGGCGGAATATAATAGTATATCTTCGTTTTGGGCAGATGCCTCCGGCACCAGGCCGCGATGCGGAGGTTGAAGGTAGGGTAGTCGATGAGAATCAGAGCGTCGGGTTGTTCCGCCCATAGGGACTCTCGGGCGATGTGGAAGTTGCGGCGCACCTTGCCCAAGTTGGCGAGTACGGCCATGACACCCATGAAGGCCATCTCGCGGTAGTCTTGCACTAATCGCAGGCCGGCCTGCTTCATGCGGTCGCCTCCCATACCGTAGAACACCGCCTGCGGGTCGCGGGCGGCAAGGGCTTCCATCAGGCGGGCGGCGTGCATGTCGCCCGAGGCTTCACCGGCTATGAGAAAATACTTCATGACTGCGTGTCAGGCTGCTTCTCCGTTGAAGATGATTTCAATTCTACAATTCTACATTTTCACAGTTCCCCAATTCCCCCGTTCACATGGACAAATAAATGGCGGCAAGGATGAAGGGCAGCATACCGATAACGATGCCTTTGGCAAGGCGCCATGTATCGGTGGTGTAGAAGAGGAAGAGTAGTGCCATGTCGGGGAAGAGGGCTACGATGGTCAGTTTGCCTAACACCCCGCCCATGCTCTGCCAGCCGAAGGTCTGCAGCGTGTAGGCCAATCCCATCCGTTGGATGTAAATCCATCCGAAGAGCAGGGGAAGCATGAGTCCGATAAGGATGCCTAACCAGTATTTGTCAAAGCGTTCCATGATAACTTCTTGTTGGAGACAAATCCTCCGTCTCTCTTTCTTTTCGGTTCCCCAGTTCATCAATTCCCCAATTCCACCATACTATGCACCGTCATGTCAATGCTGTCGGGCGTGATGGAGACATATCCGTGTCCCAGTGCCCATTCGTCGGTATCTTGCGCCATCGGCTCATGGTTGCTGAATTCGCCGGTCAGCAGGTAGAAAGTGCCTCCGTTGGGGTCGGTATATTCCCGCATCTCTCTCACCCAGTTGCCTCGGCATTGGCGGGTGAACCGTGTGCCCTGCAGTGGTCCGATGGGGGCATTGATGTTGTAGCACACGCCGTAAGGTGCTTTCTGTTGCAGCAGTTGGCGTGTAAGTGGCAGTATATAGGGCTTCAGAAAGCTGAAGTCAGCGTCGGGGTTGTGGTCGCACAGCGAGAAGCCGATGGCAGGAATGCCGTTTTCGGCAGCTACGAAGCAGGCTCCCATGGTGCCGGAATAGATGACGTTGATAGCGGCATTGCTGCCGTGGTTGATGCCGCTTACCACAAGGTCGGGTTTCCGTTCGCGGAAGACGGTGTTCAGCGCCAGCTTGATGCAGTCTGACGGTGTGCCGGTGCAGGTGTATATGGCGGCTTCCGGAAACCGGCTGTCTTCCGGCAGACGGTGCATGCGGATGGGCATGTTCACGGTGATGGCATTGCTCTGTCCGCTACGGGCGCTTTCCGGAGCAATCACGGTCACATTGCCCAGCACGACCATCTCTTTGACGAGCGTCACGATGCCTTTGGCTCCCCAGCCGTCGTCGTTGGTGATGAGTATATCCATGAAGGAAATGTCTTGACGGTCTGATTCTCTTATGCTCCCATATACTGCTTTGCGTCAGCGATGATGCGCTGGGCCAGTTGGTCGGCCTCCGCTTCGTCGCGGGCTTCGCTATAGACGCGTATGATGGGCTCTGTGTTCGACTTGCGCAGGTGTACCCAGCCGTCGGCGAAGTCAATCTTCACGCCGTCCACGGTGGTGAGCCGCTCGTCTTTATATTTCTCTTTCAGCGCTTCCAGCAGGCCGTCCACATCGGTGTCGGGCGTGAGGTCAATGCGGTTTTTGGAGATGCTGTATTGCGGATATTCCTTCTTCAGTTCGCTCACGGTCTTGCCTTTGTGGGCCAGATGGCTCAGGAAGAGGGCGATGCCTACCAGTGCATCGCGGCCGTAGTGTGAGGCGGGGTAGATGACGCCCCCGTTGCCTTCTCCGCCGATGACGGCCCGGGTGCGTTTCATCTCGGCCACCACATTCACTTCGCCTACGGCGCTGGCGCTGTAAGTGCCTCCGTGGCTTCGTGTCACGTCGCTCAGCGCGCGGCTGGAGCTCAGGTTGCTCACCGTATTGCCCTGCGTATGGCTCAGTACGTAGTCGGCTACGCTCACGAGCGTGTATTCCTCTACAAACATCTCGCCGTTCTCGCAGACGATGGCCAGGCGGTCCACGTCAGGATCCACCACGAAACCCACATCGGCCTTTCCCTGCCGCATCAGCTCGCTTATCTGGTTCAGATTCTGCGGTATGGGCTCGGGGTTGTGGGCAAACTGTCCGGTCGGCTCGGTGTTGAGCTCGATGATATGCTCCACGCCTAATGCGCGCAGCAGGGCGGGGATGGCGATGCCTCCCACCGAATTGACGCAGTCCACGGCCACCCTGAAGCCGGCCTTGCGGATGGCTTCCGTGTCGGTCAGTTGCAAACCGAGTACGTTCTGAATATGATAGGGCAGGTAGTCCTTGCGGCTGATGCAGCCGAGCTCGTCCACGCCTGCGAACAGAAAGTCTTCGGCTTCTGCAATGCGCAGCACCTCTTTGCCTTCTTCGTCGTTCAGAAACTCGCCCTGCTCGTTGAGCAGCTTGAGGGCATTCCATTGCTTGGGGTTATGGCTGGCGGTGAGGATGATGCCTCCGGCGGCCTGCTCGCCGGTGACGGCAAGCTCGGTGGTAGGGGTGGTGGCGAGACCGATGTTCACCACCTCGCAGCCCATGCCGCACAGGGTGGCGCTGACCAATTGGTCCACCATCGGACCCGAGATGCGGGCGTCTCTGCCCACTACAATCTTTCGGTTGTCGGGTATGGCCCGCCTGCGCTGGGTGGCGTATGCGGCCGTGAAACGCACGATATCAAGAGGGTTCAGACCCTCGCCCACGCGGCCGCCTATCGTGCCGCGTATGCCGGAAATGGATTTTACGAGTGACATATATATATTAGATGCTTAATATTTCTTGATGACAATCTTCAGGTCGTAGCCGTAAGGGGTAACGCTTGTGCCGTCGGCTTTCATGCCCATCTTGCTCGGGCAGATGAGTTTGCACTCGGCGTTGCTGTATTTCATCTTCTGAATGGCCATCAGCCAGCCGCTGCACATCACCGACGAGTTGCTCACGGTGCTTCCGTAGGTGAACTCCACGGGCTCGGCACTGTCGTTGGTGGTCCAGTAGCTGAGCGTGTCAGCCTCTTCGTTCAGCGTGTATTTGCGGTATCGTATCAATACGATATCTCCGCTTGTGACGGCTTCCGATGCGGTGTCGCCCTGCTGCACGGGGTGGTAGTAGAGGTAGTCGTCAAGCTCCAGATAGTCGTTGGCGCCCCATGTCTCGGGGGTCTCCTTGAGGATGTTGATGCCGTTGCGCTTCACGTAGGCGTTGATGAGGTTTTTCTCTTTTTGCAGCAGGTTGCTGTAGATGCTGTCGCTGTTGTCGCAGGCGGTCAGAACCGTCAGCAGCAGGGCGGGCAGAATGGGCAGAATACGTTTCATGTTCTTTGGGTTGTTTCAGTCTGTTACAGTCAGTTCCACTATCAGGTTGGTGTAGGGGCCGACGCCTTGCGTGCCTTGTTGCCCATAGGCCAGATACCAGGGTACTACAAGGATGGCTTCTTCGCCGTAGTGCATCTCTTTCAATGCGCACCGTATGGCCAGCATACAGTCCGTCTTGTCCGGTATGAGGCGCTCCTCTGTATCAAGCAGCAGGCGCTGGTCGCTCAGGTCGTAGCAGCGGTAGTGTACGCCGACCGCCTGTCGGCAGTCGATGTCGGGCCGCTCGGTGCGCAGGGTCCGCTGCTGCCAATAGCCGAACTCGCCGAGCGAGAAAGCGCCTTCCGGCTGGCGGCGGACATAGGCAAGCACCGTGCGGTCGGCTTCTTCGGCTAATCGCTGCTGCATCAGTACATATTGCAGACGCAGGCTGTCGGTGGCGGCAGTCTTGTTGCTCGGCGACTGCGGGCGGGTGCGGTGGCAGGCGGTGCCTGTCAAGAGCAACGCTGCCGCAAGAATGCAATAATATAGGTGCAGTCTCTTCATTCTTCGTTTATTTTCCTACACTCCGCTTGTATTCGGTGGGGGTCATGCCATACACGGACTTGAAGCATTTGGAGAAGTAGCGCGAGTCGTTCATGCCGACCATATAGGTGATTTCCGTCACGTTGTAGGTCCCTTGTTCTAACAGTTGGGCGGCACGTTTGATGCGCACCTCGCGGATAAACTCTACCGGCGAAAGGCCGGTGAGGCTCTTCAGTTTGTTGAAGAACACGGTGCGGCCCAGCGCCATCTCGCTCACCATATCTTCCACCAGCATCTCGTTGTTGTCCATGTTGCGCTCCATGAAATCCATCAGTTTGGCAAGGAAGGCCTCGTTGGGCGTGGCCTGCTGCTTGTTCTGGGGCTTCAGGCGGAGCAGGTCTTTGCGGTAGCTCTGCTGCAGCCGTTCGCGCTGTTGCAGGATGTTGTCCACGCGGGCACGCAAGTATTCGGCCGAGAAAGGTTTGGTCAGGTAGTCGTCCGCGCCGTAGCGCATAGCCTCCAATCGGCTCTCTATGGCAGCTTTGGCGGTGAGCAGTATCACGGGGATATGGCTGGTGTGCTCGTCTTCCTTCAGCTGGCCGGTCATCTCCAAACCGTCCATGTTGGGCATCATCAGGTCGGTGATGATGATGTCGGGCACTATGTGCATGGCCTCGCTGATGCCCTCCGTGCCGTCGTGGGCATTGGCTATATTGAAGTCGGTCTGGAAGATGCTGGTCAAGAAGGCCCGCATGTCGTCGTTGTCTTCCACGATGAGCATCGTGCGCTGCTTGTCGCGCACCTTCACGTCGTCTAAATGCACGGTCGGCACGTTCTCGTCGGTGGTGAGCTCCTCGGTGAGCAGATAGTCCACATCGTTGCCGAAGTGGTCTTTGCCGGTGCGAAGCATGACGGTGAAGGTGGTGCCGCTTCCCGGCTCGCTCTCCACCTCGATGTAGCCGTGGTGCAGGTCCACCAGTTCCTTCACGAGGTTCAAACCGATACCGGTGCCTGCCTTCGCTTGAGCTTTGTCTATCTCGTTGTGCGACGAGAAGCGCTCGAACAGCAGACCCCGTTTCTCCTTCGGGATGCCTACGCCCTCGTCCTGCACCTGCATCAACACGAAGTCGGCCTTCTCCTGCACCCTTACGGTGATGCTCTTGCCTGCCGGCGTGAACTTGAAGGCGTTGGAGAGCAGGTTGAAGAGTATCATGTCAAACTTCTCGCGGTCAACCCATACCTCCGTGTCGGGAGCGTTGTTCTCGATGTTGAAGCGTATGCTTTTGTCGTAGGCCTCTTTCTGGAAGTTGTTGCAGGTGTCGCTGATCAGTTTGGCTAACTTCGAAGGCTGCACCTTGAGGCGCATCTTTTTGTTCTGTATCTTGCGGAAGTCCAATATCTCGTTGATGAGCCTGAGCATACGGCGGGCATTGCTCTGCACAATCTCCAACTGGGTGCGTACGCTCTGCGGAATGCGCTCCGTCTGCAGGATGTTGTCCACCGGACCGGATACGAGCGTGAGCGGGGTGCGCAACTCGTGGGAGATGTTGGTGAAGAAGCGCAGCTTGATGTCGTTCACCTGCTGCTCCACCTCTATCTGCTGCTGCAGGGTGGTGTAGCGGCGGAATACTACCCATGCGGCATACAGCAGGGCAAGTGCCAGCAGGATGTATAATATAAAGGCCCAGCCGGTGCGCCAGAACGAGGGACGCACGTGGATGGTGAGGCTGCTGGTATTGTCCACCCACACGCCTTCGCCGTTGGTCGAGCGCACGTGGAAGTGGTAGGTGCCGGCCGGCAGGTTGGTGTAGGTGGCCTTGCGCTGGCGCCCTACGTAGTTCCACTCTTTCTCGAAGCCTTCCAACAGGAAGGCGTATTCAATGCGTTCGGCTCCGGTAAAGTCAAGTGCTGCATATTCTATCGAGAATACCGACTGGTCGTGCCTCAGTGTCAGCTCCGTGGTCTGCGAGATGCTTTTCTTGAGGGGGGAGTCGTCATCGGCCGGATGCACGTCGCTGTTGAAGAGCTGCAGGCGTGTGAATTCCAGGGGGGGCACCTCGTCGCTGCGCAGGATGCGGCCGGGGTCGAAGCGGCAGTAGCCGTTGCTGTAGCCTGCTATCAGTTCGCCGGAATGCAGGCGCACCATCTGCGACTCGCCGAAGTAGGCGTTGCTCCGGCCTTCTAAGGGCGTGAAGTGCTGCGCACTGCGCGCACCGCGGTCGTAGCGTATCAGTTCGCTTTCGCCGGCTACCCAAAGCCTCCCGGCCTCATCTTCGGCCATGGCCAGTATGATGTCGCTGCCCGTACATACGCTGTCCGGAAGCAGACGGTTGTCGTCCGTTATGCTGAACAGCCCGCCTCCGAACGAACCGGCGCGGATAACGCCCTCGTGGTCCTGCAGCAGGCAACGGATGTCATAGCTCGGAAGCAGCAGGCAGCGGTAGTCGCTCAGACTGATGCGCACCACGCCGGACGTTGTGGCCGCCCATACCACGCTGTCCCCATCCAACAGCAGGGCGCGCACCTTCATAGCCCCTTGCGGGTAGTTCTGAAGGCCGGTCCCCGCGTGAATAAAGCGGTCGCCGTCGAGAATATTCACACCCCCGCCGTAGGTCGCTGCTATCAGACGCCCGTCGGCGGTCTGGGCAATGTCATATACGGCATCGCTGGAGATGCACCCTTCCATGCCGTCGGCGTGGTAGTGCTCCACCTGCCGGTAGTTGTTGCCGCTGCGGCGCATCCGCAGCAGTCCTTCGTAGCGCGTACCTAACCACAGGTCGCCGTCTTCTGCCTCGAACAGGCTATATACCATGCTGGCGATAGGCAACTGCTGGCGTCGCCCGCTCAGAGGGTCGCTCAGTAGCACGCGGCCGTCTTTGTCGGCGGTCAGTATCTCTCCGCTTCTGAGCTCCAGCATCGCACGCACTTCACCCGTCTCGGTGGGCTTGCGGCGGAGGTCGTAGAGCATGAATTGTTGCGGCTCGATGTCCACGCGGTCCAGACCCTTGTCGTATGTGCATAGCCAGAGCGAACCGTTGCGGTCGGCATACGCCGAGTGCACGATGTTGCTCAGTTCCTTATAGCTGCTTTGCAGACAGTCGTTCTCGCGGTCGTAGCGGGAGAAACCGCCCCCGCGCGGGTTGAGCCACAGCTCGCGACGCGAGTCTTCCAATATAATCAGGTTGGGGCCTGCCTGACGCACATAGCGGGGGTCGCGTTCAGGCTCCAGATGACGCAGGCTACCGTCTTGAGGCCGGTAGCGGAAGATGCCGTCCTGCTCGTTCTCAAACCAGAGGATGCCGTAGCTGTCGGCTGTGACGGAAAGGAAGTTGTTGTTCTGTATCTCAGGGTGTGTGGCGCTGCTCAGGTGGCGGAGTCGCCCGTCGTGTTTGTCGTAAAGGAAGATGCCGTTGCGCGTCGTTAAGGCCATCTCGGAGGATGACGCCGGACAGAGACAGGTAACGACAGTCTCTGTCCCGAGGTCCACATGTTCGAAACTCTTCTCGTGCAGCGAGTAGCGGAGCAGTTGCCCGTTGTCGGTGCCGAACCATACGGCACGGCTGCTGGCGTAGGCGGTGGTGACGGTGCGCTCGGCCAACTGCGGGAGACTTATCATCACCTCTCGGCTGCCATCGGCTTGGGCGCGCACCAACCCCTCGTCCGTGCAGAACCAGACCCGCTCCTCCGTGTCCTTGGTAACGAAGCAGGGGGTGAACTCTGTCGGAGTTATTTCCTTTATGAAACCTTCTTCGTCGGGCTGCAGACGCAGAATACCGTGGGGCATGGCGGCCCAGAAGGTGCCGTCGGCCGTCTCCGTAAGGTGCGTGCTCTGTCGGCTGAGCGGCTGCAGCGGCGCATCGCAGATGCAGGTGAGCTGCTCGGTGCCTTTGTCGAGGCAGTAGAGCCGCGTGTCGTAGGTCTGAAACCAGATGCGCCCCGCACGGTCTTCGTACAGGTATTCCACACGGCTGCTCAGTAGCGGACTGCCGTCGCTCAGACTCTTGTACACGGTGAACTCGTAGCCGTCGAATTTGTTGAGCCCGTTCCACGTGCCAAGCCACAGGAAGCCTTCATGGTCCTGCAGCATCGTGACAACCGTGTTTTGGCTCAGTCCGTCGTCGGCGTTGTAGTGACGCACCGTATAGTGGCTGTCACTCGGCTGTGCGACTGCCGTCATGCAGCAGATGCTCAGCAAAAAAACGAAGAAATGTTTCATGGTGTAGGGCTTTAGTTGGGTGTCTCTTTCATCTGAACAAGTGTCTGTGATGTCGTGTTCCTTACAGGCTCATCACATACTGCCCGTAGGCGGTCTTTTCCATCTCCTTGCCCAGTTGGTGCAGCTGTTCGGTGCTTATCCAGCCGTTGCGCCAGGCTATCTCTTCGATGCAGCTCACGTAGAAGCCCTGACGGTTCTGTATGGTGGCGATGAAGTTGCCGGCGTCAAGCAGACTGTCGCAGTTGCCCGTGTCAAGCCATGCGAAGCCGCGCCCGAAGAGCTCTACGCGTAGCGTCCCTTCTTTCAGGTATTCTTTGTTCAGGTCCGTTATCTCATATTCGCCGCGGGCCGATGGTTGCAGGGCGGCCGCTTTGTCGCATACGGTCTCGTCGTAGAAATACAGGCCGGGCACGGCATAATGGCTCTTCGGCTGCTGGGGCTTCTCTTCCAGCGACAGCACCTTGCCTTCTTCGTCAAACTCCACCACACCGTACGCCCGAGGGTCTTTCACGTAGTAGCCGAATATGCAGGCGCCTTTTTCTGTCTCGGCTGCGCGGCGGAGCATCTGCGAGAAGCTCTGCCCGTAAAACAGGTTGTCGCCTAAGATGAGGCAGCCCTTGTCGCCGTTCAGAAATTCGCGCCCGAGCACGAAAGCCTGTGCCAAACCGTTCGGCACGAGCTGCACTTTGTATTCTAACCGCATGCCTATCCGGCTGCCGTCGCCCAACAGTTCCCTGAACATCGGCAGGTCGCGCGGGGTCGAAATAATCAGCACTTCGCGGATACCGGCCAGCATCAGCGTACTGAGCGGATAATAAATCATCGGCTTGTCATACACCGGCATTATCTGCTTTGAGATGGCTTTCGAGAGCGGGTACAGCCGCGTTGCACTGCCTCCCGCAAGAATGATTCCTTTCATATTGTTCCTTTCATATTGTTCATATTGTGGTCTTTCCTATTGCGGTCGTTTGATAAATATCTTCGCATCCTCCTCTTCGCATTTCTCTCTCCCCTCTTCCTCTTTTCTCTCTCCTTCTCTTCTCCTTCCCCTCTTCCCCTCTTCCCCTCTTTTCTCCTTCCTCTTCTCCTTCCGCCTGCGCAAGATGCCCGGGGTATCCGGAAATTCCGGAGAGTCCGGCCCCCCCCCCCCGCCGGCGCGTCCCTGCACATTGCCCTGCAAAGGTACAATAAATATCCCTCTTATGCTAATATATTTTCCTCTGCCCT
>JAFUEI010000021.1 GCA_017464025.1 Paludibacteraceae bacterium | reverse complement strand
TTTCAGTACCGCAGAGACTTATGCCTCACGCAAAAAATTACCTTTTCTATGGGAATTACACACATTATCAGGAGCCGCTCACTCAAATTATAAAATGGCCCCGGCAGCTGCTGATATATTATATGCCAGGTAGTTCTCCTCTACGCCTTATCCGAGTAGTCTTCCGGATGCTGTTTGAGGGCGTGAATCTGCCGGCGGATGGCAGATTATACAAAAAGCAGGTTGTTGGCAGATTTTGCAAAAAGAAATAAAAGTTGTAACTTTGCCGCGGCTTATATGAAGTTGTAGCTTATATGAAGTTGTAATTTCATCGCGGTTTATGGAGATTACACGCATTTTTGATATTGTCCGCCGGTACGGGCAGCTTTATCCGGAGCAAGACACCGTCTTCTCGTGGAAACAGGACGGCGTCTGGCTGAAGATGGACGCAAAGACTTACGTAAGCAGCGTGGACATCATCAGCAGCGCCCTGTTGGAACTTGGCGTGCAGCCGGGCGACAAAGTGGGCATCATCAGCCCCAGCCGGCCGGAATGGAACATCGCAGACTATGCCGCGATGCAGATAGGCGCCGTGTCGGTGCCGGTATATGCCACCATCTCGCAGGAGGACTACCGTCACATCTTCTCCGTATCGGAGATGTGCGTCGCCTTCGTGGAAGGCAAGGAGCTCCAGCAGAAGGTGGAGCCGCTGTTTGCCGAATTGCCGGCGCTGAAGCACGTGATAACGATGCTGCCGCATCCCGAGTCGGACTATCAGAGCTATCAAGACCTCTACCGCTTGGGCGAAGAGCACCTGCTGCAGAACCTGCCGCGCATCGCCCTGCTGCGCGAGAGCGTGCAGCCCGCCCAATTGGCCACCCTCATCTTCACCTCGGGCACCACAGGGCTGCCCAAAGGCGTGATGCTGAGCCACAGCAACCTCGTGATGCAGGTGCTGGGTGTGGCCGGCATCCCTGACGGCACGTCGCGCCGCGCCTTGTCGTTCCTGCCGCTCTGCCATGCCTACGAGCGCCTGTTAGTATATTACTACCAGTACGCCGGCATCAGTGTCTATTACGGGCAGAACGTAGGCACCATCGGCCAGGACATCCAGGCAACGGACCCGAACATCATGACGTGCGTTCCGCGCGTGTTGGAGAAGGTATATGACCGGTTGGTGCTGACGGGCCGCAAACTGCCCGTCCTGCAGCGCACCGTGTTCTTCGCGGCCATGCGCCATGCGGAGCGCTTCAACTACGAAAACAAAGGTCCGGCCTACAAGGCGGTGCTCCGTCTGTACGACCGGTTGGTATATAAGAAACTGCGTGAGGCCATAGGCGGTCATTTCGAGATTGTGGTGAGCGGAGGCAGTGCGCTACAGCCCAAGCTGGCCTCGTTCTTCTCCGCCATAGGCATGCCCATCATCGAGGGTTACGGTCTGAGCGAGACCTCTCCCGTGATTACGGTGAGCCGCAAGGGTCTGCACGAGCGCCGTCCGGGCTGCGTGGGCGTGGCTCTGCCGGGAGTGGAGTTACGCATCTCCGACGAAGGGGAGGTGCTCTGCCGCGGCGGCAACGTGATGATGGGTTACTACCAGCACCCCGAGCTCACGGCCGAAGTGATAGACAGCGACGGTTGGTTTCACACCGGCGACACCGGCCGGCTTTCTCCCGAAGGGTTGCTCAGCATCACCGGCCGCCTGAAGTCGCTCTTCAAGACCAGTTTGGGCAAATACATCAACCCCGAGCTGATAGAGACACGCCTCACGGAGTCGCCCTTCATCAGCCAGATGATGGTGATGGGCGAATACCAGCGCTATGCCGCAGCCCTCATCTCGCCCGACTTTGCCTATATACGCACCTGGGGGAAGAGCCGCAAGCTCCACTTTGAGACCAACGAAGACATCTGCAACAGCAAGGAGGTGCGCCGCGAGATAGAACGCGAGATAGCCCGCCTGAGCGGAAACTTCGGCAACTGGGAGAAGATTCACAAGTTCACCCTTGTGCCCGAGGAGTGGACCGACCACAACTTCCTATCCCCCACGCTGAAGGTGAAGCGCAAAGCCGTGATGGAAGCCTACAAAGACGAAATAAGCCGTTTCTGGTAAGCAGAAACGGCTTTCTTTTTTCCGAGCAACGGGCAGAGAGTTCTTCTGCCGTATTTCCTCTTAGTCCACTATCAGCATGGCATCGCCATAGTCGCCGAAGCGAAAGCCTTCCTGTACGGCCACTTCGTAGGCATGCATCACCTCGTCGTAGCCGCCGAAAGCGGCCACCATCATAATCTGCGTGGAGAGGGGCATATAGAGGTTGGCCAGCATGGCATTGGCCACGGTGAAGTCGTAGGGGGGGAAGATGAACTTGTTGGTCCAGCCGTCGAGGGCCTTCACGTGTCCGTTGGTGCCGACCACGGTCTCCAGCACGCGCATCACGTCGGTACCGACGGCGCAAAGACGCTTTTCTCCGGCATGGAGCCGCTCGATGGTGTCCACCACCTCCTGGCTGATAGTCATCTGCTCGGAGTCCATCTTGTGCTTGGTGAGGTCTTCCACATCAATAGGTTTGGTGATGCCCAGACCGACATGGGAGGTGACAAAGCTCCAGCCGATACCGTGAATCTCCATACGCTTGAAGACGGACTTGGAGAAATGCAGTCCGGTAGCCGGCACGGCCACGGCAGCATCTTTGGCCGGGTTGGCAAAGATGGTCTGATAGCGCTCGGCGTCCTCTTTGTCACGCTCGTCGGGATGCTCGCGGTCGCGGTGGATATACTTGGGCAGGGGCGTGTGTCCGAGGGCGAAGAGATGCTCGCGGAACTCGTCGTTGGAGTAGTCGGTCAGGAAGCGCAAGGTACGGCCGCGCGAGGTAGTGTTGTCGATAACCTCGGCCACGATGCTACTGTCGTTGCCGAAATAGATTTTGTTGCCGATACGTATCTTGCGGGCTGGGTCCACGAGCACGTCCCAGTAGCGGTTCTCGTGGTTGAGCTCGCGCAGCAGGAACACTTCGATGGCGGCACCGGTACGTTCTTTGGTGCCGTAGAGGCGGGCGGGGAACACCTTCGTATCGTTGAGCAGGAAGTGGTCGCCTTCATCGAAATAGTTGACCACGTCGGGGAACTGCTTGAGCTCGATGTCCCCCGTCTTTCGGTGCAGCACCAGCAGACGCGACTCGTCGCGGTAGCGCGCCGGATACTGCGCTATCTGCTCCTTGGGGAGCGTAAACTTGAATTGTGAGAGTTTCATTATATCGTGTTTTCTATTGATTCAGTCGGATGTCAAGGAGTCAAGGGGGCGGCTGTGAACAGCAAGAGGCATTGCCAGCCTGTCTATAGCTCTGCCAACATCTGCTCGAAAGCAGGGAAGGAGAGGCAGTCCTCCACGCGGATGCCGCCTACGCGGGTGCGGCGCAGGGCTGTCAGGTGAGCTCCCGAGCCGAGTGCCTGCCCGATGTCGCGTGCCAAAGCGCGGATATAGGTACCCTTGGAGCAGACGATGCGCAGCGTGAGCTGCATGGTTGCAGGTTCGAAGTCCAGCACCTCCAGTTCGTCAATCACCAGCAGCTTGGGTTGCAGCTCCACCTCTTCACCTTTGCGTGCGTAGGCGTAGGCACGCTTGCCTTCCACCTTCACCGCCGAGAACACCGGCGGCACCTGCCATATCTCCCCGCGGAAGCGCGGGAGCACGCTGTCGATGAGTTCGCGCGTGATATGCCCGGTAGGCCATGTGGCATCTACAGGCTTTTCCAAATCGAAACTCGGCGTGGTGGCTCCGAGCTGCAGCGTGGCCACATATTCTTTCACGTGCTGCTGCAGACTGTCAATCTGCTTCGTCATGCGACCGGTGCAGACGACCACCACCCCCGTTGCCAAAGGGTCGAGCGTCCCCGTGTGCCCCACTTTCAGGCGTTTGATCCCCAGCTTGCGGCACAAGAGCCAACGCACCTTGCCCACCACATCGAACGAGGTCCAGCGGTAAGGCTTGTCAAATGCCAGTATCTCCCCTTCAACGAAATCCATCCCTTAGAGCAATGACCATACAATGGCCAGCGTGCCGGCCAGCAGGCAATAGACAGCGAAGTATATCAGTTTCTGCTTCCGTACAATCTGCAGCATGAAGCGGCAGGCGGCCCATCCCGTGAGGAAAGCGGCCACAAAGCCTACTGCGAGCGAGAGCGGGGGCAGCGAAGGAGCGGCCTCGGCGCCGGTAAGCATCTTCAGCCCGTCCAGGAACGCTTCTCCCAGAATAGGCACGAGCACCATCAGGAAGGAGAACTGGGCCACCGTTTCTTTCCTGACACCGCACAAGAGGCCCGTGGCGATAGTGCTTCCGCTGCGCGACAGTCCGGGCAGTATGGCCACCGCCTGTGCACAGCCTATGATGAGGGCGTCGCGATAGGTGACCTCATGTCCCTCGCCGCCGCGGCGCTTCACGATGAACTCGCTCAGCCAGAGCAGCAGCGACGTAAGGAGCAGGCAGATGCCTACCAGCAGCAAGCCGCTGCCGAAGAACCGCTCCACCTCGTCCTTGAAGAACATGCCAACGATGAAGACAGGCACCATAGACACCACCAGCTTGGCCACATAGTCTTTCTCCGCGTTCCACTTGAGCGTGGTGAAGGTGCCGCAGAGCAACTGCCATACCTCGCGCCAGAAGACGACGAGCGTGGACAGCACCGTGGCGGTATGCACTACGATGGCAAACGTCAGGTTCTCTTCGCCCGACGTGCCGAGCAGTGCCTGACCTATCTCAAGATGGCCGCTGCTGCTCACAGGCAGAAACTCGGTGAGTCCCTGCACGATACCCAGTATCAACGCTTCCCACCAAGACATAGTTTAACGTTTCTTGGGTTTGTAGAGAATAGCGAAAATCATCAGCACGAAGCCCGCAAGCGCTATCATCGGTCCGACCGTGATACGGCGCACCGAGAAGATGTCGGGATTGTACTCTGTTGCACCGCTGGGAGCACCCGTCATCAGCGCGAAGCCGACAACGATAACCAGTAGGGAGGCTGCTATCAGCCAGATATTCAGTTTAGGGAGGCTTTGTTTCATATTGTTGAATTGGGGAATTGTTGAACTGGGGAACTGTTGAACTGTTGAATTGGGATGTTCAGACAAAGTAGAGGTCGTCGGTCTTCATGCGGATATAGCGGTTGGTAGCGAAGATTGAAGCGAAGAAGGTGAGCATCAGTCCGCAACCTATTACGACCGCGGCCACCAAGGCGCAGTTCTGCCAGGTGAGCAACATGAGCGACACGCCCAGACGCTCGCGGCAATACCAGAGCGCACCGGCCAGCAGAAGCAGGGCCAGCACACCGGCCACCAGCCCCATCAGCACATTGCGGCGCACGATAGGCGCTTTGATGACGTGCGGGGTGGCCCCGACGAGCTTCATCGTGTTGATAAGGAAACGCTTGGAATAGACGTGCAGACGGATTGTGTTCACAATGAGAGCCACGGCCACAAAAAGCAGCAACAAGGCGACACCGACGAGTATCATAGAGATGAGGCGGACGTTCTTGTCGAGCATGCCCACCACCCCTTTCTGATAGATTACGCGGTTGACGCAAGGGAACTGCTGCAACTGCGCCTCGATGGCAGCGATGCTGTCGGTCTGCGCATATTCGGCCGTAAGTTTCACGGCGTAAGACGCCTTCAGCGGGTTGTAGCCCAGAAAATCGGCGGGGTTCTCGCCGAGGGAAGCGATATGCTCCTCCAGCGCCTGCTCCTTGCTGATATAGGTAAATTCCCGCACATAGGGTGCGAGCGTGAGCATATTATCCAAGCGGCCGAGCTGTAGGGAGTCGGCATAGTCGTTGATGACGACATCGAGCGACACATTCTCCTTGAGCTGCCTGATGAGGTCGCGCGCCGAAAGGAGCAGCACGGCTTCAACACCGATAAGGAACAGCACCAGCATCACCGAGACGGTGGTGGTGAGATACATATTGAAAAAACGATGACGCTTCCTCATAACATCTGAACTTCAGGTTTTCTACCAGCCGCAGGCGAGGGCGGTCCGCTCTACTACGGTGTCTGCAGGCGGTCCGGCAGACGGTACGAATCCAATTTATTCATACAGCGAAGCAAGAATCAGGCACAGGCCTGACTCTTGCCGCTATGTGCTGTCAATATGCAGAAATCAATACTCCCAAAGGTCCTGTTCGAAGTTGAGCAGCTCGTCAAAGATACGCTGCTGTTCTTTCTTCACGTCAGTCTCGTTCTTGGCGTAGTTGGGAATCATGCGGTTATACATGTTGCTGTCGCCGAGGATATAGGAAGTATAGAGTTTCTTGGCGAAGAACTCCTCAAAGGTGATGCGGCGGGTGTCGTTGGCCTGCGGAATCATGTACTGCTTGGCCAGATAGGGACGCAGCTCGTCGAAAGCAATCCAGAAGAGCAGCGACTCGTGCAGGGCTCCCATAACGTTCTCGCCATCGGAGACAATCTTGTCGGCCTGAAGGGGCGCGATGGCGATAATCTTGGAATAGAGACGCGAGGTGTGTTTGTCGAAGAAGACAATCTCCTGAATGAGATATTTGAGTTGGTTCTTGACGAAGCCCTCATAGGGATAGAAGTGGAAGGACATCTTGTCGTTAGCCTTGTCGTAGTGGATGAGCATAGCGTCGGAGCACTCGACGTTGTAGTGACAGGTGTCCTCGGAATAGTCGGCCGTGGGGTCGTCCACCATGAAGAGGGTCGGTATTTCGGACTTGGCAATGACGTCCTCGGGGCGGAAAGTGGGCTTGATGTTGTCCTGTGCCTTGCGGTAGAGGGGCATGCCGTCCACGATGCCGTCCACAATCACCTTGAAGAGGCTGCGGTACTGTGGGTCGTCGTAGCGCACGGGGAAGTAGAGCTGGTAGTTCTGCTTGTAGCGCATATCAATGACGCGGTACACCACGCGCGACCAGACGATGTCATCGGCGCGGTGGAAGATGCTCACCAGCGTGTCGGCCGCATCGTTGAGTTCCACCGTCTCGATACGCACCGCTCCCTTATCGTCAAAGAACGGATAGATCTGATGTTGGGCACTTGCTGTCCCGATAGCGAGCAGCAGGCAGATAATGACACTTAGTTTCTTCATATTACAGTATTTTTATAGTCTGTTTGGTTCAGCCTCACCGTCAGGTGAGCTGCGAGGGGCTTTTTAGTTGAGCTGCAAGGGGATACCGCGCAGGCGCACTTCTTTGCCTTCGGGTCCCTTGGCCCGGATGTCCACGATGTTGACCATAGCGCCCTGCTTGAGTTTGCCAAGCTGGTCGAGCTGTGCCTTGGTGAACTTGTTGCCGTTGGACTGCGAATAGCCCATAGAGGTCTGCAGCTGGAAGGAGGTGATGGTATATTTCAGGTCGAGCAGTCCTTCGGGGCCGTAGCTGGCGATGACGGTGGCCTGGGGGCTGAGCAGGGCGTTACGCGCGATCTTGCCTTCCTGATACTCGGTGGAGCCGCTGCGGAAGTAGGCACCCGGCTTGGGGAGTTCTTTGACGCGGTACTGCTGGCTGCCCATCGACTGCATACGTCCGTCGAGTTCGGCCTGCACGGCGATGGTGACTTCCTTGGCGCTGGCATTGGGTTTGATAATCCACATGCCTCCGCGCTGAGAAGCGGTTGCTCCGCTGACGCTGACGCGCACCTTGTCGTTAGCCACACCCGGAACAGAGATGGAGAACTTGTTCTCGTAGTCGCGGTACATGATGTTGAGGTCGGTATTGGAGATAGTGACAGAGGGTTCGCCCACGCTGTACTCGTCTTCGAAGTTGAAGCGCAGGGGCTCTTCGCCCTCCTTGCCGGGGAGCTCGAGCACACCTTTGTATTTCTTGAGACCTGTGCCGACAGCGGTGACTTCATAGATACCGTTTTCGTTGATCTGCTGTCCGTCCACGTAGTAATTCGGTTTGGCGGTAGAGTCCACAGCGGCGAGGATAATCTGTGCGCTGTACTTGCCACCACGGATGACGTACTTGGAGGCCGGAACGACGAGTGCCATCATCTTGTTGACGCGCACGTCGGCGGCATCGGTCTGCTCGCGCAGGTACTGTATCATCTCGCTCTGCGCGGAACGGATGTCGTTCTGCATCTTGGTGAGGATGGTGATGCTGGCGCCGACGGGCATGCCTTCGAAGATGACCTGCTCCCAGGTGATGGGGTCGCCGTCGTTGTTGGTGCCGCCCTCGGTAGAGAACATCTGCTCGAACTCTTTCTTTTTCTCGCCGTTGGTCAGTTCAATCAGGAAGTTGCGGTAGTCCTCGAACATAACGCGCAGTTCTTCGCCGTGTCCTTCGTTGAGGGCGTACTGGGCCGTCACGTCGAGCTGGTCGCGGGCAGAGATGTTGCTCACGCGTGCATCTTTGCTGCCTTCGGGGAGGTTGGCCTTCTGGGGATACTTCTGGCCATCGGCCAGCAGGGCGATGTTGTATTTGAAGTCCTGAATGAAATCGTAGATGGCGTCGGAACGCTGCCCCAGCTCAACGGCCTTCTGATACCATTCGCCGTTTTTCTGTTCGTTGAGTTCGGCGGCGGCCTTGAACTGGTCCATCATCTCCTGATTGCGGTTCTCGGTGGCGGTAAGCGTAAAGTGCAGGCTTTCGTCCACGAGCTTGAAGCCGTTCAGGATGTCGGTGCTGACGTTCAGGGCCAACATGGCTGTCAGCACCAGATACATCATACCAATCATTTTTTGTCTCGGGGTTTCCGGACAGTTTTTTGCTCCACCCATTGCTTTGTATGTTTATAGCGTTAGTGTGTGTTGTCGTTTACTTATTTTTATGTACGCGCACGCGCGCATCCTGCGTCCCGTGGGCCGAGGTGTGCGCATCACGGGCAGACGTTATGCGATGGCGTTGAGCATGTTGCCATAGACCTTGTTGAGGTCGGCCACCTGCTGTGCGAGTTTCTGCTGTGCAGCCTGATACTGTTTGCCGGCTTCGAGAGCGGCGGCCGAAGCAGCCTTCATCTGAGCGGTCTCCTCAGCGAGCTGGTCGATAGTCTTACCCACACCGTTCAGTTTCTCGGTCTGTGCCTTGAAGGCGGCCGACTGTGCCTGAATGTCCTTGAGTTGGAGTTCATATACGGAGTTGAGCGAAGCGAGTTGTTGTCCGACAGTCTCTACGCCCTTGCCGTAGGCCTTGGTGTTCTGCTGTACGGTCTGCATATCGCCGAGCACAGCCTGATAGGTCTGGTTGAGTTGTGCAGTGGCAGCAGCGAGGACGTCCTGATTGCCTGCGAACTTCTGAGCTGCTTCGCCGGCCTTCTGCATCTCGGTCTGGAAGCCTGCCGTAGCGGCATCCATGGTCTTGCCTGCCGTAGCCATCTTGGAGGTGAGTTCGGTGGTAGCGTCGGCCACCTTGCCGATAGAGGCGAGCTGGCTGGCCGTGTCGCCGAGCTTTTGGATACCCTCCTTCAGCGCCTTGAGTTCAGCCTCGGGAATGGCGGGCACTTCGCCCTGCTTCGGTGCGGCAACGCCATTGACACCGTTGCCACCAAGCAATTCTTTGGTTTCGTCGCCAATAAGCTGCGGGAAAACATTCTCCCAGTGGTAGGAGGCATGGGGTTTCTCGAAGATACCCATCATGAAAAGGAAGGACTCGGTAAACATACCCGCCATCAGCACGTAGCTTGCGCCCGGCCAGTGGAGAATCTTGAAGAGGGCGCCGATGATAACGACCGATGCACCCAGACTGTAAATCATGTTTACTGCGTATGCGTTTCTTGCATACCATGCCACTACTTTGTCCCAGCCTTTTTGCTGCCGGGCATTTGCTTGATTAGCCATTGTGTTTATAGTTTATTTGTTTATATTCAGGTTGGTTCATTTCCAAAGCGAGCGTGTTACTTCTCACCGATGTAGGAGCGTACACAGCGGAAGCCGATGTAGGGGCGGCTCTCATACTGGTACTCGTAGGTGCGGGTGCCGCACTGCAGATAATAGGAGATATCCTTCCAGCTGCCGCCTTTCACCACCTTGCGCTTCAGCACTTCGGGGTCTTCTTTGCGTGCACGGTACTGGAACTGCGGGTTGAGGTCGTGCACATAGCTGTTGGCGGAAGCGTTGTAGGCGGAAGAGGTCCACTCGGCCACATTGCCGGCCATGTCGAAGAGTCCGAAGTCGTTGGGACGGAACTGGGCGACCTTCATGGTAGCGGCTCCGGTATCGTCGATATAGCTGCCGCGATAGGGCTTGAAGTTAGCCAGGAAACAGCCTTTGGCATCGCGTGCGTAGTTGCCGCCCCAGGGATAGGTAGCCATCTTGCGTCCGCCGCGAGCGGCATACTCCCATTCGGCCTCGGTGGGGAGACGGTACTTCTGAGCGGCCACGGTGCTGGCACCGAGGAAATAGTCGGTGCGCCACTGGCAGAAGGCATCGGCCTGCTCCCACGTGATACCTACGACGGGATAGTCGGCAAAGCCGGGGTGAGAGAAGTACTGCTGGAGCATGGGTTCGTTGTAGGCGAACTGGAAGTCACGCATCCAGACCATCGTATCGGGATAGACATTGATAATCATACGTGTAATGAGGTCGCTGGGCTGAGTGAGGGAGCGTACGACCGTGCTGTCGTGAATAATGCCATCCTCGTCGATCCAAGCGGTGTCCACACGTACGGAAGCTCCTTCGGGATAAGCCCCTTTGACAACATCGAAGCGGTTGCGGGGCAGGACAGCCTCGTCGTAGTTGATCCAGCTGTAGGAGTAGTGGAAGCGGGTGGTGTTGAGATTGCCGTCCTCATAGAACATGGAAGCGAGGGCATCCTGCACGTCTTCCTCCTTGCTGTTCCAAGGAATCCGTTTCTTCCAGTTGATGCGGTAGTTCTCCTCGTCGAAGTCCCCATCGCGGGGTTGGATGGCATAGTCGGTGAGACCAGCCTCGATAAGATTCTTGTATGCGATGGAGTCGCGCACCCAATTGACGAACTGACGGTATTCGTTGTTCGTTATCTCGGTCTCGTCCATCCAGAAGGCATCGACCGTGACCATCAGCTGGTTGTCGGGCTGACTGAAGACGGCCGACTGGGTATTGCTACCCATCATGAAGGAGCCTTTCTTAATGAAAATCATACCGTAAGGGTTGGCTTCCTTGAAGTTCCCGTTCTTGCCTGCACCTACCAGTTCGCCGGCGGGCTTGTTGCAAGCCGTCAGCGCAATGGCCAGTGCCACAACGGGCAGAATTCGTTTGATTGTCATATTATCAGTTTTTAAGTCGTTATCACAAATACTTACAAATATCTTACGCTCTTGTACTTATTGGTCCGTTTGGGCTTGAGGATATTGAATCCGTAGGCCAGATAGACCTCGTGCGAGCCGAAGCTCTCGAGCAGCAGTTTGCTGGTGGGCAGTTCGTAGGTGTAGCCCAGCGTCAGACCCGATATGATGTCCACATTGAAGAGCAACGCCACATTGCTTGCGATGCGGTAGGCCGCTCCGACGCGGTAGCGCTCTTTGATGGCGAACATCAAGTCGAGGTTCAGGTCCCAGCCCGTAAAATCGGTCATCAGCATCGCACTTGGCGTGATGGCGAGTTTGCGGTTCTTGAGGCGGAAGGTGTAGCCTCCGGCGGCATAGAACGTTCCGCGCAGTTTGACGGAGGCGTAGTCGCCGAGTTGGGCCGAGGGCTGCGTAAGGTGGGAGTAGCTGATGCCCGCCCACCAGAGAGGCGCCGTATAATAGACGCCGATGCCCATATCGAAGGCCATACCTGTTTCCGCTCCGGTAGGGATTGCCTGGTCGTCCGCTTTGTGGTAGGTGGAGCCGCTCAAGCGGGAGAGGTTCACACTGTCGCCGCGGAAACCGACGCTCACGAAGCCGAGTTCCACACCTCCGCTCAGACAGCCTTTCCCGAGGCGTTGCCTGTAGGCATACTGGGCGTGAAGGGTCTGATTGGAGAACAGGCCGTATCGGTCGTTCATGAAGCGGATGCCTGCACCATGTCGTGTTTTGCCTATCGCGAAAGCCGAGTAGAAAGAGAAGTAGGTAGTCATCGGTGCGTTACGTATTCCGGTGAACTGCATCCGGTGCATACCACTCACTTTCATGAGGTCGTCCTCACCCGCCGCTGCGGGATTGAAGGCGGTAGGCATATACATATATTGTCCTATCTGCGGGTCAAACTGTGCGCGCAGAACCGCCACAGCCATTGTCAGCAAACAAAGAACAATATATCGTTTCATTCATTCCGGTTTTAGGGGAGCCTGTTGCGCCCCTTCCTTCTTAATACTCTTCCTCGTTGAAGAAGAAGTCGTCCTTGCTGGGATAATCGGGCCAGAGGTCTTCGATACTCTCGAAAGCTTCCTCATCCTCCTCGATTTCCTGCAGATTCTCTATCACTTCAATAGGAGCGCCCGTTCTGGTGGCATAATCCAGCAACTCGTCTTTGGTTGCGGGCCACGGAGCGTCTTCCAGTTTTGAAGCCAATTCCAACGTCCAAACCATAGTTAATAAGCCGTAAGTTTCAATTAGTCAATTAATCCGCATTATCACGACACTGCCGACGTATAATGCGGGCAGTTTACTTTCAAAATACCGTGCAAAATTAGAAAAAATAGTTGATTCAGGCAAGCGCCCCACTACTTTTCCCACAAAAAAACGTCACAACCGTCAATTTGTGCCAACTTTTTAGCCAATATGAAGAAGTAATCGCTGAGTCGGTTGACATATTGGAAGGCGAAGTCGGATGCGGTGTCGGGGTCGGATGCGGGAAGTTTTGCGGCGGGCGCAGCGGCGGGTGTAGCGGCGGGTGTAGCGGCGGGAAGCGAGGCGAGACGGAGCTGCACCATCCGGCGCTCGAGGCGGCGTGTGAGGGTGCGGCAGACGTGTGCGAGAGCGACGCGCCGGTTGCCGGCAGGGAGGATGAAGCTACGCAGAACGGGCAGATCGGCCTGCATGAGGTCGATAGCCTGCTCGAGGGCCAAGACATCGGCCGAGGCGAGCAACATACCGTCAAGAAAGTGCATCTTGTCGGGCTCGGTGGCAAGCCAGCTGCCGAGGTTGAAGAGTTTGTTCTGAACCGTATGAAGGAGGGCATCGACAGCGGCATAGCGGCTGTCGGTACACTCAGCGCGGAGGAGACCGACAAAGGAATTAAGTTCGTCGGCCGTACCGTAGGCCTCGAGCCTGAGGTCGGCCTTGCTGACACGGGTTCCTCCGACAAGGGAAGTGGAACCGGCGTCACCGGTTTTGGTGTAGATGTTCATGTTGGGGGATTGGGGAATTGATGATTTGAGAATTTGGGGAATCAGATGCGCATTTTATAGTGTCGGGGGAGGTAGTCAGGATCGAAGAGGGCGATGCCCATGTCGCCGAGGTCGATGGTGGAGGTGACGCGGGGGTGGCGTCGGATTTGCTTCCAAGCGCGGTACATGGAGCGCGAATAGCGTATATCGTCGAGCACGAAGATGCTCTTGGGTCCTGCGTGGGCGGCGAGGAGGCCGAAATAGCGGAGGGTAGCCTCTTCGGTATGATTGGCGTCGAGCAAGGCGAAGTCGATGAGGTTGGGGGACTGTTGAATTGTTGAATTGTTGAATTGTTGAACCGGGGAATTGGGAGACTGGGGCGAGGGTTGCAAAAACTGTTCCAATGTGCTGTCGATATTGCCGGTGATGACTTCGGCGTTGGCGATGCCGAGGTGTTTCCATACCTGCCGGGCCTCATCGGCGAGGGCCGTGCTGCCCTCGAAGGAGACCACCCTACCCTTGGCTGCGGCTGCGGCGAGGAGGGCGGTGGTGATGCCGAGAGAGGTGCCAAGCTCGAGGACAAGGGAAGGCCGGAGCATATTGACAAGACGGAAGAGGAGATGCGCGTCGCGGGGAGGCATGAGGGAGGTGCGGGCGATGTCGCAGACACGGCGGAGGGCGGCAGAACCGGCAGAACCGAAGGAGGAGCCGGTGCCGTAGTCGGTGACGGAGAGGGTTTTCGTAGCGCGGAGGAGACGGCGGCGCTCCTTTTCGACAGCGTCCCAGCAGTAGTAGCGGTTGTCGTCGTAGATGACGAAGCGCACCATATTATAGAGATAAGGCGAATGGACGCCGTGTCCGAGGGTGTTGCGTGCCGTAAGAGCGTGGAAGGCGCGGGAGAAGATGCGGAAAAGGATATCCATGGCAGGGACGATAGCGGTTAAGCGGAGGTGCGCAAAGGCGGTTATACAGGGATGCAAAATTACAACAAATTCCGGGATGGTGCAAATAGAGAAAGACAGCCCGGAATCAGGGTGATTCCGGGCTGTCGGAAGAGGTTATTCAGTTTCCCTGCCCAGAGGGGCAGGTCTGCATTTGCTTACGCGGATTCGGTCCGTGCTTACTTGACGATGAACTTGGACGTGAGCTGCTCACCCGTACCGGCGATGATGCGGAGGGTGTAGAGTCCCGTTGTCGTGAAGTCCTCAATCTGGAAGGAAGCGGTCTGCGGGCGGATATTGGCGACAAGTGCACCGGTGAAGTCGAATACCTGAACCGTCATACCGTCGAGTTGTTCAGCGGTGAAGGGATAGGTAACGGTGACTTTCTGTCCGCGCTCTACGGGATTAGGATAGAGCACGAGGTTCTTGTCGTCGGTATCGAGTGCGGTAGGCTCGCCCGGGTTGACGGTGATGGTGTAGTCGTTCCACTTGCAGATGCTCTCGTCCACGAGCACGTTCTTGGTGAAGACACCCGTACCGAAGTCAGCCGGTACCTCGACAAGTCCGTCAGCGGTCTTGTAGGGCAGGTCGTCGGTCGTGATGGTAGCGAAGAGGGATTCGTGTTCACCTGAACCGGGCTTGATGGAGAGGTTGAGGTAGATGAGGCGGTCGCATCCGTATTCGTTGACCGAGCGGATGAGGTGCCATCCGGCCTTGGATACTTCGAAGCCGTTTTCTTCATAGACATCGCCATCGCAGATAGATGCGGACGTCATGACGGTATCGCCGCGCTGTGTAGTGAGTTTAACGACGATGAGGCTGTCGCAGCCCTGCTCGTTGTAAGTGACACGGCGGATGGTATCGGTGCGTCCGTAGAGGTGTGCATCGGCCGCGATATTGAAGCCGTAGCCAGTGTATTCTGCACCCTCGCAGGCATTGTCCTCGTAGGTGTATTCGGTAGCACAGTTGATGCGCATATTGTCGATGAATACATAGGGCTGGTTGCCGGAATAAGAAGCACCTTCGTGGTAGAATGCGACGGTGATGTTCTTTCCTGCATAGGCGCTGAGGTCGAAGACAACGCTCTTATATTCCACGCCGTACTTGAAGAGCTGGATTTCGGTAGCATCGGCCTTATCGTAGGTGTTTCCACCGTCGGCCGAAACGGCAACGAAGAAGCGTCCTCTGCCGGGTGTGGCAGGCGCGATAACTTCACTGCTCTTGTACATACGATAGGCAAGGTCGAAGGAGAGGACAGCACCGGCCGTGATTTGATAAACCGGCGAAATCATCCACTTGTAGTAGGTCTTGCTATAGGAGCCTGTGTAGTCCCAAGAAACCAACTGAGCAGGATCGCCGAGTGCGGCATAGCGCGAGTTGCCATCCGACCACATGAATGATTCATAGGACGATACGGAAATCTCGTCGGAGTTGTCGAAGGCCATGGGCGAGAAGCCGGAGGCGAGCACTTCTTCGATAGCAGCGGAGGTGTTGATATTGGTCCAGCAGCGGAGCTTGGCCTTGGTAGCGTAAGGCAGTTTGGAGAAGTCTTCGCTCATGGGCATACTGTAGAGACCGCAGTCGGTGGAGAAGGATGCAGCCACAGACTTGTCGCTCTTCTTGTCGTCGGAGCAGATAGCCTGGACGGCGACAGTATAGGCATTACCGTCCTTGAGTCCGGTGAGGGTATAAGGCTGTTCGGTGACAGGAATAACGGTTTCCTGCTTGGCATCCTCGTCGGTGAGATAGATGTTCCACGCCTTCTCGTCGCCGGTGATCCAGTTGACCTTAGCGGAAGTGGTGGTGATATCGGTTATCTCTACCTGATAGGGGTTGACGCACTCGGGCAGTCGGGTTATCTTGACCGAAAGCAGCGCTATTGCAGCATCGCTTGCACCCCGAATCATGATGAACTTCTTGTCGCCCTTGTAGCGGTTGGTATAGAACTCAAATTCTTCGGGTTTGATTCTGAGATAGGTACCGGTGGTATTGTGCGTGTTCTTGAAGCGATAGGTATAGAGGGCTTCGAAATCGTCGGCAATGAACGGATTGGAGACGACACCGACATACAAAGTGTGGGACTCAATAGATTGCGTATTCCATACCTGTACCTGAATATCGAGGCTGTCAATAGGTGCATCAAGCAAGGGCAGGATGACGTATCCGTTGGTTGGAATGCTGAGGTAGTTGTAGGTATATTCAATACCTTCCGCCTTCATGGCATCGTTCTGCATCTTGTGGGAAGCAGGGGCTACACCGGTGCTGTACACCCAGCATGCCAGCTTCTCGTTGGTATTGACCTCGAAGGGCACGGGATAGGCATCGCAAACCGTCTGGAAGTCGTACTCTACAAATTCTTCGGTCGGTCCGTCGGGGCAGATGGAGCGTACGTAGAAAGCGTAGGAAGTACTGGGCTTGAGATTGTTGATGGTGATAGCGGGCCCGTTGGAGATGGTGGTATGGAGAACATAGTCAGCCTCTTCGATTTCGAAGGGACGGCTGAGTTTCTTGTACTCGGAAACAGCCACTTCGAAATTGGTGAGCGAACCACCGTACCATGAGAAGGAAGCGCTCTCGCCGTCCACAGCCGTGAGTTTGACGCTCTGTGCAACGGAGCAGTTGTACTTCTCAATAGCAATGCTGTCCACTGCCACGGGCTTGCCGGCGGCGGCCTGCTGATAGTTCTTCCAATGGATGAGGAGTTCGTAGGTGCCAGGCTTGTAGATGCTGATACGCTCTTCGACGTTCGTCCACTCCTTCTTACCATAGAAGGTCTCTATAGGAATAATCACATGGTTACCCGTTTCAGGCGAGGAAGCCTTCCTGCTGATAGCAGTACCGGCGAGATTGTTCATTATGTCGTTGTACCAAGTGGTGGAAGAGGGCACGATGAATGCGGCAACGTAGTCGAAGTCGGCCTGGTCGGGATTGGTGGATATGATACCCTCGTTGCGGAGACGGAACGATATGGTATAGTCGCCGGGTTCGTCGAAGCGGATGGTGCGTGCGGCCCAGATGTAGTTGTTGGAGCCTGAACCGGTAGCATCAACCTTGGTGTATCCCCACGTGGTTCCGTCGGTGGTAACAAAGAGAGCCTTGGAGCCGGTACCTTCCACCTGAGCGGCATCACCGATGATAAACCGGCTGGGATAGGCGGCATCGTTGACCAGATTCTTCTTGTTGACGAAGGTCCACTGTGCGTTGTCGTCGGCATCTTCAAAGCCGGTTACATAGGGCACGGGCACAGCCTTGCCTACCGTTGTGAAGGCAATGGGAGACGACCATGTGTCGGTTCCGGCAGCCTTGACGTAGAGCTGGTAAGCCGTGTTCGGCGTAAGACCGATGAGGGTGTCCTGCTTAGCAGAAAGCTGCTTCTGCATGCCGGTGCCGAGCGTAAAGCCTGCGGGGCCGTACTCAGCCACCCAAGAGGTGACGCCTTCGGTGAACTCTTCGAAGGAATAGACCACAGCGGTGTCGGCTACATCGAGAACCTGCATATTGGTTACCACGAATGCGGGTTTGCCTTCGGTGACCATGAAGTTGTCCACCGCGGTGCCGTATTCAGCCGTCAGGTAGATGTAGTTGAACGGCCGGACAGAGGTAAGATCCTGCAAGGAGACGATAACCTTCTGCCACTGCTTCATAGGCAACGCCACTTCGGCAACGGGTTCGGCACCGGTGACACCGGCGGCGTTGTTGGTCTCGGCGAGGAAGATCTTAATCTTCTTTCCGTCGTAGGAAGCGGACGCTCCCGTGTTGTAGGCATCGAAGGAGATGGTGACGTTCTTCCAGTCGGCAACATTGAGAGCCGGCGTCATGAGCTGTGCATTGGTGGCGACTGTGAGGGAGATTTGTCCGCCCCTCTGGTTGGCAGCCGTGTTGGACAGTGCGCCCGTAGTCTTGACAATCGTCCAGCCGCATCCGGTAGCTGCCGTATGGCTTGTGGTGCCACCCATATAGGGGTTCTCAAAGTCTTCTGCATAGGGCAGGGAGACGGCGGGCAGGTTGGCAACCGTTGTACGGAAGACTATCGGCTTGCTCCATGCGGAGACGTTGCCTCCTCTCTCGGCGCGCACAACAACCGTATAGACGGTGTTGGGCTTGAGACCGGTAGCCGTCAGCTCGTTGGCATCGGCAGCCGTAAACTCTTTGTCGGCAGCTTTTTCGGTGTCAGGATTGAGACCTTCGTAGAAGCGTGCGCGGAAGGTGGCGTTCTTCTCGGTGGAAACCCAGCCGAGGGTGAGTTCGTCGGTTTCGCCGTTCCGCTTGCGATTGGAGGGCCAAAGGGCACCGGGAGCGGCAATGGGTTCGCGCATCTTGACGGTGATATTGTCCACGAACATGCTTGCCGAGCTGGAAGTGCTGTTGCGAACCGGCTTGAGCACGATGTAGCGTCCGATAACGCCGAGGTCGCCACCCTTCAGCGAATCGAAGGTGATGACGATATGCTGCCATGAGCGTGTGTAGGAGAGATTGCCATAGGTAGGATTGAGGGTAATCTCAGCCGCCTTCTCGTAGGTAGAGATATCGGAGGGGTCAACGAGTGTACCAACTTCGAGAACGCCCGTCGTAGTAGTGGACATACCGGCATAGAACTCAAGTTGGAGTTTGCGGGTATCGGTCTCGGAGAAGGGCGGGAGAATGAAGAAGTTGTGTTTCCCGTTGGAGGAGTTGAGGTGCATACCGTAGGTATCCATAGGCGGACAGAGGGTGTTGCCGCCGTTCTGCATATACATCCACATCTTGGCGGATTCTTCGCCGGCAGCAGCAAACTTGCGCGGCAGATAGATCACAGCACCATCCGTATTGGTGATAGAGCCTTCGGGTTCGTTCTCAAAGTCCTCGAAGAAGGGCAGTGCCTCTACACCCGGCAAAGTGCGGAAGGAGATATAGTTGCTCCAGTCGCCGGTGCAGTCCTTGTCGGGACGGATAGCCTGCACGTAGGCATAATAGGTAGTGGAAGGAGCGAGGCCCTTGACGGGTATGCTCATAGCGGTAGCAGAGGTCTCGAGGATGTCCGCTTTGTCGGTAGCGGGGTCGATAACTTCAGAGGCTACTTTCACGTTCCACTGCGTTTCGCCCATAGCCTGTTCCCAAGCCAGCACTGCGGAGTCGGATGCAACAGCCGAAACAGAGAGCTTGGTAACCTTGGCGCAGAGCGGAATCTTCTCTATGAGGATATCGTCCACGAAGCCGCCGGTGTAGGAAGTGGAGAAGCCGTAGCCGGGACTATTCTTGAAGAAGTCGTAGTCGGCGCGGATAGCGATATGTCCAGTCACGTCGTCGGCCAGCGAAGAGAAGTTGGTGATACATTCGGTCCATGCCTTGGCAGCGCCGAGGAAGTCTTGCACGGGAATGAATTCCGTGTCGGTCTGGATACCGACGCGCATGGCGCAATGATTGGTGCTGTAAGGAGCGAGATAGAATGTCATCTGGAGCTCGTTGAGCTTACCCGGCATTTCGGGCAGATCGATCTGCACGATTTTGGAGGAAGCAGAGCTCGTTGCATACATCTGCACGACGTAGTGGTTGGGGTCGGTGCCAGAAACGTATTTTGCAGCGGCCACGGTAGGATCCTGTCCCATGACGTGGTCGGGGCAGACGGTGGAGCCGAGGGAAGAGCCGCTTGCCGTAGGCATAGTCGGCGCTTTCAGCGTGTTGCCATAGCTGATGCAGGGAAGAAGGAGTTTGTCGGCAGTGCTGTACACACCTCCGGACGCGTTGAAGTTCTCAAACCAAGGCAGCGAAACAACGCCGCAACCGGCCCAGAAATCGGTAGAGCCCCATGCGCCGGTATTGGCACCCTGTACGGCCTGAACATAGACATAGTAGCGCTTGCCCGGTTTCAGACCGGAGAGCGTGTATTCAGGCGTTGAGTTGACGGTGGTCGAGATGACCGGCGTGAAGTCGGGATCGTCAGCCTTGGCATCGGGATCGTCGTACACCTTGATATTCCATGAGGTTGCCTGTCCGTTCTCGGTCCATGCTATTTTGGCACCGGCGGCCGTGATTTCGGAAGCCGTCACTTTCGTTACCTGCTGCGGCATGGAAGAGAGGGTGATGGAGAGGTTGTCTATACAGAATATGGTAGAGAAGCTCTTGGCCGCAGTAGAAGCATCGGCTACAGAGGGATCGAGAGCGATATAGAAGACGATGTACTTGCCGGTGCCGGTATAAGCCGACATAGGAACAATGAAGAAGTCGTTGTGGCGATAGGTTTCACAATCGACATCGGCCACATGTACGAGGGTGGAGAGGTCGGTGGGGTCGTCGAGCACACCGATAGAGATGCCGTGACCGTAGATATTGTTACCCGACGAGTTGCTTGAATTGGCCCAGCCGTTGAAGGAGATGGTGACATCCTTTACAGCAGCATTCTGCAGAGGCGGCATGATGGCATAGGGGCGACTGTGGTCGGTGGTGGTCGTAAACTCCGTATTGCCTTTCGCTATCGCAGCACTGGCATAGATGTAAAGCGACGGTCTAACCACGTCGGCAGGAATCTTTTCGCCGGTAGCGGCGGTCCAAGCCGTGTTGTAGGTATAAGGGATGTAGGTGGCTGTGGGGGTGGCACCGAGGTTGCCTACCAGCCAGTACTGGGGATAGGAGCCCGAGCCAGATGCACCCGTTGCGCCGGTAGTAGCCTTGACGGACTGCGAGAGGTCGAAGTCGTTGAAGTAGGGAACGGTAAGAGCATAGAGGGTCTGCACCGTGACAGTCTGCCACTCGCTCTGGTCGCAATCGGAGCGTACATATATATAATAGGTCGTATTGGCCGTCAAGCCGTTCAAGGAGACTTCGGTAGAAGAAACGGTCTTGTCGTAGATATCGGCCGTAGCGTTCATGTCGGTCATTTCGGCAGAAGCGACTTTTACCTTCCAAGCGGTGGCCTTACCGATTTCGTCCCAAGAGAAGCGGATGCCATCGACACCTGTGGCTTCGGCCTTGAGAGCAGATATATTGAAGCAGGCTGGCGCCGGCATGAGCTGCACATTGTCGATATAGGGTGCGAAGGTGGAGGTGACAGGCAGCGCACGGAGTGCGACATACTTGCCGGTGCCTTTGTAGGCAGTGAGCAACGCGGTGCAGTACTGCCATCCGGAGACAGCGTCGTCGGTGAGGGAGATGGTATCGACAGGCGTGAAGTTGGCATCTTCGCCGGGGAGGAACATCATACCTGTGGGGATGTCGTAGGACTGCTCGTCGCACACACCGACAACAATTTTGCCGTCCTTGGCGGAAGAAGTCACCTCGAAGGTGAGCATGCACTCGTTGACAGCGGGAGCCGTCTCGGGCATGGCGGGCAGGATGGCATAGGCGCCGACGGTGGAGATACCTTTCAGGTGCAAGGAAGCGGCCACATAGGGGCTACCGCCGGCATCCTTTTCGGTGGAGACATAGGCATAGGCGTTAGAAGAGGTGATGCCTACATAGGGCGATGCTTCGCTATCGTCGGCCACCTTGCGTCCGCCAGTAATCCAACCGTCAGGAACAGCCTCGTAGGTATTGGTATAGAAGTCGGAGGCGAAGCGGTCGAAGCGCTCGGTGTAGGGGAAGGTGACGGGCCGCAAGGTCTTGAAGGCGATTTCGGACGTCCAAGTGCCTGCACTGGCGCAAGCCATCTGCATATAAACATAATAGGTGGTGAGAGGCTCCAGCCCTGTGATGGAATAGACGCCACCGCTGACGGTGTGGATATACTTGGCATCCACCTTGGTGAAATCGGTGACAGGGGCGGGAGAAACAACCAGATTGTATTCGGCGCCCTCTTTGACGTCGAACCACGAGAGGCGTGCGGTGGTAGCCGCAACGTTGCTCACCTTGATGAAGAAGGGCTCCGGGCAGGCCTCTTTCTGCTCGATGCGGATATCGTCCACAAAGATGGTGTTGGCCTTCTCATTGTCGCCGAAGGAGAGGACGACATACTGTCCTTTCACGCCTGCGGGGAACTGAAGGATGATTTTATCCCAGCTGTTGGCCTTGGGCAGCGTGAAGGAACGGAGCACGGTGATGGACGAGGGGTCGTAGGTAGAAGCGAGTCCGACACTCATCTTCCGTGTCGTGTTGACCGAGGTATTGTTGGTACCGGCATAGAAGCTGATTTGCCAGTCGGAGAGGTTGCCAGAGAGTTCGGGCAGATAGAAGTGGTTGGTGCGTCCGGCAGTGGAGACGGCCTTCAGGGCGTAGGAGCCCTCTTTGACGTAGTCGGAGGAAACCTCGATCTTGTCGCCGCTCTTGGCGTTGGGGTCGAGGACGATACGCGCACAGGTGTTGGTGTTGGTCTCGAAATTCTCAGCGATCGGGGCCGCTACGGGCACGCAAGGCGTGAGGAAGGACTGCTCCGCCCAGTTGCTCAGATCGGCGTCACCGCAATCGTATTGCACATAGGCATAGTAGGTGGTGTTCGGCTGGAGGTTTTCCAACTCATAGAAGTCGTCTTCCCAACCTGTTACGTTGAGCAGGAGACCTGTCGTTGCGGTTTGGGGATTGTCGAGTTTGGCGGTGGAGAGCTTGATGTTGTAGCCCCTCACGAGGGAAGCATCGGACATATCGGCCGTCATATTCCACTGGATGGTGGCGCCGCTGCTGCTCAGTCCGTCCAAGGGGAGCATGGTAGGCGTAACATCGCAGAGGGCCTTGTTCTCGACAGCGATATAGTCTATGTAGATGCCATAGGCGCTTGCCGTCTTGGCCAGCAGCCCGAGTTGGAGGGTAGCGACCTTGGCAGCTGCGGGGAGCTCGATGTAGAGGTCGGTCCAGTCTTCCTGAGGAGCGGCCAGCCTGGCGAGTTCGGTCCATGGGTCAGTTGCCTGGGTACGGTACTCAACAACCAGCGTATCGACGATGGTGCGATAGGCAGGCTGCTTGTAACGCAATGCCACACGCGGACTAATGGTCAGCGAGGTGACATCAACCACGGGCGCAATCAAACGGTCGGTGACGTTCTGCTCCGTGGTGAGGAAGCGGGCGGCTCCGTTCTGGAACGTCCAGTAGGTACCGGCTGTCCAGTTGGCAGGAAGCTTACCGGCAGAGAAATCCTCCGCCAGAACATTCTTCTGCGCCCAACCGGCTGTCGCCAGCATAACCAGCAGAACGACAGCCGACAAACGAGAAATAAATCGTTTCATAAGCTAATGAAATTTAGTGAATATTTAGGGTTTATTATTCTCCAACGCGAGGGGTCTCTATCAAGGGTAGAGAGACAGCGTCTGCTTATAGGCCGCAAAGTTACAAAAAGCACACGAAATACGCAAATTCGCCAACATGATTTAACAAATTCCGACGACGAAGCGACAAAATGATATGTTATAAAACATAATTCAAGAGATGGAAGATGGGAGAGCGAAGAGCTAATAGTTAATAGCGAAGAGCCTATGAGGGTCAGAGGGGTTGGCCGAGGAGGGTGTAGCGGCGGCCGAAGAGCTCGATGAGGAGACGGCCGTCCTGCAGCAGTTTGCGAGCGGGACCGGACGAAGGACGCGTATCGCCGGAGGCATCGGGAGAGATGCGCACGTCGGACTCGCTGACAGGACGCGGCGTGAGGTCGCAGGTCATGACACTGCGCTCACAGCCGGGACGCGTGAGCTCTACCGCATAGCGGGACTGCGTGTCCAAAGAGGGCTCCTCGTAGTAGTAACCGCCCGTGGCCTCCTCAACAGGCTGCCCGTTCTTATACCACTGCCAGGACACGAACTCCCAGTCGGGATTGACACCATAGCCCGCACGGGACAGGCCCAGCACGTTGTTCCAGCGCTGCTGGATGAGCGAGGCAGGATAGCGAACCATCAGCTCGAAGCGGAGCGTATCGGGACCGTTCTCGGGGCTGGACAGCACCGCCGTGACATCGTACCAGCCCGGCTGCAGACCGGCTGGCAGCGGTACGCGCAGCACGCCGCCCGGCTCCAGCTTCGTGCGGAACGTGTCGGCAGGCAGCGACACGGGACCCCCTTCCTGCAGGCGGCTCCAGACGAAGGCGCCGTCGGTGGCACGGCCCGTGAGCATACGGAAAGAGGCCGTGAAGTCGGGCTGGTCGAGGCAGGGATATTCCGTATCGACGAGTTCGGTGCGCAGGCGGGGTACCATCACCAGACTGAGGTTCATGACAGAGTCGCAGCCCGCAGCTGTCTGCATGCGGACGGTGTAGCGGCCCGTCTGAGTGAACGACTCGGGGCCGATATGCACCACCCCACCCTCGTAGATGGTGGAGTCGAGCGTCAGATGGTAGGACGGGCGGAAGACGACGTGCTGCTGGTGGGTGGAGTCGCAGCCGGCCCACGTGAGGCCGGTGGTGGTGATGAGCGTGTCGCGCGTATAGGTGCGGCCCTCAAAGGAATAGGCATTGCCCGAACACTCGTAGGCCGTGTCGCATACCGTGGTGTCGCCGATGGCGGGATAAGGAATGAGCAGTTCGACAACGGAATCGCAGAGTCCGACCATGGCAGTATGAAGGACACGCAGCACTCCGCCTTCGGCAGGCAGGCTGAGGGTGAGAGTGTCGGCCGCCGTCTGGGGATAAAGTCCTCCGAAGTCCCAGATGACAGGTGTAGGCTCAGCGGTATCGTAATAGCGGTTTTCGCGGATATTCTTCTTGCGGATGTGGCTGGTATGGGAGAGGGTCAGGGTGCTGCTGCAGCCGGCCACTGCGAGTTTCCAAGCGGGTTCGGGCACGGGATAGCGCGGTACGGCCGAAGCGGTAAGCGTGAAACGGCATCCGGGGTCAGTCTTATAGATGCAATCGACCTTATAGGTTGTGGTATCGTCGTACTGCACAGGGAAGACACGTTCGGCGGCATTGGGCAGGACGGCCGACGGATTGCCGACATCATACCAATGGTAGTTGAATCCTTCGGGGGCGACGAATTCGTTGGTAGGCGTATCGCCGCAGTTGATGCCCTCGATTTCGCCCTTGGTGCAGCTGAGGGTGAAATAGGCGTAGCCGAAATGGATTTCGGCGGTGCAGCCATATACGGTAAGAACGATCTGGACATGCGTCCCGTCGAAATCGCGCAGGTTGAGTCCGACCGTGGTCCAGTCTTTCCAGACGACGGGTCGCTTGTCGTTGGGAGCGAAATACCATCCTTTGGCCCTTGCATTGCGTGCGGTAGCAGCGAAATCGACGGTAGTACAACGGCTGAGTGTATCGCCGGTGTCGGCATCGAGCAGTGCGAGCGTGAAGCGCGGCTGCTGCGCTTCGTCGTGGTCGGGGAGCTCGAGAACGGCGGCATAGCGCATCATGAGGGCAGCGGCCTCATCGAGATCGACCGTGAAATCGTACATGACGCGTGAGACATGCGCCGTTGTTTCCCACCCGCCGATACGGACGGATGCTATCTCTCCGTCGGGCACGGTCTTGAGCGGGGGCACGGGCGTTCCGCTTCCGTCGGGCTCGGTATTACTGTCGTAGGTGCGTGCATCGACCTCCCCCTCCATATAATGCAGGGTATGGCGGCTGTAGCGGTTCTGGTAGCCGTAGTCGTATTTCTTCCGCTCAAAGACATTGAGGCGGTAGTCTGTGCTTGTCTCTTGCGAATAATAGCAGTTGCTGTCGGTGAGCTGCAGATAGTTGAAGCATTTGGAGTCGTAAATGATGACGGGGGGAAACTGATACCAGACGCTGGTGTCGCCCTCGCAGACGACCTGTATATGGAAATCGTACACACCGTGCTGCAGGTTGAGAATCTGCTGGTTGTAGCGGATATTGCGCAGGATGTTTTCCGCCGAACTGCCGTGTTTGCGGTAGCGCAGGTTGAAGCTCTCGCCCGATGACTGCCACGAAAGGGTGACCCGCTGTCCCTCGGTGAGCGCCTGCAAGTCGGCGGGGCGGCCGCAGTTGTTGCGGGCAAGCTGGACGTTGTCGATACATCCGCCCGGGTTGCGGAGGGTCCCGAAGGTGCCGTTGACCCAGACAAACATGAGGCATCGGGGCGTGCCATCGGAGGTGATGGAAGCGGTGGCCTGCTGCCAGACGAGACTATTGTTGAGCGTATCCACCTCGTGGACAGCTATCAGATTGTTCTCGATGAAACGGCGTCCGGTAATGATACTGTTGTGGCCGCAGACAAAGGAGAGGGAGTCGGCAGCGGGAATCCAGCAGACCATCAGCCAGGCGGCGGTGTTGCCCATGGCCTTCCAATCGAAGGCGAGGTCGTATTGCCCCTTCTCCATGGTGAGGGTACGCCAGGCTATCATCACGTTGGCCTCCTGCTGGGTATAGGCGGCTGTTGCTCCTCCGTCGGGGGAGATATAGAGAGCGTTGTTGCCTGAAGCAGCAGTAGCGCTCCCTATCGTCCACAGATTGGGCCATGTGAGAGCCATATTGCGGGGCGTATTGAGGCGCCAGCAACTGTTTTCGGCGGGGTTTTCGAAATCGCAGAAATAGGAATGCAGGGGCGTTTGTGCCCGAAGGCAGGCTGCCAGCAGAAAGAAGGAGAGTATGAGAAGACAGCGCTTTTGCATATCAGAGATGTGTATCCACGAGCCGGCCGAAGATGTCGTAGCGGCGGCCGTCACGTTCGATGAATATCGTTCCGTTCTCCAGCACTTTCCTTGCGGCCGGAGCAGCGGTAGCGCCATCGGCCTTGCGCTCATCGAAGCCGAAGGGGCAGATCCAGAGCGGTGTACCGTCTTCGAGGACGAGACGGACTTCGTAGGTAGCCGTACGGTCGAGATTGGTATCGTGATACCATGAGAGGACGGCACCGTCTATGGGCTGTCCGTTCTTGTACCACTGATAGGAGCGGAAGCGGTAGCCTCCGTTGTATTGTTCATTGAGGATGGCCAGCACATTGTCCCACTTGGCGGCCACGATGGTGCTTGCAAAATTGACATCGAAGCTGACGGGGAAGATCCGCTCATCGCACCACGGCGAGAGGACGGCGACCTTGCCTTCGATATGCCCCGGGCGCAGTTCGTCCAAGGGGATGGCGAGGGAGAGGCCTGTCCGGCGGGCGGCATACTGCCGGGTGAAGCCGTTGTCAAGACGGACCTCGAGCAGGTCGGCATATTCGGTCCCCTCGGTTCGGATGACCGCCTCAAGGGCATCGGCGCACCATGCATCGCCCTCCATCTGCACGCGCCAAGCGGGAAGGCGGAAGAGGTCGAGCGTGACGATGCTGTCGCATCCCGTAAGTAGGGAGGGGAGGGTGTGGACATAGCGGCCGGACTCCGTGAGCGACAGGCCGTTGAACTGATAGACGCCTCCATCGCAGATGGTATCCGTGAAACTATAATAGAGTTTGGGATTGACGTCGAGCTGCAGGTGGGCTATACTGTCGCAGCCGGTCCAGGCCTTGCCGAGGTCGGTATATTCGCCGGAATCGTAATAATAGTTGCCTGCGAACCAGAGGGAATCGCCCTCGCAGATGGTGTAGGGATGCCAGGTATCGACCTGCCCGATAGGGGGAACGATGATGGTAAGCGTCACGCTGTCGGCAAACTCGTCGTATTTGACCCACGTGGAGGCACGCAGGGAATAGACGAGGGTGTCGCCATCGTTGCTGACGGGGATGTACCAGCCGTCGTAGTTGAGGGAATCGGAGGTAGTGCCGTCAGGCAGGGTCCAGAGGGCATGGCTGAGACGCAGGTCGTAGTGGTGCTCGTAGATGTCGTCAACCCTGTTGTATTGCTGTATGTGGCTGGCGTTATAGACCTTGATTTTGTTCTTGCAGTCGGCGGGGAGCCATTCCCAGCGTATTTCGGCCTTGGGGGTATGTGGTTTGGCACTGGCCTCCATGGAGTAGTTGCACTCCGAATTGGTAGGATAGACGACTTTGCAGATATAATCGTTCATGTCGTTCTCTGCGACTTCGAACTTGTAGCTGCGGGAGATGACGGTGGTCATATCCTGCTTGTTGTACCACTCATACTGGAAGCCGTTGGGTGCCTCGAAGCCCGTTGTGGTCTGCGTCTCGTCGCCCCAAGGGATACCGTCCATCTCGGAGTCGATGCAGGCGAGGGTAAAGTAGGCGTAGCAATAGTGTCCGCTCTGGTCGCAGTCGTAGGTGGTGAGGGTGATGGTAAGGGTCTGACCGACGTAATCGTCCAGATTCATACCGACGGCACGCCAGTCCTGCCACCAGATGCCCTGTTCGCTCTTGTGCCACAACTTCATATATTCTTCGTCCTGACGCTCCTGAGTGGTAGGTGTATGGAAATCGACGTTACCGCATTGGGGGTCCACATCGTTGCCGTTCTCGTCACGGATGGTAATCGTCATCGTAGCCTGTTCGGCCGCCGGATGCGCCACATCGTCCATGACCATGGCATAGCGGAGGAGGAGGACGGAATGGCGGTAGGAGTCCACATTGTAGGTGAACGTCATCCGCTCGTATTGGGAGCCCGTTTCCCAGTTGCCCAAGCGCACCGAGCCCCAGCTGCCTTCCGGAACGGTCCGGAGCGGCTCAATGTAGCCCGTACCGGCCGCATTGCGGGTCAAGCGGGTGCGGGGGTCGATTTCGTCCTGCACATAGTGGGTCGTATGGCGGCTGAGAGAAGACTGGTAGCCGTAATCAATCCGGCTGTAGCCTGAAGGCTTCTCTTTGGTCGGTGTATTGTCGTAGCGCCACGTACCTGTCTCGAACTGAACATTATACATATTCAGCACATCGAAGCAGTCAGTCTCATAGATATAGAAGACGGGGATGTGGTACCATATCGTGTTGCCTGTAGCCGAGAGTCCGCGGAAGAAGATTTCATAGACGCCGAAGGGGAGTCCTTCGATGCTGATGAGGGCTTTGGAAGAGGAGAGGGTGTGCCATGTGTCGGCTTCGAGCAGGTTGCGGTAGCGCAACTCGTAGGAGTCGGCCGTACAGCCCTGCCACAGGATAGAGGACTTGCCTTCTTCCTGACTGACACGGAAATTGCCGGGCTTGCCGTCGTCGGGCGAGAGCCCCAGCTGCAGGTTGTCAATCATCACGGAAGCGGTGTTGCGGGGCTGGGAAGCATCGGTGTTGCACCAAGCAAGGACGAGCCACTTGTAGTTGCCGGTGGCGGGAAGATCGACCTGAAGCTCGACATGCTGCCACTCGGAGCTGCCGTACAGTTCGGGCGTGGCAGATCCGGAGCAGTCGATTGCCGAAGAGAACCATGAGGGGACATTGGCGTTGTTGACGCACTTGAGGTTGCCCTCCGGACGGTTAGTGATAAAGACGCGCAGATAGCCGGCTTTGATGAGCGAGCCTCCGGCGGTGAAGCTGTTGCCCGTGCCTTTCCAGTCGAAAGCGAGGTCGTATCTCCGTCCTTTCTCGAAGGTGACGGGCAGATAGGCGTACACGATATTGTTGGCGGCCTCGTAGGTGGCCGTTGCGCCCCCGTCGGCAGAGATGTAGAAGGAGCGGGAACTCTCGTAGGCTCCGGCAGCACCGATGGTCCAGCGGTTGGCTGTAGCGGCATCGACATTCATCTTCCAGTCGGCCACCGACTCATCCGTCTCGAAATCGCAGAAATAAGGCAGGTCGGCCGACAGCAACTGCCCGCAGGCTTGCCGCTGGGGGAGCACAAGCATACATGCCGCCCATAATGCCATGTATAGAATCCGCTTCATCTGATATGTTACCCACATACAACTTATCGGCGGCAAAGTTAAACAAAAAATCCCGATTGCACAAACCTTTTGCACAATCGGGATTATTTTAACCAGACAGAGTATCAGAATCGGTCTTTCGCACGTTCCGCCGTCCGGTGGAATCTCATCAGTTCAGCAGTTCAACCGAGCGGCTGACGAAGCGGTCGAGGGCTTCGCCTTTGAGGCGGCCTGAGGCGAGAAGGGCGATGTCGATGAGCTGGCTGATGCGGCGGTTGCCCTTGGCAGCGGCAGCGTAGAGGTCTTTGAGCTGCTTGCGCAGATCAGCGGCTTGCTTTGTCACGTCGGTAACGGCCTGCTTTTCGGCCTCGGTAAGTTCGTCGGCCTTCTTGTCTTTCTGCGCATCGCGCAACTGCTGCTCTTCCGCCTGCTTGGCGCTAATCTGCTCGCGGAGCGGTGCGGCCTCGGCGGCGAGGGATTCGGAGAGTTCGTCAGAGAGGGTGCGCACCAAGGGATGGGCCGTATTGACGACAAGGGTGAGCTGGTCGGGCATGGAGCCGTAGAAAGCCATACCTTGCTGGTGCTGCGACATCTCCTTCATGCGGCGCATCCACTCGTTCTGGGTAAGGAAGACAGGCAGACTGTCGGCACCGGCTTGTCCGAGGGAGACAGTGTAGGATGTTTTCGCATCGGCATCGGGTTCCGGCAGCAGAGCCTCGAAGCTGTAGCGCAGCGCCTCTTCGGCCTCAGGGGAGAGGGGTTCGGCCGCGGGCTTGTCGTCGGCCTTACGGATGAGATTCTCCACCACATCGGCATCAACACGCGAGAAACGCAGCTTCTCGTTCTTCTGCTCGGCCTGGGAGAGGACATGCACGTCGAGTTCGCCGTCCATAAGGAGCACGTCGTAGCCCTTCTCGCGGGCACGCCGAATGTAGGCGTAGTGGCTGTCGGGGTCTTGCGTGTAGAGGACGACGAGATTGCCGTCCTTGTCGGTCTGCGCGTCTTTGACGAGGTCTTTGTACTCGTCGAGCGTGTAGTACTTGCCATCGAGATTGCGGAAGAGGGCGAAGGCTGTAGCCCGATCGTAGAACTTCTCGTCGGAGAGCATGCCGAACTGGATGAAGAGCTTGATATCGTCCCACTTCTTCTCATAGTCGGCGCGCTCGTTCTTGAAGAGCTCCTGCAGTTTGTCGGCCACCTTCTTGGTGATGTGGCCGCTGATCTTCTTGACGGCAGCATCGCTCTGCAGATAGCTGCGGCTGACATTGAGGGGAATGTCGGGCGAGTCGATGACACCATGCAGAAGGGTGAGGTATTCGGGCACGATGTTGTCCACCTCGTCGGTGACAAAGACCTGGTTGCAGTAGAGCTGGATCTTGTTGCGCCGCACGTCGAGGTTGTTCTTTATCTTCGGGAAATAGAGGATGCCCGTGAGGTGGAAAGGATAGTCCACATTGAGGTGGATATGGAAGAGGGGTTCGTCGAACTGCATGGGATAGAGTTCGTGGTAGAACTTGGTATAGTCCTCTTCGGTGAGTTCGGAGGGCTTGCGGGTCCATGCCGGCTGCGTATTGTTGATGACATTCTCTTCGCCCGTTTCCTGCTCGCGGCCGTCTTTCCACTCCTTCTTCATGCCAAAGACAATCTCGACAGGAAGGAACTTGCAGTATTTGGTGAGCAACTCCTGAACCTTGCTATCCTCGAGATACTCTTCGTGCTCGTCGTCGATATGGAGAACGATGTCGGTACCGCGTTCGGCCTTGATGGTAGGTTCCATCTCATAGACGGGGCTGCCGTCGCACGTCCAATGGACAGCCTCGGCCTCGTCTTTATAGCTGAGCGAGAAAATCTCCACGCGCTTGGAGACCATGAAGGCGGAATAGAAGCCCAGGCCGAAGTGGCCGATAATGGCGGCGGCGTTGTCCTTGTACTTCTGAACGAACTCCTCGGCACCGGAGAAGGCAATCTGGTTGATGTAGCGGTCCACCTCTTCGGCTGTCATGCCGATGCCGTGGTCGGAGACGGTGAGTGTCTTTTTCTTCTTGTCGATGAGGACGCGTACACGAAGGTCGCCGAGTTCGCCTTTGGCATCGCCCACAGAGGCGAGGGTCTTGAGCTTCTGCGTGGCATCGACGGCGTTGCTGATGAGTTCGCGCAGGAATATCTCATGGTCGCTGTAGAGGAACTTTTTGATGACGGGGAAGATGTTGTCTGACGTAACCCCGATATTGCCTTTTGACATATCTTGTATTGTTTTTAGTTGTTTCTTGCTGTTCTACGTTTGCCACTCTTATTCATATTCCGTGCCAGCCGGCGAGTCCTGCCATTTTGGCAGGTTCGGGGCAGGTTCGGGGCGAGCTCGGGGCGGGTTGTCGGGCAGGTTGTCGGGCAGGTTATCGGGTTGGTGGGTCCGTCAGGGGCAGTTCGCCACAGGGTCCACGGCGGTTTTTGGTGAGGCGGAGGAAGCGCCGGCGCGGGTTGGCGTCCCAGTCCACGTGGAGTTCGGCATGTGCGCTGACGAAGTGGAGAATACGGTTGCTGCCTGCAAATGTGAGCCGTCGCGCCTTGGTGGTCTGCTGAAGAAGGATGAAAGACGTGAGTTTGCGGCGGCGGTTGGCCCCGTCCATGTGGTTGCGCAACAAGGAGAAGAAGAGGGTTTGCACGCGCGGGAGGGAGAGACCGAGTTCGTCTTTGAAGAGGAGGAACAGTTCCTGCAGGGAGTCCACAGCCACGACATCGTATCCTTGCTCGAGTTCGGCGGAGAGTCCTCCCCAGAGCGACGCCCCTGCGACATCGTCGGCGAGCCATACGGGGATAGGTCCCCATTCGGGGTGGCGCCTGACATAGAGCGCCCAGTCGGCTTCGGTCATCTCGGCCGAGACGAGAAGCACCCGCGGGAGGCGCGTCCACTTGGGAGCGCCGGCCTCTTCGTGGTGCCGGATTCCGGCGAGCATATCACAGGCGAGGGTGGTTTTGCCTGAGCCGGGTCCGCCGCTGAGCATGAGTGAGGTGGCGGCATAGAGTCCGCCTTCTTCGGAGAGCAGGCTGTCGATGGGCAGTCCCGTCTGCCACCGGCGCTCCAACTGCTTTGGGAAGCGAAGAGATGATAAGGTTTTCATAAGCGTGTGTATTGTTTTGTAGTTGTTTCCGGCGGCAAAGGTACAACCGTTCGGGAGCTTTTGTTGGTAAACTTGAAGGAAATTCTTCACACGGGCTTCCCATTACC
>JAFUEI010000020.1 GCA_017464025.1 Paludibacteraceae bacterium | reverse complement strand
TGATTGGTATCTTGTATGAGCTCAAACAACAGAAGGAGATTATCCAGCGCGTTGCTAAAGAGGTATTTGCTGAGTATGGCGTAGAGGTAGAGTTGGAGATTGGTACTATGATTGAGATTCCGCGTGCCGCCCTGACTGCCGACCGTATCGCTACGGAGGCTCAGTACTTCAGCTTCGGTACCAACGACTTGACCCAGATGACCTTCGGTTACAGCCGCGACGATATCGCTTCCTTCTTGCCTGCTTATCTTGAGAAGAAGATTCTGAAAGTTGACCCATTCCAAGTTCTCGACCAGAATGGTGTTGGCCAACTCATCAAGATGGCGGTAGAGAAAGGTCGTGCCGTTCGTCCGGGACTGCGCACCGGTATCTGCGGTGAGCACGGTGGTGAGCCTTCCAGCGTCAAGTTCTGCGCCCGTGTCGGCATGAACTACGCATCCTGCTCGCCCTTCCGCGTTCCTATCGCCCGCCTGGCAGCTGCACAAGCAGCCGTCGAAGACGAGAAGTAAAGAAATCATAATATCTATCAGCCAAATGTGGCTGATACACTAAACAAATGAATTTGGGCAAATGTATTCGCCCAATCTGAACGTTTAACAAGAAAAGGCATTCCTGTGTGGAGTGCCTTTCTTAATGATTGTTGCTCGCAAAAACAACTGAAAGATAAGTTTCAATACTACTTTACTTCTGTACCAAGAACATTGTAGTGGCGACCATCGGGAATGATTAAGTCCGTCACAAAATTCCATTCAGATAGAGGTTGTATGCGTAATACAAAACAAGATTGAAACCAAAACGGTTAGCACACCATGCTGCTATATCAGAGATATGCACTGAGTTCAAACCTCTACAATCGTAGAATGCCTTCATCCCAATTCTGGTGACGCTTTGGGGAATTTCAATTGAGGTTAAACCACTGAATAAGCGAAAGCATAATTTTTGGCGTATAGGTCATTTTTGCAGGATTCCGTTAGACCAAAACAAGCGCCAATAAACGCCTTTTATGTCACCGCTTTTTAACGCTGTCGGTGCCAGCGTCTCTATTATACATCCAGAGAGGATGATGGTTTTTATTGCTGCCTAACTTTTATCATATACGGTAGCACGTTTTTTATATTGCTTTATTTAACTCTATAGATTAGTTCACCCAGTATTTGTCCACAAGGGCCTGCTTGATGTTCACCTCTTCGGGTTTGAAGTGCTTGGCAAAGAGTTTCCATGCCACATCGAGCATCTGCGTGGTGTTGATATTGACATCAATAGCCAGAATCTTGTCGGAGTAGTCCTTAGCAAAGGCGAGACAACGATTGTCGTAGTCCGTGAGGTCGAAGCCGTTCTCCAGTTTAGTCTTGGCATTGGCGGCGTCGGCATACAGGCGAACGGCGGAGTTCATTACTTGTGGATGATCTTCGCGTGTCTTCTTGCCCGCAACAAGTTGTTTCAGACGTGAGAGCGAGCGGAAGGGATCGACGATAACCTTGCCGATGTCGGAGTCGCGGCGCAGATAGAGCTGCCCCTCGGTGATGTAGCCCGTATTGTCCGGAATGGCGTGTGTGATGTCGCCACCGGAAAGCGTAGTCACGGCAATGATTGTGATGGAGCCTCCCGTAGGGAACTGCACAGCCTTCTCGTAAATCTTGGCAAGGTCGCTATAAAGCGAGCCCGGCATAGAGTCCTTGGAGGGAATCTGGTCCATACGGTTGCTGACGATAGCCAAAGCATCGGCATAGAGGGTCATATCGGTCAGCAACACCAACACCTTCTCGTTCTTCTGCACGGCAAAATACTCGGCAGCGGTAAGTGCCATATCCGGAATAAGGAGCCGCTCGACAGGCGGGTTTTCGGTGGTATTGACGAAAGATACGATACGGTCGAGGACACCGGCATTGGAGAAGACGTTTTTGAAATAGAGATAGTCGTCGTTGGTGAGTCCCATTCCGCCAAGGATAATCTTGTCGGCCTGTGCACGCAGTGCCACATTGGCCATCACCTGATTGTAGGGCTGGTCAGGGTCGGCAAAGAAAGGAATCTTCTGTCCGGAAACGAGCGTGTTATTCAGGTCGATACCCGCAATACCAGTGGCAATGAGTTCGGAAGGTTGCTTACGACGCACAGGATTGACGGAGGGGCCGCCAATCTCCACCTCTTCGCCCTCCACTTCCGGTCCTCCGTCGATGGGGTCGCCGTAGGCATTGAAGAAGCGTCCTGCGAGCTGGTCGGACACCTTGAGCGAAGGCGACTTGCCAAGGAAGACGACTTCTGCATTGGTGGGAATGCCTTCGGTGCCTTCAAACACCTGCAGAGTCACATCGTCACCCATGATTTTCACCACCTGGGCCAGTTTGCCGTTTACCGTAGCCAATTCATCGTTGCCGACACCCTGGGCGCGCAGCGAGCAGGTGGCCTTTGTAATCGCAGTTATCTGCGTGTAAATCTTTTGAAAAGCTTTTGCCATATTATTGTTGTTTATAAATATCCACGAAAGAAAAGCACAGGCTTTTTTGCAGCCGCAAAGGTAATAATAATTTGCGACATATCCAATAACCCCGCACCAAATCGGTGTACATCAAAAAGAAAGAAAGGAGACATCCCCAAAAGTCAGTCTCCTCCCGCTACAAGCCGTTTCGGCCGGCATCAGATGACACCGCCAACGAGCGCACTTACCAAGGCGCATATCAGTGCCAGCACAAGCGCCCACTTGAAGCCATCCACCTTAAATCCGTCCAGCATCTTGTCAGCCAGCATGATAAGGCCGGCATTGATGCACATATTCACGGCAAAGGCAATCAGGCCGCTGCCCCATGAAGGCATTCCCAACAGGCCAAGCAGCCAGCTGGCAAGGGCATTGAGAACAGCCAGCACGAGTGCAACGATGCAGGCCGATTTGTAACCGTTGACGCTGATACCTTTCAGATACTTGGCGCAAAGAAAAACCACCAGCGCCGTAATCAGCAAGTTGATAATAAATCCGAGTATTACCATAGTTGTGTTGTTTTATAAATAAAGAGGTATATTATTGTCTTCCGTAATGACTTTATTACTATCAGTCTTTCAGGTCCACCTTGATTTGCAGTTCGTCCAACTGCTCCTGATCGATGATGCCGGGCGCTCCGAGCATCACATCCCTACCCTGGTTGTTCTTCGGGAAAGCGATGCAGTCGCGAATACTATCGAGTCCCGCAAACAGCGATACGAAGCGGTCCAGACCATAGGCGAGACCTCCGTGAGGAGGTGCGCCGAACTTGAAGGCATTCATCAGGAAGCCGAACTTGCGCTGTGCCTGCTCGGGCGTGAAACCCAAAATCTCAAACACCTTCTGCTGCAGTTTGGCATCGTGAATACGAATGCTGCCGCCGCCGACCTCCACACCATTGATAACCATATCGTAGGCATTGGCTCTGACGGCCGCCGGATTGGTGTCAAGCAAGGGGATATCTTCTGGCTTGGGAGAAGTGAAAGGATGGTGCATCGCCATAAGACGCTGTTCTTCATCGCTCCATTCGTACATGGGAAAGTCAATCACCCACAGGCAGGAATACTTGTTGCGGTCGCGCAGCCCCAGCTGATTACCCATCTCGAGACGCAATTCGCAGAGTTTCTTGCGGCCTTTCATCTCATCATCATCACAGATAATCAGTATCAGGTCGCCAGGCTCTGCCTGCATGGCTGCTTTCAGCTGCTGCAGCACATCCTGAGTATAGAACTTGTCCACACTCGACTTCACTGTTCCATCGGCTTCCACACGCGCATAGACCAGACCTTTTGCCCCAATCTGCGGGCGTTTCACGAACTCTGTCAGTTGGTCCAACTGCTTGCGCGTATAGGACGCAGCGCCTTGGGCACATATACCGCCGATGTAGGCGGCATTGTCGAAGACGGAGAAGCCGTAACCCTTCAGCACATCCATCAGTTCGACAAAACGCATGCCGAAACGCGTATCCGGCTTGTCGCTGCCATAGTACTTCATGGCATCGGCCCACGTCATACGCGGCAACTTAGGCAGGTCGATGCCTTTGATTACCTTGAACAAGTGGCGGCTCATGCCTTCAAACATATTCAGGATGTCTTCCTGCTCAACAAACGACATCTCACAGTCGATTTGTGTGAACTCGGGCTGCCGGTCGGCGCGCAGGTCTTCATCGCGGAAGCACTTCACGATCTGGAAATAACGGTCGAAACCTGCCACCATAAGCAGTTGTTTGAGAATCTGCGGCGACTGCGGCAGGGCATAGAACTGACCGGGGTTCATACGGCTGGGTACCACGAAGTCGCGTGCTCCCTCCGGTGTGGAGTTGACCAGCACCGGCGTCTCGACCTCCAGGAAGCCCTGCTCGTCAAGATAACGTCGCACCTCAAAGGCCATCTTATGGCGCAACTCCAGATTCTTGCGCACGCACTGACGGCGCAGGTCAAGATAGCGGTATTTCATTCGCAAGTCGTCGCCTCCATCGCTTTCGTCCTCTATCGTGAAAGGAGGGGTAACGGCCTCGTTGAGCACATGCAGCTCCGTCACGTTGATTTCGATATCGCCCGTGGGCAGGTTGCTGTTCTTGCTGTAACGCTCTTCCACCACGCCCGTAGCCTGCACCACAAATTCCCGGCCCAACCTGTTGGCCTGTTCGAACACGTCCTTATTGACCTCTTGGTTGAAGGCCAACTGGGTGATACCGTACCGGTCACGCAGATCCACAAAGGTCATGCCCCCCATTTTGCGGATGCGCTGCACCCAACCGGCAAGGGTTACCGTCTTGTTTACATCGGAGAGACGCAGCTCTCCGCAAGTAGTGTTTCTATACATATCTGTTTATAGTGTTATAACGTCAGAATTGATTTTCTTTATCAGTCCTTTGAGGACGTTGCCGGGGCCGAACTCACGGAACTCCCCCGCCCCGCCGGCAATCATGTTGCGCACCGTCTGGGTCCATCTGACGGGAGCCGTCAGCTGGTCTATCAGGTTTTGCTTTATACGCTCCGGGTCAGTCTCAGGCATAGCATTCACGTTTTGATATACGGGACATACCGGCTTTGAGAAAGGCGTTGCCAGAATGGCTTCGCGCAGTTCTTCGGCAGCAGGCTGCATCAGAGGCGAATGGAAAGCGCCGCCCACCGGAAGCATCAGCGCCCGCTTGGCACCCGCAGCCTTCAACAGTTCGCAAGCCTTTTCCACAGCCGTCAGCGTACCTGAGATGACGAGTTGCCCCGGGCAGTTGTAGTTGGCAGCCACTACCGTGTCATCTGCGATACCAGCACATATTTCCTCCACTTTTTCGTCAGGGAGGGCCAATACAGCGGCCATTGCACCCGCCTGAAGCTCACAAGCGCGCTGCATCGCTTCCGCCCGTTTTGCTACTAAAATGAGCGCATCTTCAAAACGAAGGCTTCCGTTTGAAACCAGTGCAGCATATTCGCCTAACGAATGCCCAGCCACCATATCCGGCATACCAGCCTCTTCGCCAGCGACGGCAGCAGCAACAACAGAATGAAGGAACACAGCTGGCTGTGTGACACGCGTCTGGCGCAGCGCCTCGGCATCGTCACCAAACATGATGTCCGTTATGCGGAAACCGAGCAAACTGTCGGCCGCCTCAAACAATTCGCGGGCAAGGCTGCTGTTGTCGTACAAATCCTTGCCCATACCGGCATACTGAGCCCCTTGTCCGGGAAATACGAATGCTTTCATATCATCAAATAATCCATATTCTGCTTGCGCGGAGGAATCAGACTCCCCCGACGACTACAGCGCTGCAAAATTACAAAATCTTCTCCACACCGCCAAACGGGCGCTCCTATTCCATCAGTTTCTTGTAGCGTATGCGTTTCGGCTGCAGTGCATCTTCGCCCAAGCGCATGCGTTTGTTCTGTTCATATTCAGAATAGCTGCCCTCGAAGACAAACACTTTGGAATCGCCTTCGAAAGCAATGATATGCGTGCAGATACGGTCAAGGAACCAGCGGTCGTGGCTGATGACGACAGCACAGCCTGCAAAGTTCTCCAGACCTTCCTCAAGTGCGCGCAACGTATTGACGTCGATGTCGTTTGTCGGCTCATCCAGCAGCAGTACATTGGCCTCGCTCTTGAGGGTAAGTGCCAGATGCAGACGGTTGCGCTCTCCACCTGACAGCACACCGCACTTCTTCTCCTGGTCGGCCCCCGTAAAGTTGAAGCGGCTCAAATAGGCCCGCGCATTGACCTCACGACCGCCCACACGGATATATTCCGTACCGCCTGAAATGGTCTGATAGACGGTCTGCTCAGGGTCGATATTGCTATGCACCTGGTCAACATAGCCCACCCTTACGGTTTCTCCCACTTCAAAGCGCCCCTTGTCGGCCTGCTCTATCCCCATAATCAGGCGGAAGAGCGTCGTCTTGCCGGCACCATTGGGACCTATCACACCGACAATGCCATTGGGCGGGAGCATAAAGTTCAGATCTTCAAACAATAGTTTGTCGCCGAAGGCCTTGCTCACGCCTTCCGCATTGATAACCTTGTTGCCGAGACGCGGGCCATTGGGAATAAATATTTCCAGCTTCTCCTCCCGCTCTTTCTGCTCCTCGTTGAGCATCTTGTCGTAGGCTGCCAGACGGGCCTCCCCTTAGCCTGACGAGCCTTCGGGGCCATGCGCACCCACTCCAACTCGCGCTCCAGCGTCTTGCGCCGTTTTGAGGCCTGCTTCTCCTCCATAGCCATGCGAGCCGTCTTCTGCTCGAGCCAGGAGGAATAGTTGCCTTTCCAAGGAATACCTTCCCCACGGTCCAACTCAAGAATCCAGCCTGCCACATGGTCCAAGAAATAGCGGTCGTGCGTCACGGCAATCACCGTACCTTCATACTGCTGCAGGTGCTGCTCCGGCCACTCTACCGACTCTGCATCCAAATGGTTGGTCGGCTCATCAAGCAGGAGAATATCAGGCTTCTGCAAGAGCAAGCGGCACAAAGCAACACGCCGCCGCTCGCCTCCTGACAGATTCTTTATCAGCGCTTCTTCGTCAGGGCAGCGCAAAGCATCCATCGCACGCTCCAGTTTGTTGTCCAGATTCCATGCATCAGCATGATCAAGCTTCTCCTGAAGTTCTCCCTGGCGGGCTATCAACCGGTCGAAGTCGGCATCAGGCTCTGCAAAGGCCGCGTTGACGGCATCATATTCCCGCAGCATGTCCACTACGCCCTGCACGCCCTCTTCCACCACCTGCCGGACAGTCTTTTCCGGATCCAGCTTCGGATCCTGCTCCAAATAGCCCACCGAATAGCCGGAAGAGAACACAACCTCTCCTTCATAGTTTTTCTCAACGCCGGCGATAATCTTCAACAGCGTTGATTTTCCTGCACCATTCAGACCGATAATACCGATCTTGGCTCCGTAGAAGAAGCTCAGATATATATTGTTCAGGACACGTTTCTGCGGAGAGAAAGCCTTGCTCACCCCCACCATCGAAAAGATAATTTTTTTATCGTCAGCCATAACCTATTATATATAATTGCTATAGTCCGCCTAACACAGCGAGCCCGCGCCAACAGCTCAGCGGCAGCAGACTCTTGCTTTGTCTGCAAAAGTACAACATTTTTCCGACATACCGAAATCGGCACAGCGATTTGCCGGAGCGGACAAGGTATAAATACAACAAGACAGTTGGAACAAACGGGCAGAGAAAGCCCGAACTATACTATATATACTATGTATATATAGTAGTAAAAGGGGTTTTGCGGGGCATAGTCGTAATGACGACAGGGAGGAGACAGGGAGGAATATGGGAGGGAGCGGGGAGGAGGCAGGGAGGGAGCGGGGAGGGATTAGCGGGCGGGGAGTTCGTCGTAGGTGCCGTCGTCGTAGAAGACCATCACGCGGGTGGCACGGCGGGAGAGAGGCATCTGCGAGGCATAGGAGGCGCTACCTTCTGATTGCACACGCTCTGTCTTGAATTGTGCATGCTCTGTCTTGGATTGTGCCTGCTCTGTCTTGGATTGTGCATGCTCCATCTTGGATTGCACACGATGCAGTGCGGGAGTTTCGGAGGGAGTTTCGGAGGGGTATCCAGCGACAGTTCCGGTTGATTCAGAGGGAGTTTCTGGACGCAGGTCGAACAAAGTGGGCTCCTGAGAATCGTTTTTTGGGCGATACATCGGGCCCTTGCCGGAAATAAGCCAGTCTGGAGAAATCAGAACAAAGCGTTTTAACAGCTTTTGCATGACTTCCAGACTGGGTTTGTTACGCCCCTTGAGGATATTAGACACCGTACCCGGCTGTATGCCAAGCTCTTCCGAAAACTGACGGGCATTCAATTGCTCCGCCTCCATTACTTTCAGCAAGCGTTCGCTCTCTGCTCCTGCGGCCATATCGCGTATTTTAATAAGGTTGGTATGCCAGTCTCCTTGCGGAGAAAAGTCGTTTGAATTACGCTGCAAAGATATGAAAACTATTTCACACCTGCAAATGAAAACAAGAAGTCTTATTACGACCCCTCTTTATTCACACTTGCATACTCTGGGGATATTCACATTTGTACACAACTTGTTCACACCCCCTGACATTCAACCTCGTACGCACTACCCCACTACTTTACATTTCACTTGTAAGTATCATACTATCAAAGTAGTTGTATTTTATGAATACACTTTTGTGATTATGCACTACACTATTTGGTATAAAGTCTCACAATATGCTAAAGCAAAACTTTATATTTCTTGTTTATTTGCTTATATATAGCAATATATATTCTCATATTCATTGCTGTGGAGTGAGTAAACAGCTGCATTTGTACACATACTTTTCAATTCAAAACACTTTTTGTATTCGTATTCATTTGTATATTTATCAGGCCGTAACAGCCGTATTTCATTTAAAAAATTCACAAGTATGCACATTTCTTTTGAAAAGGCACACTACCCTAATGCGGGCTTATTATTCATCAATTGTGAAAATCGGATATTTCGTACCCTAACCCAAACAGCGCGCAAATATCGGATTCTCGTGAAGGAGGACAACAACGGGAGATTTTCTGGAGGAAGCCGGATGTTATTGATTCGGGAATGGTCGAGAATGGTCGGGAATGGCTTGCCATATTCAAACTTTTCAACTACCTTTGCAAGCGATACGGGTATGTCGCTTCTAACGTACTATCCTATCGCGTAAGAATCTACTAATAAAACCATTCCTCCTTATGAACAAGGACAATGAAGAACTCATGGAGTTCGATGACGAGCAGGCCGTGCGTTTCATTTGGGATTTTATCCCTGAAGAAGACCGCACCGGTATGACAGAGGATGATATCCTCTATGTATTGGACGTGATAGACGACTATTATGAGAAAGAAGGCCTCTTGGACGATGACATCGCGGAAGAGGCAGAGATAGACGAGGAAAAGATGTTCCTCTTCGTAAAGAAAGCCGCACAGAAAGACAACGTAAAGCTCACCGACGAGCAGATTCAACTCATCTTAGAAGGCGAGTTTGAATACGGCGTCTCGATAGGCATCTACGAAGCCGAGTAACGATGCGCGGTCTCGTCAGTATCCTCTCACGGCTCTCACTGCCAGCCCTTTACAGGTTGGCAGACTGGCTATTGTATCCGCTCCTTTACGCTGTTGTCCGCTATCGCAGAAAGCTTGTCAGGGAGAACCTAACGAATGCTTTCCCCGAGAAGTCGAAACAGGAAATCAGGCAATTGGAGCGGAAATACTACCACCATTTGGCTGACGTGATTGTAGAGATCGTCTATAGTTACCGTGCTTCGGACGATGATATGCGGCAGCGTGTGCGCTTCATCAACGCCGAGGAGACCATCCGGCTGACGAAGCAATACGGCGGCAACATCCTGATGCTCGGACACATAGGCAACTGGGAATGGATGGCCGAAGTGAGCCGCTTCATGGAGCAGTTCGGCATCGAGTCCACGCACGTATATCGCAAACAGCGCAGCGAGTCCACCAATGAGCTGATGCTGTACATCCGGAAACGACACCACGGGAACTACTGCGACAAGAACCTCATACTGAGGACGATGGTCCGCCAGCGGAGACGAGAGGCTCCACAGTCGTACGGCATGATAGCCGACCAGAAGCCCTCGTTGCACGGCGAGCCGTACACAACGAACTTTCTCCATCAGTCCACGCCCTTCCTCACAGGTTCGGAAGTGCTGTCAAGCAAGATGGGTTATCCCGTATTCTTCTTCTATATCAGGCAAATAGAACGCGGCGTTTATACAGCGGAGTTCAAACTTCTGTCGGAGCACCCCGCAGCCGAGCCACCGGGCCGGATAACGGAGGCCTACGTGCGGCTCTTGGAGCAGAACATAGAGGAAGCCCCCGAGCTCTGGCTATGGAGCCACAACCGGTGGCGGAGATGATGGGACTGCCCGACCATGAATGAATGCACGAGGCAAGAGAAGACAAGACTATGCGTTGTTCTGTAATTATATTAAACTGGAACGGAGCGGATATGCTCCGACGGTATCTGCCCTCCGTGGTGGAGCACACGAAGGAGTCCGATAGTGAAATCGGGAAGGAGGACTGTGAGATTGTAGTGGCGGATAACGGGTCGGAAGACGAGTCGATGGAATTGTTAGCCAAGGAGTTCCCTACTGTGCACGTGCTGCCGTTTGAGCGGAACTACGGTTTTGCAGAGGGCTACAACAAAGCCTTGGAGGCAACCGAAGCCGAATACACCGTTCTGCTGAACAGCGATGTGGAGGTGACAGCAGGCTGGTTGGCCCCCCTCTTGGACTACATGGATGCGCATCCGGAAACGGCGGCCTGCCAGCCGAAGGTGCTGTCGTGGAAAGACAAGAGCAAGTTTGAGCATGCCGGAGCTGCGGGAGGCCATATAGACGCATTCGGCTACCCGTTCTGCCGCGGGCGCGTAATGAGCGAGGTGGAGACGGACCACGGGCAATATGACAACATCGCGCCCGTGTTCTGGGCGACGGGGGCCTGCCTGTGCATACGGACGGCGGTATATAAACAAGCAGGCGGATTGGATGCGGGCTTCTTCGCGCACATGGAAGAGATAGACCTATGCTGGCGGCTGAACTGCCGCGGGTGGAAAGTAGTCTGCATCCCGCAATCGGTGGTGTATCATCTCGGCGGCGGGGCGTTGGACTACAGCAATCCGCGGAAGACCTACCTGAATTTCCGCAACAACCTGCTGATGATATACAAGAACATGCCGAGCGGGCGCCTGCCGGTCGTGCTGTTCTGCCGCTTCTGGTTGGACTGGCTCGCGGCGTTTGTGTATCTGCTGAAGGGACAGACGGGAAACTTCAAGGCCGTAGGCAACGCCCGAGCCGACTATCACCGCCTGAAGAAGCAATACAAAGCAAAACGGGCAGAGAACCTGCGTCTTGCGACAGTTCCCTACCCGTCGGTTATCTATTCCGGCTCGGTGATACTGGCCCACTATACAGGGCGGAAGCTCAGATTCCCAAGCTCTGCCGATACCACTGATAGAGCCGAGTAACTCCTTCTTCGATTTCGATTTTGTGGTGCCAACCGAGGCTGTGCAACTTGGTGACATCGGTGAGTTTGCGCATGGTGCCATCGGGTTTGGAGGCATCGAACTCCACGCCCCCCTGATAGCCGACCGTGCGGACAATAAGGTCCGCAAGTTGGCGAATCGTCAGTTCCTTGCCCGTCCCCACATTGATGTGGCAGTTGCGTATGTCACCCAAAGCGGGTATGGCTGCATTGCCTGCCGAGTAGTCCGCGGCCCCTATTATATCCTTGAAGTCAACATGTTCGAGGATATAGACGGAAGCGTCGGCCATCTCTTCAGACCAGAGGAACTCGCGCAGCGGCCGTCCGGTGCCCCAGAGGAGCACCTTGCCACGGAAGATGCCGTACTTACCGAGGACACTCTCAATAGCTTCTTCTGATGCCGTGCCGTCCACACCCTCGACGGGGCGGAGCTCCAGGTCGCGCCGGATTCCGGTCCAAGCGTTGTCGGTGAGGAGTTTGGAGAGATAGATCTTCCGTATCATGGCAGGCATGACATGCGACTTCTCGAGATGGAAGTTGTCGTTGGGCCCGTAGAGGTTGGTGGGCATGACGGCGATGTAGTTGGTGCCGTACTGGAGGTTGAAGGACTCGCAGAGTTTGAGACCGGCAATCTTGGCGAGTGCATAGGGCTCGTTGGTATATTCGAGCGGCGAGGTGAGGAGAGCATCTTCGCGCATAGGCTGCGGCGCATCTTTGGGATAGATGCAGGTGGAGCCGAGGAAGAGGAGCTTCTTGACCCCATGACGGAATGACTCGCCAATGACGTTTTGCTGTATCTGCAAGTTCTTGTAAATGAAGTCGGCGCGATAGAGGGAGTTGGCCATGATGCCTCCGACAAAAGCGGCCGCCAGCACAACATATTCCGGTTGTTCGACATCGAAGAAAGCCTTTACGGCCAGTCCGTCAAGCAGGTCCAACTCTTTGTGGGTCCGTCCGATGAGATTGGTATAGCCCTTCTGCTGCAGGTTTTTCCAGATGGCCGAGCCCACAAGTCCCTTGTGTCCGGCCACATAAATCTTAGCGTTCTTCTCCATATCAGTCTTTGTTTTTGAGTCCGAGGTCGTGGCGCACCATGAGCCGCACGAGTTGGCGGAAGGGAGTCTTTGTGGGATTCCATCCCAGCTTGGTGCGTGCCTTGGTGGGGTCGCCGAGGAGTTGCTCGACTTCGGTGGGTCGGAAGAACTTGGGGTCCACCTCGACGAGCACACGTCCCAGCTCGTCGATACCTTTCTCGTTGACACCCTCTCCTTCCCAATGGAGGTTGATACCCGCTTCCTGGAAAGCGAGAGTGCAAAATTCGCGTACGGTGTGCATCTCGCCAGTGGCAATGACGAAGTCTTCGGGCTCGGACTGCTGCATGATGAGCCACATGCACTCGACATAGTCTTTGGCATATCCCCAGTCGCGCTTAGCGGAGAGGTTGCCGAGATAGAGTTTGTCCTGCTTGCCCTGCCTGATGGCAGCGGCGGCGAGCGTAATCTTGCGGGTAACAAAGTTCTCGCCCCGTCGTTCGGACTCGTGGTTGAAGAGAATACCGTTTACAGCGAACATACCATAGGCTTCGCGGTAGTTTTTCGTAATCCAGAAGCCGTATTGCTTGGCAACGCCATAGGGGCTTCGGGGATAGAAGGGTGTGGTTTCGCGCTGGGGCACTTCCACCACTTTGCCGAAGAGTTCGCTGGTAGAGGCCTGATAGATTTTGGTTTTCTTCTCCAGCCCGAGCATGCGGACGGCTTCGAGAAGACGGAGGGTGCCGACGGCATCGGTTTCGGCCGTGTATTCCGGCACGTCGAAGGAGACTTTAACGTGGGACTGTGCGGCGAGGTTGTAGATTTCGTCGGGCTGTATCTCCCGAATGATGCGTATGAGCGAAGAGGAGTCGGTCATGTCGCCGTAATGGAGATTGATAGCGCGGGGTCGCTTCATATCGCGCACCCACTCGTTGAGATAGAGGTGCTCGATGCGGCC
>JAFUEI010000019.1 GCA_017464025.1 Paludibacteraceae bacterium | reverse complement strand
GGAATGTTTGTGATTTTGAAAGCAAGTAAGCGCGAGGCGGTTCATTTTCGAGCACAGCGAGAAAATCTGTAGCCGAGCGGCTTACCGCAAAAACCGAGCAACATGCGAGGTTACCAAAATCACAAACCAATGAAGCGATATCGGAATGTTTGTGATTTTGAAAGCAAGTAAGCGCGAGGCAGTTCATTTTCGAGCACAGCGAGAAAATCTGTAGCCGAGCGGCTTACCGCAAAAACCAAGCAAATTGCGAGGTTACCAAAATCACAAACCAATGAAGCGATAGAGGAATGTTTGTGATTTTGAAAGCAAGTAAGCGCGAGGCGGTTCATTTTCGAGCACAGCGAGAAAATCTGTAGCCGAGCGGCTTACGCCGCTCGCGCAGGTGGTGAAATTGGTATACACGCTACTTTGAGGGGGTAGTGGTCGCAAGGCCGTGTGAGTTCGAGTCTCATCCTGCGCACAGAGAAAGCTTTCTGCCTTATGGCGGAAGGCTTTTTTGCTTTAGAGGAGTTTGGAAAGAGCTCCTGAAGATTATATACTACAATGCAGAAGACCGCGCAACAAATTGAATTGGAGAAACTCACAAAGCGCATCACCACGCGTTTCCACAAGGCCTGTGCCGACTATGGACTCATCGCCGACGGCGACAGGATACTGGTCGGTCTGAGCGGCGGCAAGGACAGCCTGGCATTGGTGGAACTGCTCGGCAAGAGGCAGCGGATTCATGTGCCCCGATTCTCTGTGGTGGCCGCGCATGTGATTGTAGAGAACATAGGCTATCAGTCGGACACGGAGTATCTGAAAAAGTTCTGCGAAGAGCAGGGAGTGGAGTTTTATGTAAAGACCACTTCCTACGATTCACCGGTTCATCAGTTCCCCGATTCCCCGGTTCCTCAACAAAAAAACCACTGCTTCCTCTGCTCATGGTATCGCCGCAAAGCCCTCTTCGACCTCGCTAAAGAGCTCGGCTGCAACAAGCTTGCACTCGGCCACCACAAAGACGACATCGTTCAGACCCTGCTCATGAACCTCGTCTATCAAGGCGCCTTTGCCACTATTCCCCCGAGCCTGAAGATGGAGAAGTTCCCGATGACACTCATCCGTCCCCTGTGTCTTCTTACAGAAGAGGACCTCAAGCGTTATGCCGAACTTCGGAACTACCGCAAAGTGCCCAAACTCTGCCCCTTCGAGACGGAGAGCAGCCGGGCGGATGTGAAGCGCTTGGTCAACCAACTCAAGCAGCTCAACCCCAACGTTCTCGACTCTGTATGGGGGGCGATGGAGAATATAAAAACCGGCTATTTGCCTGATAAGGTAAAGTGACAATTCATAAAACAGATAATTTTTAGAAGTACCTTCAAGACATGAAAGGAATTTACACTATTCTATTACTCGTCTGCTCCAACATCTTCATGACATTAGCGTGGTACGGACATCTCAAGATGCAGCAGTTCAGTTGGTTCAAAGCGCTGCCGCTCATCGCCGTCATCGCCTTTTCCTGGGGCATCGCCTTCTTCGAGTATTGCCTGCAGGTGCCCGCCAACCGCCTCGGCTTCGAGGGCAACGGAGGCCCCTTCAACCTCATGCAGCTCAAGGTCATACAAGAGGTCATCACCCTCACTGTCTTCATCCTCTTCTCCGTCATCGCCTTCCGCATGCAAGTCCATTGGAACCATCTCGTCGCCGCCGTCCTCCTCGTCCTCGCCGTCTGGTTCGTCTTCGGCTTCAAATAATCACCTTCACTATTAACTATTAACTATTCACTATTAGCTATTAGCTATTCACTATTCACTATCCACTATCCCCCCTGCCTCCCCTTTTTCCAAAAAACAATGCACCGCACTGATTATCAGCACGGTGTCATTGGTAAACTTCTATTTTGCTCTTTTTCTGCCTCTTAGTCAAAATCGGCATAGGGAGAAGCCAAGGGGTTGGTAATGGGAAGCCCGTGTGAAGAATCTTCCTCAAGTTTACCAATTTTCTCCTCTTCAAGGGTCTTATCGCCGCTCACCGCGGTGTATGTTGCCTCCGCCTTCGTCATGGCCTCGTTTCGCCTCTTCATGGCCTCGTTTTGCCTCGCCATGACCCCTCTTTCCGTCGTGGGCGCGGTGAGCGGCCAATTGCTTGTATTCCGCATACTGCACTTCGCTCAGTATCTTCTGCAGCTTCTTGTCGGTCGCTATGCGCATCTCGCTCATCGCCTCTTTGTCGGCGCGCTGCAACTCCGCCCCCTCTGCCTTCGCTTTCATTGCCTTGGCCTCAAGCTGCTTGCCGTTCTCTAAATACACCTTGAACACCTCGTTGTATTGTTTCTTGTCCAAGTCCAATTTCTCTTTCAGGAAAGAGGCCTTGCGCAGGGCCATCGCCTCGGCATCCATCTTGCGCTCTTTCTTGCACTCGCCCTTACCGCCGTTTCGCTCGTCACGACGCATTTCGGTTTTCACTTGTGCCGACACTGTCAGCACTGTCAGCATGCACATCAGTGCGATTGTCATCCGTTTCATAATTCAGTCTTTTTAGGGTTTGACATCAGGTTTGTTTTCTCAACACCGTAGCTCCAAACATCGTGCCAAACTTGCAACAAGCTGTATAACATAAATATACGCTATAGATTCTATGAATCTATAGCGCCTCTTGCTCGTCCTTCCCTCATGTCAGGCCTTCTTCGTCAGTTTCTTCTTCAGCTTTCTCTCGCCGCGCTTCTGCAGGCGCTCCGCCATCGTGGTGTACCACAGCGTACGCACTACCTCCTCCGTATCTTCCAGCAGGTTAGGTTTGCGCTGTTGCCCTTCGGCTATCTCTTGATACATCTTCACCAACGAATCCTGATTGTCGCTGATTACTAACAGCCTGTCCCCCACACGCAACTCGCTCTTGCCTGTCGGCACAAAGTATTGCTCTCCTTTGCCGTGCGCCTTGCGCTTCACCATGATGGCCAACGTGTTCTGCGGAAGTCCGAGGTTCATCAGTGCATGACCTTGCTGGAGCATCTCGTCCGTGATGCGGATTTCGGTGGCAGCCGACTTTATCTCCTCCGGCAGGTCAATGTCAAAACTCTCCACTTTCCTCAGCCGGTGCTCAGGCTCTTCCGCCACGCCCAACCATTCGGCCATCCGCCCGAGCGACATGCCTTGTACAAGAAGGCTAACCAGCGTACAGAAGAACACCACGTTGAATATCAGTCGCGCATTGGGTACGCCTGCTGCTAAACACATGATGGCAAACAATATCGGCGAAGCGCCGCGAAGCCCTACCCAGCTCACGTAGGCACGGGCCTTGAACGGCAGCGCCCGGAAGGGCGCCAGCGACAGCAGCACCGAGGCCGGACGGCTCAGCAGAATCATCACCAGGCTCGTCACCAGACCTAACAGCAGCACGTTCCATGACAGCAGCTCGTGTGGTGTCACCAGCAAACCTAACGTCAGGAACATCGACAGCTGGCAAAGCCACGTTATGCCGTCCAGAAAGTTTTCCGTACTCCGTTTGTGGGCGAAGCGCGAGTTACCAAACACCAGTCCGCCTATATACACCGCCAGAAACGAGTTGCCGCGCAGAAACGCCGTCACGGCAAAAATGAAGATGCAGCTTGTCAGCACTAATATCGGATACAGACTCTCGTTCTGCAGGTTCACTTTGTTCATCAGCCACACCAAAAACTTGCCGAAGAAGAAACCTGCCAAAAAGCCTATCACTAATTGCCCCACTATCGTCAGTCCCAACAGCCAGAAGTTGGGCTGCCCGCCTGCGGCCACCACCGTAATCATTGTCGTCGTCAGCACGGCAGCCATCGGGTCGTTCGAACCGCTTTCCAGCTCCAGCATCGGACGCAGGTTGTACTTCAGGTGCAAACCCTTGCCGCGCAGGATGGAGAACACCGATGCCGAATCGGTGGACGACATCGTGGCCGCCATCAGCAGGGCCGTCGGCAGGGCTAACTCCACACCTGCATGTGTCCACTTCATCAGCAGCCATATCACCACACCTGTAAACACCGTCATCAGCAGCACTCCCACGGTGGACAGCATCACGCCCTCGCGCGCCACCGGACGGATGTCACTCAGCTTCGTGTCCATACCGCCGGAAAACAATATCACGCACAGCGCCACCGAACCCAGACCTTGCGCCGCCTGCACATTGTCAAAATCAACGCCTGCACCGTCCGAACCGAACAGCATGCCCACTAACAGGAACAACACCAACGACGGCACACCCAACCGGCTGGACACCTTGTCGGTCAGGATGCTCGCAAAGAAAAGCAGAGATACTATGAAAAGAAAGAATTCTACTTGCACGGAAACGCGTATATTAGAGACAGGTCATTGCGGGTCACTCATCACATGCCCGCTTCTCATTGTTTCTTCAGCAGCTCGCTATCTATAATCTGCTTGATTGTCTCTCTCGGATACAAGCCTTTCAACAATATCGGCCGCCCTTCTGTCGGAATATACAGCACCTGCGGTATGCTGTTTATCTGAAATACGTAGGCCAGTTCACGCTCCCGCTCCGTATCGGCTTTGTAGAAGTGCACCTGGTCGCAATACTCGGCCGCCAGTTCTTCCATGATGGGGGCCAACCGTTTGCACGGCCCGCACCACGTGGTATAGAAATCTATCACGCAAGGTTTGTCACCCTGATACTTCCATTCTTTGTTCTTCGTATAGTCAAACACGCGGCTCTTGAACAGGTCCGTCGTCATATATACCACATCGTCAGCCTGCACTGCCGCAAGCGACAGTATAACCGCAAAAGTCAGCAACAACCGTTTCATTATGTTCTCCGTTGGGGTTCTATAAGACACCGGCAACAACCGTGCCGTATGCCACCGCAAAGGTAGCACATTTTTCCGAGATACAAAAACCGGCCTAACGACATCCCCTGCAACACAACAGGCGCCCCCGCTGTCGCAGGAGCGCCTGAAGTTGCATATTCCGTATGCCTTACGGCCTTACGAAGCGGAGCGTGTCTTTACCGTTGGTCAGCAGATACGTACCGCGGCCAAGCTCGTCCATACTCATCTCCGTCACAACCGTGCGTACCAGCTGGCCGGCAACGCTGTAGATGTACAGCGGACTGTCGGTGGTGTTCCTTATCCAGCCGTTCTCTATCACGATGGTCTGCTCGGTCTCTTCCATACCCGTCACAATGGACTGTTTGTCGAACTGTGCCGTGTAGGTCTGGTCGCCGATGACAGCCTCGAAGACGGGATTCCAGCCGCTGAATGTGTATGTGAACTCTGCATCGGGCTCCTTGGTCGGAGTTGCACCCGTAAACTCGGGTACTACGCCGTAAGCCACGCTGTCGGTCAGTATTACCGTACCGTCCTCATACTGGAAGGTAACCTTGTACTTGCGTACTGTCTCGGTGAATACAGCCCAGTACGTCTCGCTGCCCGTTACGGTCTGCGGCAGCGACGGACTCCAAGCCGTGAGCGTATATATACCGGCGGCGGTAACCACCTGCTCGCCTATCATCATCGGAGCTGTCAGTACGCTGCCGTAAGCCAACTGCTGCTCGGTCTGCTCACCGCGGATTACCCATGTAATAGTGCACATGTCCGCCGTGAACGTACCCGTTACAGTGATGTCTTGTGCGGGCATCGTGGCCGGCAGTTCACTCCAGCCGCTGAACGTATGACCCTTCTTCTCAGGAGCTGCTTCTTGCGGGATGGCGGTTCCGTAAGCCACCTGTACACGCTTGTATTCAGCACCGTCAACCATGTAGATGACATCGTACTCGCGAGCACGCTGCGAATACAGAGCCGTGTAGGTCTGGTCACCCGTTACCATAGCTTCCAATGCCGGCGTCCAACCGGTGAGTGTATAGATGCTATCAGTCCTTACGACCTCATAGCCTATCGCTACCGGTGATACTATCGGCATACCGTAAGGCAACTGTACAGTCTGCTGCTCGCCACCTGCAATCCACGTAATCGTATATTCGCGGGCAGACTCCGTGAACTCGGCTGTGTAGGTAGCATCACCTGTTACCTCTACGATAGCTGGACTCCACTTATCGAACGTGTAAATAGTGCTCTCCGTCATGGTCTTCTTGCCTTCCGGTGCCGTCGGCATTACGCCGTAAGCAACCTGAGCAGTCGTCGTCTCGTCGCCGTTAACCCACGTAATCGTGTACTCGCGGGCAGACTCCGTAAACTCGGCTGTGTAGGTAGCGTCACCCGTTACCTCTGCTACGGCAGGACTCCACTTATCGAACGTGTAAACAGTGCTCTCCGTCATGGTCTTCTTGCCTTC
>JAFUEI010000003.1 GCA_017464025.1 Paludibacteraceae bacterium | reverse complement strand
GTGGATAGATGGCTCTCACTGCCCCTCTCCCCAAACCTCCTGCCCCTCTCCCCAAACCTCCTCCCCTCTCCCCCAAACTCCTCCCCTCTCCCCAAACATCCTCCCCTCTCCCCAAACATCCTCCCCTCATTCTCCCTATTCCTATTCCTATTCCTATTCCCTCTATGCCTTCTCCCTGCCTCCTCCATATCCCCTCCCTGCCTCCTCTATGCCCTTGTTACGACTATGCCCCGTTTACACCGTGTTCCACTTATATATACAAAGTATATATAAGTATATATAAGTATATGCCCCTCTCTTCTTCCTGCCGGAGCAACCGCCCCTTCCGACGCCTTCCCGCGAATAACATTTGTAGAATCCGATATTTTTTACTAATTTTGCAGGCTGGAACATAAGCCCGCGACTTTTACCGTATGCTACCGCTTGACTTCATCGACCTGATGGCCCCGCAGATGGGGGCCGAACTGGATGCTTTCTGCCGCGCTTTGCAGCAGGAGCCTCCCGTGTCGGTGCGCCTCAATGACAAACTGCCGGAAGAAGCCCTGCGCGCCGAAGGCCTCCCCCTCGCGCAGCCCGTGCCTTGGGCCGAAGACGGCCGCTACCTTTCCCAAAGGCCGCAGTTCACGCTCGACCCGCTGTTCCATGCAGGCTGCTACTATGTGCAGGAAGCCTCCTCTATGTATGTGCAGGAGGTGCTCCGCACCTATGTGCCGCGCGATGCCGTGGTGCTCGACTTGTGCGCCGCACCGGGAGGAAAGAGTACCCTCATCAGTCAATACCTCGGCTCCGAGGGGCTCCTCCTGAGCAACGAGGTGGTGCGCCAGCGCGTATTCATCCTCTCCGAGAACATGCAGAAGTGGGGCAACGGCAACACCGTGGTGACGCACAACCTGCCCCGTGACTTCGGCGAGCGCCTGCCCAATCTCTTCGACTGTATCCTCGTCGATGCACCCTGCTCAGGAGAAGGGATGTTCCGGAAAGACGCCAAGGCGGTGGACGAGTGGAGCCTGCGCAACGTGGAGATGTGCGCCCGCCGCCAGCAGGAGATCCTTATGGATGTCTGGGATGCCCTCCGCCCGGGAGGCATTCTCATCTACTCCACCTGCACTTTCAACGGGCAGGAAGACGAGCAGAACGCCTGTTTCATACGCGACCGCCTCGGAGCTGAGCTGCTGCCCCTCCCGCAAAAGGCAGGATGGAATCTGACAATCACCACGGGAGCCCACTTCTATCCCCACAAGGTGCAGGGTGAAGGCTTCTATATTTGCGCCTTCCGCAAGCATGAGGAGCCCTATCAGCCGCTGCGGACCAAGGGCGAGAAGAAGAAGACGGCCGTGCCGGTGGAGTGCGAGGCGGAGCTGCGGAATTGGCTGCTGCATCCCGAGGAGTGGGCCATCCGGCAGGAAGACCGCTTCTCATTGGCCTATCCGCTGCGCTACAAGGAGCTCATCGACTTCCTTTCCACACGCCTGACATGTATCTCCACGGGCTTCGGCGTGGGCGAGATGCGTGGCAAGTCGCCGGCCCCTCAGCATGCGCTGGCAATGGCCAAAGACTTCCGCAAAGAGGCCTTCCGTCAGGTGGCGCTCGACCTCCCTACGGCACAAAGCTACCTTCGCTCCGAAGCTGTAACCTTGCCCGACCAGCCTTTCGGCTTCCTCCTGCTCACCTACAGCGGCATTCCCCTCGGTTTCGTGAAGAATATAGGCAACCATTGCAACAACCTCTACCCGAAGGAGTGGCGCATACGCAACTTGTAAACCCGCAACCCTGCATACCGTGAAACGTATCTTCCTGCTTACAGTGTCTTTGCTGTATGTCTTTGCGGCCGGTGCACAACAGTGGCATACCGCTATTGACGTGCTCCGACCCGGAGCTAAACAGTTTCCCGTCGGCATCACCGACCTGCTGATAGTCAACAATACCGTCCTTCAGCCGGCCGACCTCGGCCACGCTATCCTCCAGGATGGCAACCCTTCGGCAGGAGGACATGCCGATGTTGACCTTGCGCAAGCACCCTTGCGGGTGCTCTTTGCCGTGGCTGAGCGTTTCGACGACAGTGGGCTCTTCGCTTCGGCAGGCCTCTATCCCATCTCTGCCAACAGCGGCACATTCTTCAATCGCAGTTATCTGACGGCGGAGCAGGTGGCACAACTCTGTACCGACTACTCTTCCGACGCAGTCCTGGCCCTCGACCAAGTGGTGCTCTACGACCGTGTGGAGAGCTATCTCAACGAGAATGAACGCTACTACGCCTACCTGCAGGCTTACGGCACGCTCCACTGGACGCTCCACTGGCCCGACGGCCGCCGTCAGGTCTTCGCCTATGCCGATACACTCCTCTGGGACCACGTCTCTTCCGACCGTGGCAAGGCATTGGAAGCGCTGCCCGAAAGGCAGACCGCCCTGCTGGATATGGCGGCCTATATGGGGGAGCGTTTTGCTGCGCAGTTTGTGCCCGAGTGGGAGAAAGAAGACCGCTGGATCTACCATACGGCTGATCCGCAACTGGAGCAGGCCTTTTCCTTGTTCACCCGACGCCGCTTTGCCGATGCCGCCGCCCTTTGGCAGCAGGCGGCAGGGGAGTCTTCCGTGGCGCTGGTGCGGGCCTATGCAGCTGCCGATGCGGCGGTGGCGCTTGAACTCTCAGACGACCTCGACAACGCCGCTATCTGGGCCAGACGGGCGGCGGCGGAATTCGGGAAACAGACCTTTGCCGAGGCCTTGCAGCAGCAAATCAACATGGAGTGGTATGCCGACCGCCTGCAGGAGCGCCGCAAAGAAAAGAAACTGTTGTTACGATGAGAAAATCTGTAAAGGTGCTGCTTGTTATAGCAGCTTGCATTGTGGGTCTGCTCTTGCTGCTGATGCTGGCGGGCTCACCCGTGGTGAAGTATGTGGCGGAGCGCCATAGCGAAGAGTGGATAGGGCGGCGCGTTGAGATAGGCTCGGTGCTGGTCAATCCGTTTGCCGGCTCGGTGAGGATACGCAACCTGCATTGTACCGATGCCGACACCGTGGGCAAGTTTGTGCGCTTCGATGAACTCTATGCACAAATCAGTCTGGTGCGCCTGATAGGCAGGCATGTGTATCTGCGCCATATCCATCTGACAGACTTCGACGTCAACCTTTGGAGCAACGACACGTGCTTCAACTTTTCTGACCTGCCGCAGCGCTTCCGCTCTGCCGATACCGCCGCCGTGCAGGATACGACACCTTCGTCGTGGCGTGTCTCGCTCAACGACATCCGCCTGCGGGGAGGCCATCTGGCTTATGCCGACCGCAAGCGGGAGCGCGACTGGGCGCTGGAGAATGTGAATCTGGTGGTGCCCGGCCTGAGCTTCGGACGCGGGCAGACCGATGCGGGCCTGTCGCTCGACCTGCCCGACAACGGCGGCAACCTCCGCCTGCGCGGTGCCTACAACATGCAGAGCAATGCCTACTCTCTGATACTCGACCTCAGGGCTATCGATGTGGCGCAAGCCCTGCCTCTCGTGCAGGACTACGTGAATGTGCGATCCCTCAACGCACTGCTTGACGGCCATGTGCTGGCCCACGGCTCGTTGGACGATATCCGCAATGTGAGTCTGCAGGGCAGTCTCTCGCTGGATGGCCTGGAGATCAAAGACGATGAGCGCCAACCCGTGCTCACGATGAACAGCATGGCGGTGCGAGTGGAGGATATTAACCTCAAGACGATGACGATGCGCTTCGACACTGTCCTGTTGGACAGTCTGCATGTCAACTTCCTGCGCCGTAAAGACGGCACTACGCTATCCCGCCTGCTCGGTAAAGAGACGGAGGAAACAACCGAAGTGGAGACTCCCGCCGACAGGGAGCTTCGGGAGGTAGCCGATGGCTCTGACTCAGTAGTAGCGCCCGTCATCACGCCGGCGCCGAAACTCAAACTCTTCGTGCGCACCTTCCGTATGGACCACTCCAGCGTGCATTACACCGACCGCACCCTCTTCTCGCGCTTCGAATACGATGTCACGGCCCTCTCCGCCCGTGCCGACAACCTCACCCTGAGCGGCGACAACCATATCATGCTCCGGGGCAACCTGCCGGGCGGCGGCAGCATGATGGCCAATTGGCGCGGAGCCACCGACTTCGAGCACGGCAATTCCCGCATCGTCATGATGCTGAAGAATGTGCAGCTCAAAGACCTCTCCCCTTGGGTGGAGTATATGTTTGCCAATCCCGTCAAGGGCGGCACGCTCTCGCTGAACAGCGACAACACCATCCGCCACGGTGTGATTGACGCCATGGAGAAGATTGACCTGTATGACCTGAAGCTCGGCCGCAAGAACAACCGCTTGGAGGCGGAGATGAAAGGGGTGCCGCTTAAGACGGCGGTGGACCTGCTGAAGGATATGAATGGCAAAATCGCCCTGGAAGTGCCCGTCACGGGCGACATGCGCTCGCCCAGGTTCTCGCTGGGCAAGGTCATAGGGCGGGCTATCGGCAATGTGCTGCTCAAGGCCACGGCGGCGCCCTTCGTGGCGATGGCCAATGCGCAGAATATACGTGTGGACGACCTCACCCGGATGCCGCTCGACCTGTTGCTGCCTGACTTTACGCTGGAGCAGTATGCCAAACTTGACCTCATCGCGCAGATGATGAAGGAGCGCGAAGATCTGCAACTCACGATGACGCAGCGCTTCAACCTGCAGCAGGCTGTGGAAGAGCGGGCCGTCTTCAACCTCAAAAAGGCCTTCTACCAACAGCAGCAGGCCGATGCTCTCATAGGCAACCTCACGCTGATGGACATTGAGAAGATACGTGCCATCAAGGATAATAATGGCGAATTCAACGCTTGGGTGAAAGCGCTTGTCGGCACCAAAGGCAGTCTGCCGACTCGCGCCGTTGCCTATTACGGCACCGACTCGCTGGAGACGGAGGTGTTGCGTTATGCTGATATGCACAACCGCTTCCTGGTGCGCTACCTGAGCAAGAATCAAGGGATAAAAGAGAAACGTATCACGGCGCAGACGGCTCCGCGCGACGAGTTGGCGGCTTACAAAGGCCGTAGCCTCTATACTATCGGGGCCGCCCTTCCCGAAGAGTAACTTCTCTCCCTCGATAATCCCGCTCTCTCCTTCGGCTGGCGCTGCCTTTTTTTGATGCGTTTGCCCGAGGGTGGATAATAAAAGTTTTAGGGAATGAGATTTTTTTCGTACCTTTGCGCCGCTTTTTGTGGCATCCTCGGCTTGCAGAGCCTTGTAAATACCTCGGAGCAGGAGAATGACGCAGACGGAAGAAGAGAAATAAGAAGGTACAAATTATATAAATACAAATCATTATGCGAATCAAAGTAAGCAATGTCAATCAGACAAACTGGAAGGAGATAGATGTACATCAGAACCTTCCTGAGAACTTGAAGAAACTGCAGGAGATAGCCTACAACCTGTGGTGGTCGTGGGATTCAGATGCAAAAAACATATTCCGGCACATTGACAACGATGCATGGCACAAGGCGCAGTCCAATCCGATTGTGCTCCTGAATACCATCAGCTACGAAAAGCTGGTGCAGCTGGGCAAGGACCCGCAGTTCATGGAGCAGTTGGATGCTACCTATGCGCGTTTTCGCGACTATATGGATGAGAAGCGTGACCCCAAGAAGCCTTCGATAGCCTATTTCTCAATGGAATACGGTCTCGCCCATATCCTGAAGATATACAGCGGTGGTCTGGGCATTCTCGCAGGCGACTACCTCAAGGAGGCTTCCGACTGCAACGTGGATATGACGGCCGTCGGCTTCCTCTATCGTTACGGCTACTTCACGCAGACCCTCTCCCCCGAAGGCCAGCAGATTGCCAACTATGAGGCGCACAATTTCTCCAACCTGCCTATCAAGCAGATGAAGAACAGCGACGGCACTCCGGTAGTGGTCGATGTCCCCTATCCGGGACGCGAGGTGCATGCTTACCTCTGGAAGGTTGCCGTAGGACGTATCAACCTCTATCTGCTTGACACTGACAACGACCTCAACTCCGAGTGGGACCGCTCCATCACGCATCAGCTCTATGGCGGCGACTGGGAGAATCGTATCAAGCAGGAGATTATGCTGGGTATCGGCGGTATGCTGGCCCTGAAGAAACTGGGCATCACCAAAGATGTCTATCACTGCAACGAAGGACATGCCGCCTTCATCAATATCCAGCGCCTGGTTGACCTCGTGGCCGAAGGGCTCACGCTCAACGAGGCCATGGAGGTGGTGCGCAGCTCCTCGCTCTATACCTGCCATACGCCTGTGCCCGCCGGTCATGATACCTTTGACGAAGGCCTGTTCTATAAATATATGAACGAGTATCCGGCCAAATTGGGTATTGAGTGGGGACAGTTCATTGATATGGGGCGCGAGCACCCCGGCACGCAGGAAAAGTTCTCGATGTCGGTGTTTGCCTGCAACTGCTCGCAGGAAGTCAACGGCGTAAGCTGGCTCCACGGCGAGGTGTCGAAGAAGATGTTCTCGCCTATATGGCCTGGCTATTTCCCCGAAGAGCTTCACGTGAGCTATGTCACCAACGGCGTGCACATGCCCACTTGGGCCGCTTCCGAATGGAAGAAGGTCTATTTCGAGACCTTCCCCAAGGAGTGGTACAAAGACCAGTCCAACCTCGACATGTGGGCACCCTTCAACAATCTTCCCGAAGAGAAAATCTGGGAGACCCGCATGAAGCTGAAGCGCAAACTCATCGACTATATCCGTGAGCAATTCCGCGACACATGGATGAAGAGTCAGGGCGATCCCGCACGTATCGTCCGTGCAGTGAACGAGATACGCCCTGAAACCCTTATCATCGGTTTCGGCCGACGCTTCGCCACCTACAAGCGTGCCCACTTGCTCTTCACCGACCTGGAGCGTTTGGACAAGTTGGTCAACAACCCCGACCGCCCCGTGCAATTCCTTTTCACGGGCAAGGCTCACCCTGCCGACGGCGGAGGACAGGCACTCATCAAACGCATCATCGAGATTAGCCGTATGCCTCAGTTCCTCGGCAAAATCATCTTCCTTGAGAACTACGACATGCGTCTGGCCAAGCGCCTCATTTCGGGTGTGGATATCTGGCTCAATACGCCGACCCGCCCCTTGGAGGCGTCCGGCACATCGGGCGAGAAGGCCCAGATGAACGGCGTGCTCAACTTCTCCGTGCTTGACGGCTGGTGGCTCGAAGGCTACGTGGAAGGTGCAGGATGGGCGCTCACCGAGAAGCGTACCTACGAAAACCAGGCCCATCAGGACCAGCTCGATGCAGCCACTATCTATATGCTTCTCGAGAAGGAAATCATCCCGATGTACTATGCCCGCAACTCGAAGGGATATAGTCCCGAGTGGATACAGACAATCAAGAATTCCGTGACCAAAATCACGCCCCGCTTTACCACAAAGCGCATGATGGACGATTACTTTGCCAAGTTCTACAACAAGCAGGCCAAGCGCCACAGCTGGCTCGTGGCCGACAACTACCGCAAAGCACGCGAGATTGCTGCTTGGAAAGAGAATATCGCCGCCCACTGGGACGAGATAGAAGTGACGGAAGTCAATATGCCGGAGGCCATGCTGCATAATCCCAACGTAGGCGACACCTTCCATCTGGCTGTCGAGCTCGATACAAAAGGCTTGAACGACAAAGGTATCGGAGTGGAACTGGTGGCCGTGCGCACTTCTACGCACAACAACGACAAACTCTATGAGGTAGAAGAACTCAAACTCGTGAAAGCCGAAGGCAGCCGTCTGCGCTTCGAGAACGACTACCAGCTCGACTATGCGGGTGGCATGAAGTTTGCCTTCCGTATGTTCCCGAAGAATGAAGACCTGCCCCACCGCATGGACTTCTGCTACGTGCGCTGGATTTAAGACGCACAATAGCCGGTATGAATACTTTGGAAGATGGGGAGATTCCTGTGGAAAGAATCTCCCCGTTCTTCTTGTCTGATTCCACCTTTCATATTCTCTCTGTGTCATGATTCGTATTCTATTTGTCTGCCATGGCAATATCTGCCGCTCGCCAATGGCAGAGTTCGTGATGAAGCAGTTGGTGCGCGAAGCCGGTCTCACCGGCAGCTTCCGGATTGCTTCCGCCGCCGTCTCCGCGGAAGAAACAGGCAACGACATCTATCCGCCTGCCCGCCGCAAACTGGCTCAGAAGGGTATCCCGTTTGAACATCGCTCGGCACGGCAACTGACGCGTGACGACTATCGGTATTATGACCGGATTGTCTGTATGGATGGCAGCAACCTGCGTCTGCTGCGCCTGCTTGTCGGCGAAGACCCTGGCCGTAAGGTGTCGCTGCTGATGCAGTGGGCCGGCTCTGAGCGGGATGTGGCCGACCCTTGGTACACGGGCGATTTCGAGGCTGCCTATAGCGACATCTACAAGGGTTGCCGTTGCCTGCTGGCCGCCCTGACAGGCAGGTGAGAATGCCTGTAGCGGGCAAGGCCGCTTTCCTGTTTGCGTATGTCACCGGAATTTCGTAATTTTGCAGGCTGTTTTGATTACAGGCAGTTTATACTATGCAAAAGATTCGGAATATAGCCATTATCGCCCATGTGGACCATGGCAAGACCACACTCGTTGACAAGATGCTCTATACCGCCCATCTGTTCCGCGACAACGAGCAGAAAGGCGAGCTCATTCTCGATAACAATGAGTTGGAGCGCGAGCGCGGTATAACCATCCTTGCCAAAAACGTCAGCATCGAGTACAAGGGTTACAAAATCAACATTATCGACACTCCGGGTCACGCCGATTTCGGCGGGGAGGTGGAGCGTGTGCTCAACATGGCCGACGGCGTGTTGCTTCTGGTCGATGCTTTCGAAGGCCCCATGCCGCAGACACGTTTCGTGCTTCAGAAAGCCTTGGAGATGAATCTTAAACCCATTGTGGTTATCAACAAGGTGGATAAACTCAACTGCCGCCCCGACGAGGTGCAAGAAGCCGTGTTTGACCTGATGGTCAACCTCGATGCCACTGACGACCAATTGGATTTCCAGACAATATACGGCAGTGCCAAAAACGGCTGGATGAGCACCGACTGGCGCAAACCGACCGACAATCTGACGGCGCTGATGGATGCCATCATCGAGTATATTCCGGCTCCCGAAGAGTTGGAAGGCACACCTCAGATGCTCATCACGTCGCTTGACTACAGTCCCTATGTGGGCCGTATCGCTGTAGGGCGTGTTCACCGTGGTACACTGCGGGAAGGCATGGCGGTGACGCTGGCTAAACGTGATGGTACGCTGGTCAAGACCAAAATCAAAGAACTGCATACCTTCACGGGGCTCGGCCGTCAGAAGACCGATGCCGTCAGCAGTGGCGATATCTGTGCACTGGTAGGCATCGACGGCTTCGAGATAGGCGACACCATCTGTGACATCAACAATCCGGAGCCGCTGAAACCCATCGCTATTGACGAGCCTACTATGTCAATGGTATTCACCATCAACGACTCGCCCTTCTTCGGGCAGGAAGGCAAGTTTGTCACCTCCCGCCATATCCACGAGCGGCTCATGCGCGAGTTGGACAAGAATCTCGCCTTGCGCGTGGAGAAGAATCCCACGGAGGACGTATGGCACGTCTATGGGCGGGGCGTATTGCATCTGTCGGTGCTTATCGAGACCATGCGCCGCGAAGGCTATGAACTGCAGGTCGGCCAGCCTCAGGTCATCATCAAAGAGATTGACGGTGTGAAGTGCGAACCTGTGGAGCAGCTGACGGTGAACACACCCGAGGAGTGCAGTGGCAAGATTATAGAATATGTCTCTACCCACAAGGGCGAGATGACCAAGATGGAGATGGTCAACGACCGTGTGCAGCTCGAGTTCCAGATTCCGTCGCGAGGCATCATCGGTATGCGTACCTACGTGATGAACGTTTCTGCCGGTGAGGCTATCATGGCGCACCGCTTCTTAGAGTTCCAGCCTTACAAGGGCGAAATAGAGAAACGTGCCAACGGCTCGCTTATCGCCATGGAGAGCGGCACTGCCTATGCTTATGCGCTCGACAAGTTGCAGGACCGCGGACGCTTCTTCATCTATCCGCAGGAAGAGGTGTATGCCGGTCAGGTGGTGGGTGAGAATGCCAAGGAAGGCGATATCGTCATCAACGTCACCAAATCGAAGAAACTGACCAATATGCGCAGTAAGTCGGCTGACGACAAGGCCACGCTTCCCCCGCCTGTCATCTTCTCTCTGGAAGAGGCGCTGGAGTATATCAAGGAAGACGAATACGTGGAAGTTACCCCCACCCACATGCGTATCCGTAAAATCATTCTGGACGAACTGGAACGGAAACGCCAGAACAGATAACCATCCCGCAGAAGACATGTGAACATTCAAACAATCCAACAATATGCAAGTTACAAAAACCGACATTGACCAGCTCAATGCAAAGCTCACCGTGACGGTTGAGCCTCAGGACTATGAAGAGAAAGTCCAAAAACAACTCAAAGACATCCGCCGCAAGGCCAACATTCCGGGCTTCCGCCCCGGTATGGTGCCGGCCGGCCTCGTGAAGAAGATGTACGGCAAAGCTGTACTCGGCGAGGAAGTGAACCGTGCCATCAACGACGGCATCTTCAACTACATCAAAGAGCAGAAACTCAACATTCTCGGCGAGCCCATGCCCGATGAGGAGGCCACACCCGCCATCGACTGGGATGTGGACACCACCTTCTCCTTCGCTTTCGACATCGCCCTTGCGCCGGAGTTTGATGCCAAACTCAATGGAAAGAACAAACTCACCTACTACGACATCCAGGTGACCGACAAGGAAGTGCAGAATCAGGTGGAGGCCTACGCACAGCGTTTCGGCAACTACGTGCAGGTGGACGAATACGTGGCAGGCGATATGCTGAAAGGCACGATGACCGAGCAAAAAGAGGCAGGTCTCGTAAAAGAGAATGCCGTGCTCTCCCCCGATTACATGCAGGATGATGAGCAGAAGAAACTGTTTGAAGGCGCCAAGAAGGGCGACATTATCACTTTCAATCCCAAGAAGGCCTACACCAATGAGACAGAGATTTCTTCGATGCTCGGTGTCAAGAAAGAGGATGTGCCCGGTCTGGCTGACGTCTTCACCTTTGAGATCCAGAGCATCACGCGTCACGAAAAGGCTGCTGTGGATGCCGCGCTGTTCGCCAAAGTGTATGGCGAAGGCAACATCGCCGATGAGGCTGCTTTCCGCGAGCGCATAGGTCAGGAGATTAAGGGCAACTTTACGCAGGATGCCGACTACAAGTTCGGTCTGGATGCCAAGGCCGCCATCCTCAAGAAGATGGACGGGCTGCAGTTCCCCGAAGCTTTCCTCAAGCGCTGGCTGCTTGCCTCCAACGAGAAGATGACGGCCGAAGAGGTGGACCGCGACTTCCCGCAGATGATTGAAGCCCTCAAGTGGCAGCTTGCCAAGGACCAGCTTGCTACCGCCTATGAAATCAAAGTGGAGAAAGAGGACGTGGAAGCCTACGCCAAAGAGATGACGCGTATGCAATTCCTGCAGTACGGCTTGAGCAACGTGGATGATGCCATGCTTGCGCAGTATGCACAGGAGACTCTCAAGAACGAAGATCAGGTGCGCGGCATCGTAGAGCGCGTGCAGGAAAACAAGATTTACGCCGCCCTCAAAGGTATCGTCAAGCTGGAGACCAAGGCTGTCAGCTACGAGGACTTCGGCAAACTCTTCGAAAAGTGATTCCTCCGGCAGGGCATCGCACTGCAACCTGCTATCAACAACAAACAAGGCTTCGGAAAATCCGAAGCCTTGTTTGTTGTTGACTTACTCAATATCGCGTTACCGGATGAAGCGCATCGAGCGGTTATCACTGCTGCGGACGATATACATGCCGGCGGCTGTGTTGTACAGGTAGATGTCGCTGTTGCCTGTAGTAATCAGCTGTCCGCTCACGGAGAATACGGTCAGCTCAAGGCCGTTGGGGTTGTACAGTATGCCGTTGCTGTAATATACACCGCTTTCGGTCAGGTCTTCCAGGCCGGTAGGCGTATTGACGGTGATGAGGCAGGTGGCCGTGAACTGGCCCTCTTCGGTCGTCACGGTGATGGTGGCCTTGCCTTCCGATACGGCTTTCACTATGCCGTTCTCTACGGTGGCTACTGCCTCATTGGAGGATGTCCATGTCACATTCTTGTTGGCTGCCTCGGCAGGCTCTACGGTAGCCGTCAGCGTCAGCGTCTCGCCTCTCCTTAAAGTGGCGTTGTCTTTGTCAAGCAGAACGCCTTCCACATGACCGCTGAACGGCTTCTCTACGGTCAGACTGCTGTTGGCGGGCACAACGGTAACGTTATTATCGGTAGGCATACTGAATACGTAGAAGCCAGGGTCGCCGGTGGCTATCAGGTTGCCTGCATAGTCGAACGACAACTGGCGGAACGCATTGTTGTTGTTGACGCCGTAACCGTGCTTGTAGGTATAGCGCAAGGTCAGCACGGGAGTGTTGTCCTTCTGCCATTCAATGTCGAACACCATGAAGCCTTGCTCGGCATCGTTCAGTACAAGCATCTTTTCGTCGGCTGACAATGCAAAAGCCGAACCTTCCGAGCCGATGATGATGTCTTTGTAAGGTTCTGCGGCTGACGAGAACTTCCGGTTGCCATCCCAGTCGAAGAACTGCAGCGATGTGGCACTGGCGTTATTGTTGCCTTTCGTGCGGTTCTGGCTTACCCAGATGCCGCGCTCAATGCCTAATACGTTGCCTTCCGAATTCAACTGGCCGGGTATGCTCAGCACCTTCGACGGAGCCGTGTCCCACGTACGCTTTATCGTGCCGTCTTCCTGACCGATGTTGTAGATGCACAAACCGTTTGTCACCAGCGTTGAGCCCGGGTCTTCGTTATAAACGATGAGTTTTGTGTCTTTGCCTTTGCCATAAACGTGTACAGCTGGTGTGGAAGAACCTACGTTAACTCCGTTGTTGCTGATGACGCCGTTGCCGTCGCGTGTGCCTTGGAACATATTCGGGAAGCTGGAGAAGTCGGCAGGATTTGCGATATATACACCCGAGTTGCCGTCGGTCCAGTCAGGCAGATATACGTATCCTTCTGCATCCACGGCTATACGGTACAGACAGCCGAACAGCGCGTTGCCGCCCAGCATAGGTGTGGTGTTTGCAAACGTGTAGTCGGGGTTGACGGCATACAGACCGCTGTTGGCGCTGTTGCGTACATAGTCAGCCAAATAGATATGCTGGAACGTGGCGTTCTCCGGATTGTTGTCAATAGCGTTGAATATGCGCGACATGCCTATATCAGCCTTCGGCTGGCCGTGCAGTTGTCCCCAGTTGCCGATGGCTTCACCCGTCAGCTCAACAGCCCATGTGGTAGGTGTACCTGTGAAGCCGGGTATCTGCTCCTTGCGGATAACGGCGGTGTTCTTGCCCTTTGCGGCTGCTTCAACGTCCACTTTGCCTACTTCCTGCCCGTTCTGGTAGAATACGATAGCCGTGCTCTCCGCTGCGCTGTTGGCGGTGTAGCTGAAGGTGTAGGTGGTGTCTGTCGATGCCAGCTTCAGACCGTAGGCGTTGATGTGTGCCGTTATAGGCTGGCTGATGCCGATGGTCGTGATGTTGCTCAGTTTGTCGTCCCGCTGCAGCCACAGGCTGATATCCATGCCTTGTACGGTGGCGGCGGCCAGTGTGTACTCGGCGGTGGCGGCCTCCAGACGGCTGTTGGTCGTCTTTATCAGACGGGCCTTGTCTAAACCCGCTGTCACATCATACAAGGCGACACCTGCATTCTTGCTTTCTTCCGTTACGGGAACGGCCATGAGGATATGCTTTGCATACCGCAGGAAGGTGGCGCCGCTGGCGGCAAAGGCGCTACGGCTGTTGTATATCGGGGCTTGGGCGTCCGCACCGAGGGTGATGTCCCGGATGCCTGTGCCAGAACCGATGAGCAGGAAGTTGCCTTTGGTGAAAGGCGAGGGCTTGAGTTGAAGGTCCCAGCCGTAGTTGGGCAGCGTGAGCGGAAGCTCTGCATTGTTGGGGTCTTGGTTGCGCATCGTGCTTACCAGTTGTCCGTCGGCTACTTGGAAGACGGCCATACGGAGCACGCCCGAGCCTGAACGGGTGGGGCAGGTGGTGATGATGGTCAGGTCTTCCATAGCGCCGCTTGCTGTCATGGAATTGCCTATGTTGCCGCCATACCAGTTGGCGCTGTACTGCGAGTTGAACAACTCTTTCGGTGCGGCACTGAGGTCGTCCCACGTATATACGCGGAAGGTGCCGCGCTTGCCCGTCTTGCTGTCTTCGTTTACGTAGGTATCGCTGTACTGGGTCTCCGTGTAGTTGCAGGCTATCAGTATGCTGTCTGCGGTAAGGGCGATATCGCCGATGGTACGCAGCTCGCCGGTCATTCCTTCGGTGGACACGGCCTGCTTTACACTCATCGTCTGGGGGTCTATCTGGTAGATATATCCCTTCTCGTCGGTATCAAAGGCGAGGACGAACATCGACGATGCACTCTGCATCAGCACGCGGTGTATCTTCTTTCCGGTGAGCACTTCCGCTGCCTTGTCGGTGAAAGCCTGCTGCATCTCATACTTGCCTGCTACGCCGGCATAATCCGGCATCTCGGGTTCGGGATAGTCGGTATAGACCACTTTCGGCGGCTCGTAGCTCTCGCTCTCTAAATAAATCATCGGATAGGTCACTTTGTTGGCCTCCACCTTCACGGGTGTCTTGTAGGTGTCCGACAGCGGCTTGTAGCCTTCGCATGAGGCATCTAATGTGTAGTTGCCCGGTTCCAGATCGTAGAAGCAGAACGTACCGTTGTAGAATGAATCCACTTTGTAGGAGGCTATCTCTTTGCCGTCTTTCAGCAGTTTTACGGTTGCACCGTTGCAGGGCAGCCACTGGTCGTTCGTCTTTGGGCTGTAGGTGAACAGCCGGTTGCTGATTTTCTCATGCAGGTCCTTCACGGTACCCAGTATGTAGCCCTTCGTGTCTTTGTCGGCACCGAACCAGTCGATGATGCCGCGGTAGTAGCCGTAGCCTTCTATCTGGCAGTGGTCGTCGTTCAGTGCGCGGTGGCGGGCAGGCTGGTAGGTGTGGAAATAACCTTCGTACAGACCGCCGGGGGTGCCGTGCTTCAGTACGCCGTAGTAGCCGTAATAAGTCTTGCCGTTCGAGCGGGTGCTGTTGCTGCCGCTGCCCATGAAGTTTACGTCGCCGCGCAGGTTCATGTTCGTCAGCGAGTAGGCGCTGGCCGGGTCGTACCCTGTAGCCATCATCTCATAGCGGTAGGGCCATATCGTGCCGCCTATCTGCTTGCATGTCTTCTCAAAGTCGCTCTCGGCAGCATCGTAGCCGCGGTATAGCCACAACGGATAGTTGGTGGTGGTGCCGTCGTCGTTGGCGTTCGAGTGTACCGAGATGAACAGGTCGAAGTTGCCTTGCTCCACCTCTTCGCATATTTCGCTCAAGTTCTTGTTGTACTTCGTGTAGTCGGACCGCTGGTTGTATGCTGTCGTATTAGGATGAGTGGCCGGGTTGGTGTCGGATATGTACCACCAATAGCCTGTATATTCGCCATTCACTTTCTCATAGTCCCACGGACCGCTCGCCGTGCGCGAATATACCACCGTTGCACCGGCCTGCTCCAAGCGCTTGCCAAGGTACAGACACTTCACCAGATTGGTGTTGGTCTCGTAGAAGCCGCAGGTATCGGGCATGCCCGTGCTTTTCAGGTTGGGGAAGGGAATCGTTGCCATCGGACGGTCGTTCGGACCGAATGAGCCGTGTCCCGGATTTACATATATGCGGATGCCCGTCAGGTCTTTCGCCCCGAGAGCCGCGACGCTCAGCACAGCGAGCGCCAGCGTAAAAAGTCTGTGTTTCATACTATTCTGTGATATAAGGTGAATCATTCAAGGCTTATCATGTAGGCCTCGCCTTGTGCCGTGGAGCATACGATGTGCTTGCCGTCGGCCGAGGCGTACGGATACATGGCCATCATGGTGGCAGGAGTCAATGTCTGCATCTGTCCTTGCAGGTTATATACCACGATGGCGGAAGCGGTCAGCACTTCGCCGTTGTCCTGGTCGGCCATGGCTACCAGCGTGTTGTTGTCTAACCATTTGGCGGCGCGGCAGTCGCGGGCGATATACTGTACGTTCTGGCCGTTCAGGTCACATACATAGCAGCCGTTGCCCGCCACGTAGTAGCATATATGCCGGCCGTCGGGCGAGATGCTGGGCCAGATGTAGCTCTTGTCAGTGCCGTTGGGCGACAGCATACGCGTGTTGCCGTTCTCCGTCAGCATGAGCTGCATGTTGCTGATGCTCACCATCGGGGCTTCCACGGCCTTCTCTGCCGTCATCGGCCGTACAGCCAGCTTCTTGCGGTTCACGGTCATCAGCGTGTTGCCGCGCATCATAAAACCGTTCAGGTCGCGGCTCCCCTTCAGCAGCACCTTGCGGTCGGCTGTCAGCAGCGAACGCTGTACCAGTGTCGCACGGCGCAGGTTGCGCTTGTCAATAGAGGTCTCCCTGTACACCACCTGCTTGTTGTCGGCCGAAATCTGCGGATTGTAGCCCGCTCCTTCTTCCGTGCTCAGTACCTCGGTGGTGCCGGTGGCGAGGTCATACTTCTGCAGACCCTTGTTGGTCTGGGTGGTCAGCAGCAGACAACTGCCGTCAGGACTCAAACCAGCCACTTTCATCTCCGTGTTCTCAGGAATCTGAATGCGTTCCACGCTCTTCACATTCACCAACTGTGCACCGGCCGTTGTTGCAACTGCCAATGCCATTATCAGAATTGTCTTTCTCATATTGGGTATTGTTTAAGTTGATTGGTTGCTTCCGCCAGCGCGTCAACACAAGACGCTTACATGCCGCAAAGTTAAAAATAATATATCATTCCGCCAAATTTTTGTAGAAAAAATCATTCCCTCTTGCGTATGTCATATTTTCGCCGTACCTTTGCACCCGCTTACGGAAAGTACTCCCTCTGGAGCAATCCGTAAGATGTATCGCGGAGTAGAGCAGTGGTAGCTCGTCAGGCTCATAACCTGAAGGTCGTTGGTTCGATCCCATCCTCCGCAACTTCCTCAAGAGTGCGTCAGCACTCTTTTTTTATTTTAGGCCGCCTCAGCACTCTTCTTTTTGTGCAGGCGATGCCGGCCTCTGCCCCGCATGACCCTCCGCACGGCGGGACGCCCCTGCTGCAAAAAGATTTTCGTAAATAATTTGCACAATCCAAAAACTTGCTGTACCTTTGCACCCGCATTTGAAAAAGTGCAAACAGGGTACCTTGCCCGAGTGGTTAGGGACCGGTCTGCAAAACCGGGGACAGCGGTTCGAATCTGCTAGGTACCTCCAGAATAGAGCCGTCTGCAAGATGGCTCTGTTTTTTTCCGGACAAGCAGTCAGTCCCACAAGAAACGCACGATACACGATATGGCAGAGCAAATCATACAGGACATCACCGGCAGCGACTATAAGTATGGCTTCACTACCGACATCGAAACCGACATCATCCCCCGCGGTCTCAGCGAAGACGTTGTACGGCTCATCTCCCGCAAGAAGGGGGAGCCCGACTGGTTGCTCGATTTCCGCCTGCGGGCTTTCCGCAAATGGCAGGCCATGAAGGTGCCGGCTTGGGGGCATCTCACCATTCCCGATATCGATTTTCAGGCAATCTCTTATTATGCCGCCCCAAAGACACGGCAGAATGAGCAGACTGAGATAGACCCGGAGCTGATGAAAACCTTCGACAAACTCGGCATACCGCTGGAAGAGCGTGCCGCGCTGGCCGGCAATATGGCGGTTGATGCCGTTATGGACTCGGTGTCTGTCAAGACCACTTTCCGGACCACGCTGGCCGAGAAGGGTATCATCTTCTGCTCCATCTCCGAGGCTGTGCGCGAGCATCCTGACCTCGTAAGACAATACCTCGGCTCGGTCGTGCCAGTGGGCGACAATTTCTATGCGGCGCTCAACTCGGCCGTCTTCTCCGACGGCTCGTTTGTCTATATTCCCAAAGGAGTGCGCTGTCCGATGGAACTCAGCACCTATTTCCGTATCAATGCAGGCAACACCGGCCAGTTCGAGCGCACGCTGCTTGTTGCCGACGAAGGGGCCTATCTGAGCTATCTGGAAGGTTGCACCGCCCCTATGCGCGACGAGAACCAGCTCCATGCGGCTATTGTCGAAATCATTGTGCACAAAGATGCCGAAGTGAAGTACTCGACGGTGCAGAACTGGTATCCGGGCGACAAGGAAGGCCGTGGCGGTATCTACAACTTCGTCACCAAGCGCGGCCTCTGCCACGAAAACGCCCGTCTCAGCTGGACGCAGGTGGAGACAGGCTCCGCCATCACGTGGAAATATCCTTCCTGCATCCTCAAGGGCGACCATTCCAGTGCGGAGTTCTATTCCGTGGCGGTCACCAACAACTGCCAGCAGGCCGATACGGGCACCAAGATGATTCATCTCGGCCGTCATACCACCTCCCGCATCATCTCCAAAGGTATCTCTGCCGGCCGCAGTCAGAACTCCTACCGCGGCCTCGTCAAGGTCTCTCCCGATGCCGAAGGGGCGCGCAACTACAGCCAGTGCGACTCGCTCCTGCTGGGCGACCGATGCGGAGCGCACACCTTCCCCGACATGCAGATTATGAATCCGACGGCTGTGGTCGAGCATGAGGCCACCACCAGCAAAATCAGCGAGGACCAGCTCTTCTATTGCCGCCAGCGCGGTATCGGCACGGAGGATGCCGTGGGACTCATCGTCAACGGATATGCCAAGGAGGTGCTCACCAAACTCCCGATGGAGTTCGCCGTGGAAGCTCAGAAGCTTCTTCAGGTCAGCCTCGAAGGCTCTGTCGGCTGATGCTCTCTGCAGTCGGTTTCCATGAAGGTATGATAATACTTGCACACGGTGTTTTTGCTGACATGCAGTCTGTCCCCGATTTTCCTGAAAGACACGCCTTTCGCACGCAGTTCCCGAATCAACTTTTCTTTTTTGTATAGTTTGTAGGAGCATTGCCGCGATTGCGTTCCTTGAGGCCGTCCCAGTGCTACGCCTTCCGCCCGTTTCCGTGCCAGGGCCTCTTTGGTCCGCTGACTGATCAGGTTGCGTTCTATTTCCGCTGAAAGGCCGAAAGCGAAAGCCAGCACTTTGCTCTGTATGTCATCTCCTAAGCGGTAGTTGTCCTTTATCGTCCACACGCGGCATTCTTTTTTCATGCAGATACTCAGTATCTCCATAATCATAAACAGCGACCGCCCCAACCGTGACAGCTCCGAGCAGATGATTACGTCCTCTTTTCGTGCTTTCCGCAGCAGCATGCCCAATTGCCGCTTGTTGTACGCTTGGGTGCCTGAGATGGTCTCTTCTATCCAGCCGTCAATGGACAGCTCTTTTTTCTCGCAGAACCTTTTGATTTCAAACCGCTGATTCTCGACCGTCTGCTTGTCAGAACTTACGCGGATATAACCATAAACCATTTTTGTCACAAAGATACAACAATTGCCGGACTTATGCTTCCTCTTTTCTTGGAAGGAGAGTGCGACGGGCATGAGTTCATATATATTGGGAGGCGGTCCCCAGCTGTGTCTTGCGAGATCTCGAATTTCTCCGTACCTTTGCACCCTGTTATCGCCCCGCCGGTCCGCAAGAACCGCGGCCTCTAACATCTGATACGAAATGTACTCCCTTCCTGTCAAAGTCTATCCCAGTGCCTGCGATGAAAACGGCCGGATGAAACTCTACCGCGTGATGCAGACCATGCAGGACTGCTCCGAACTGTGGCTCCGCTCCGAGCCTGTCTTTGAAAACTACTTTCGCGACAACGGTATGGGCCAGCTGCTCGCCTACCGGCAGCTCGACATTCTCCGTGTCCCTTCCTATGGCGAAGACCTGCGCGTAACCACTTCCGTCTATGAGGTCAATGCCCTCTTTGGCTTGCGCAACACCTGTATCTATGATGCCGACGACCGGCCCTGCTATGTCAGCTGGGGCATGGGAGCTTTCGTCAACAGGGCCACAGGCCGCCTGCAGAAGGTTCCCGAAGATGTCCAGCACAGCGTCTGCCTCGAGCCGCCTGTGCCAATGGAATACACCGAGCGGCGTATCGTCATTCCGCAACACGACTTCTGCACGCTTCCCGATATTCCTGTTCGTCACAACGATATCGACTACAACCGCCATGTCAACAATGCTGAGTACCTCCGCATGGCGCTCGAACTTCTGCCCGACGGCTTCGTTGTGCAACGGGTCCGTATCGAATATAAGGTTCCGGCGCGCCTCGGTGATGTGCTCTCGCCCGCAGTATGCTGCCTCGGCGGCGAGGTCTATGTCGTCCTCCGTCTCGAAGGCCATGTCTCCACCGTCTTCTGCTTCTCAGGCGGGGCCGACGCCCAGCCGTCCTGCTGATTCCCCTCTCTCCTGAATTGAACTCATCCTTAAGGGCGCTTCTAAAAATTGCTTTATGCTGATTTTGGGATTTATCTTGTGTAGATTGCTGGCTTAAGTGATGGAGCAATGCGGGCATTGTGACTGAGTGAAAGTCAGCAAGATACCGAGAGAAACCCAAAAGCAGTATAAAAGTGCCAAATTTATTAACTAAACGGGCTAAACTAAAAACGTGGAATTTTTAGAAGTGCCCTTAATACAATCCCGTTATGGAAAAGAAACTTCGTAAATCTTCCAACAAGATGCTGGCCGGCGTATGCGCCGGCATTGCAGAGTACATGGACATCGACCCCACGCTTGTCCGCGTCATCTATGCTGCTTGTTCGGTCTTCTTGGCCGGCTTCCCCGGACTGATTCTCTACCTCATCCTTTGTCTTATCATGCCCGCTCCCGAGCAGAACGTATAAACTTTCTTCTTCTGCCTGCAGGGCATCTCTGTTTCCGATTCACATTGTAGAGGCGTGCCATCTGCGCGTCTCGCATCTGCATGGCTAACCGCCTCCGCACTTCCCCGACTCCACAATTCTCCAGTTCCCCAATTCCACATTTTCACAACAAAAGAGAGCCCCCGCCTTCCGGCGAAGTCTCTCTTCTTGCGTTCATTCCTCGCATGTTGTCCTCATCTGCGCAGCTCCTGGGTCGCGTGGGCCCTGCGCCGTCTTCCGAGCAATGCTTCGGCGATGATGTCGAAGTCGCTCATCCGTACGTTTACCGATTTCTGCAAATACTTGTCCATAGTGAATAGGCTTTAAGGGTTCTGGTGATAAAAACGTTTGCTTATGTCTGTCTTTCGACGCTGCAAAATTACGCCCTTCTCCTTCTTCCATGAAAAGATGGTGACGGTATGGTATGATTTTTGACGGAATATAGTTGAATGATGACTAAAACGGCTTATTTGTGACGAAATCCGCCTTTCTCCGTTTTTGTCACATCGTCAAAAGTGACTAAAAACATCCTCTTATGCGACAGATTCCGCGTATCTTCTACCGTCCGACTACGCAGATTTGGTTCTACGTCGGCCTGCCCCTCTTCTTCCTCGTCTTCGTGCTCCTCTATGAGCCCCAGTCGATAGTCCGCTTTCTCGGTGCCGGACAGGAAATCTATGTCTTTAACCTCCTGATGGTCTCCGCCATCCTCATGGCGGTTCTGGCCGTCTTTCGCAATCTCCTCTTTGTGCTGCGCAAACTTCTCCGCCTCAACTGGATGTTCTACACCTTCTGGTGTGTGGCCGAAACTGTCATTGCCGCCTTCTTCACCGGCCTCTATATGACCCTCATCTCCCATGGCGCTTATGCTTATTTCCCTGCAGTGGGCTACAGCTTGGGCTACCTCCTCCTCGTCCTCTGCTTCCCCTATATCATCCTCTCCCTCGCTGTCTTTATCGCTGGCGAGCGCGATGAAACGGTTGATGACGAATCCCTCATGCGTTTCTACGACAATACCCGCAAACTCAAACTCGTCGTCGCCCCTTCCGCTGTCCTGTGTGTCGAGGCCCGCGAAAACTATGTCGTTGTGCGCTATGTCGAAGGCAACCGCATCAAAGATTATATGCTCCGCTGTTCCATGAAGTCGCTCGAAGCGGTGGCTGCCAAGCACGGGCTCGTCCGTTGCCAGCGCTCCTATTATGTCAATCCGCAGCACGTCAAGGTCCTCCGCCGCGACAAAGACGGCATTATCCTCGCCGAACTGGACAACCCCGAGGTAAGGGCCGTACCTGTCTCGCCCCGCTACTACGATGCCCTCTCCCAACTACTCTGACCCAATCTCCCGACCAACACAGCAAGGACGGTATTTTCCATACCGTCCCTGCTGTTTGTGCGCTTCGGCGCACCTCTGCTTTCAGACTGCCGTCTTAGAGCAGACTGATGATGGTTTCCTTCTCTGATATCTCAAAGCTGATTTTGCCTTCACGGGCGAGCCAGCCTAAAGCCAGATTAAGGTCTGCAACTTTCAGTTTTGTAGCTTTCTTCAGAGCTTCCGTGGTGAGAGCACCGCCTTGCAGTGCATTCCAGACCAAGCCTGCATTCTCACCGATTTTCGCTGTTAACATGATTAATACCTTATAGTTTGGTTGGTTTTCTTCTTTCTGACTGCAAAGGTACGCCTTTTTATGTTGTAAAACATATTTTTATTGCGGCCTTGCCGTTTTCATAGGACGAATAGCCGGAAAATATGGTTGGATGGTTTCGTTATCGGGCCGCTCTCAGCGCTTTCCGGGCTGCTGTCTGCTGGGCTTCACGCTTTGAATGACCTGCCGCCTGCGCCGCCTCTATGCCGTCCACTAACACCCGATAGACAAACACGTGCTTGTCCTCGCGGCTGTCATAACGCTCTTCCGTCTGTTCAAACACGATGCTCTTCTGCCGGCTTTGTCCCCATTCTAACAGACGCGACTTGAAGTCTGACTCCTTCTCCACCAGATGACGCAGCACGCTCTCCTTGCCGGCCAGCGTCCGTCTTACAAACGCTTCCGCCCGTCCGAAGCCCGCTTCTATGTATATCGCTCCCGCTAACGCCTCGTAGGCGTTGCCGTAGATGTTCTCCGTGTTCCGCTTCACCGGCGAGCCCGTCGTCAGACGCTTGTCTATCCCCAACTCATGGCACACGCGGTTCAAATGCTCCCTGCACACCACTTTCGCACGCGCACGCGTTAGAAAGCCTTCGTCCGCTTTCGGATATAGTTCGTACAGCACCTTCGCCACCGTCAGACCTATCACCGCATCACCCAAATACTCCAGCCGCTCGTTGCTGTTCCGGCTTGCTGAACGGTGCGTCAGCGCCTGCTCATACAGCGTCAGTTCCTTCGGCTCATAGCCTAACAGCTCCTTCCAAAACAAATAAGGCTCTTTCTTTTCCCGAATGAGCCTTATCCTGTTTATCAACTTGCTTATCAGCATATTCAAATCTTCTTGAAGAGCAGGCTTGCGTTATGGCCGCCAAAGCCGAAGGTGTTGCTCAGCGCGTACCGGATGTCACGCTCCTGCGCCTTCCCGAAGGTGAAGTTCAGCCTGTAGTCAATCTGCGGGTCGTCGTCACCGTCTTCGTGGTTGATGGTCGGAGGCACGATGCCGTGCTTGATGCTCAACACCGTGGCTAAGGCCTCTACTGCGCCCGTTGCGCCTAATAGATGACCCGTCATCGATTTTGTCGAACTCAGGTTCATCTTGTAGGTATGTTCGCCAAACAGCCCCGCTATCGCCTTCAGTTCCGAGATGTCGCCAAGCGGCGTGGACGTGCCGTGCGTGTTGATGTAGTCCACGTCCTCCGGCCTTATGCCGCCGTCCAGCAGTGCTTCCTGCATCACGCGCAGCGCACCGCGCCCTTCGGGGTCCGGAGCCGTCATGTGATAGGCGTCAGCCGTCATACCCGCACCCGCCAATTCGGCATATATCTTCGCGCCGCGGCCTACGGCATGCTCATATTCCTCCAGTATCAGGCAGGCGGCACCTTCGCCAAGCACAAACCCGTCGCGGCTGCCGGAGAACGGACGAGACGCCGTCGCCGGGCTGTCATTATGCTGCGACAAAGCATGCATCGAGTTGAAGCAACCTATGCCCGCTACCGTTATAGCCGCTTCGCTGCCGCCCGTCATCATCACATCGGCCTTGCCCAACCGTATCAGGTTGAAAGCATCCGCTATAGCATGGCTCGAACTTGCGCATGCCGACAGCGTCACGTAGTTCGGACCACGCAGACCGTATTGTATCGACAACTGACCGGCCGACATGTCACATATCACTTTCGGCAGGAAAAACGGACTGAAATACGGCGTGCCGTCACCTCGGCCGAAGTCAATCATGCCATCCTCAAACGTACGCAGACCGCCCATGCCGGTTCCCCAGATCACGCCCATACGGTCCTTGTCCTCCTTCTCCATGTCAAATCCCGCATCCTTCATCGCCTCACGCGCACTCTGCAGCGCATACTGCAAGTAGGCGTCAAGCTTCCTCAATTCCTTGCGGTCAATAAACGATGCAGGGTCAAAACCCTTCACCTCACACGCAAACCGGGTCTTGGACTTCGAAGCGTCAAAATGCGTTATCGGAGCGGAACCGCTTACGCCCGCCTGCATGGCTGCCCATGTCTCCTCCACCGTATTGCCTATCGGCGTCAGCGCCCCCAGTCCCGTCACTACTACTCTTTTCAGTTCCATATCAATCTGTTTGCCATTAATGAAGATACTATAAAACGCTCACGTCCCCCTCGCGGAGGACGCAAGCAGCACTTTCTTTGTCAGAACGCAATCAGGCCTTCGTGGCCTCCTCTACGTATTTCACGGCGTCACCTACGGTGGATATCTTCTCCGTGTCTTCGTCAGGGATAGAGATACCAAACTCTTTCTCGAACTCCATGATGAGCTCTACGGTATCCAACGAGTCGGCGTTCAAATCACTCGAGAAGTTCGCTTCCATGGTCACTTCTTTCTCGTCCACACCGAGTTTGTCCACGATAATGGCCTTCACTTTGTTTTCAATTTCAGACATAAGCATCTTGTTTTTATAGGGTTAAACGTTTGTTTCTTTTCTCTGTTTGGGCATACTCGCACAAAAACGGGGCAAAATTACTACAAATAGTTGAATTATGCAAATATTACTTGTCTAACAGTTTTTTCGGTCAATCCAACGGCCGCTTTCCGCCGCTTTGCTTATTCTATCGTCAGCGTCAGTTTTCCCATGTTCACCCCGCTCTTCCCCGTCTGGCGTAGCACCACAGGCTCTCCGTCCAGATTCTGCACCGTCAGATGTTCCACTACCTTGTGCGTGTGCCCGCCTATTATCACGTCTATGTTCCGGCTCTGTTCTGCCAACGAACGGTCGCATATACCCTCCGTGTCGCCGTGACTTACTTCCGTGCCCAAGTGCGACAGCACGACCACCACGTCGCAACCCTCTTTCTTCTTCAGACGCTCAGCCGTCCGGTTTGCCACCGCATACGGGTGTTCCCACACCACCGGCGCGAAGTTTTCCTTCGCTATCAGTGCGTCCGGCTTCACGCCCAAACCGATGATGCCCACCTTCACGCCCTTGCGCTTCACAATGATGTAGGGCTTCACGATGCCCTCAAGCGGAGTTCCCTCCACGCGGTAGTTCGCACATACTATCGGGAACTTCGCTTCACGCAGCACTGCCGCTAACGTGTCCACGCCGTTGTCGAACTCATGGTTGCCCAAAGTCGCGGCGTCATAACCCATCCGGTTCAAGGCATCCACCTCCACACGCCCGTGCAGGAAGTTGAAGTACGGTGTTCCCTGCCAGAAGTCGCCCGCGTCAAGCAGCAGAAGTTCGGGGTCTTGCTCGCGTTCAGCCGTGATGTAACTCATCCGGCGGGCATAGCCGCCGCGGTCGTTGTCCGCCTTGGGTTCCACTTGCGAATGTGTGTCGTTCGTGTGAAGAATCGTCAGCGTCACAGCCTCTTTTTTGCTGCCGCATCCGCCCAGCATCATACCCAGCGTCACCGCCATGGTCATCATCAATGTTCTCTTCATATCTGTATGGTTTGTTTTCTTTCTTGTTGGTTCTTTCTTGTCGTCCTCAAGGTCTATAGACTCTATGAACCTTATAGACCTTAAAGACTTTAAGGACCTTATTGTCCTTGCCGCCCTTAAAAGCCTCACTTCATCTTCCGCTCCATTTCCTCGTCGCTTATGATGCTGCAGATCCGCTTCCCCCCTGGTGTATATTGGTAGTTCTCTAAGGCGAACAGCCGCTCTAACAAATCCCGCATCTCACTCTCCTGCAGCACCTTTCCGCGCTTTATCGCCGCGTCTTCTGCTAATGAGAGTGCTATCCGCTGCTCCCAGGTCTCCCGCGTACTTCCTCCCGTCTCCTGAAGCTCGTGCAAGATGCCTATCAACGTCCGTAGCGGGTTGCCGCCGCCTAACTCCGCCGGCACGGCATCCACCGAGAACGAGTTGGGTGCCAACTGGCATATCTCAAACCCCACATACTCCAGCTCCTCCTGTATCTGCACCAGCAGTGTCGCATCCGCCGCATTCAGGTCCAGCACCTCAGGGAACAACACCTGCTGCTTCACACCCTGCTTGTCGGCCTGCTGCTTGCGGAAGTGCTTGTACAGCACCGCTGTATGCGCCAAATGCTGGTCCACGGTCAGCAGACCCGTCTCCACCGGCAGCAGGATATATCGTTCTTTATATTGATAAGGTGTCGCCTGACTCAGGTCCGGCGCAAACAGCCGCTGCTCGCTCTCCGCTGTCTCTTGCCGCTGCTCCTCCGCCGAAGGATATAACTGCTGCCAATTGCCCGGCACGTAGTTCGTCTCTGCCCGCTTGAACGGATTGTAACTGCTGTTAATGCTCACCTGTGGCATCTTTGCATCGCCGCGTCCGCTGCCTGCCTGTGGCATCTCAATTTCTCCCTCGCGGTCAAAGTCGATGGAGGGTGTCACGTTGAATTTCCCCAAACTCTCGCGCACCGCAGCCAGTACAATCTGCCATATCATCTGCTCGTCCGCGAATTTTATCTCTGTCTTCGTCGGGTGGATGTTGATATCTATCGCATCCGGCTCGATGTCAAAGTACAGGAAATAATACGGATTATGGTCCGGCGCCAGCATGCCGGCATACGCACTCATCACCGCCTTGTGGAAATAGGGGTGCTTCATGTACCTCCCGTTTACGAAGAAGTATTGCTGCGCCTGCTTCTGAGCGTCTTCCGGCTTACCGATATAGCCGAAGATACGCACCGCCGCTGTGTCCGCGTTGACGTCCACTAAGCGCGAGGCGATGCCGTTGCGCATCGTCCGGCCGAACACGGCCTCTATCCGTTGCTTCAAGCTCGACTTCGGCAGGTCGTACAGCAACTCGTCGTCGCTTACCAGCACGAAGTGTACGTCCGGATATACCAGCACAATCCGGTAGAAGCAGTTTATCAGGTTCCGCAGCTCCGTCGCGTCCGTTTTCAGAAACCGGCGCCGGGCAGGCACGTTGAAGAACAGGTTCTTCACCTTCATGCATGTCCCCACTGCTGTCTGCGCCGGCTCGTGCCTTACCACCTCTGAACCGCTTATCTCTACCAGCGTACCTACCTCGTCTTCGGCGCGGCGGGTCAGCACCTCCACTTGCGCCACTGCGGCTATCGAGGCCAGCGCCTCACCGCGGAAACCCATCGTATGCAGTGCAAACAGGTCTTCGGCTTTGGCTATCTTCGAGGTCGCATGACGCTCGAATGCCATACGCGCATCTGTGGCCGACATACCCTTGCCGTCGTCCGTCACCTGAAGTAGCGTCCGACCGGCATCACGCACAATCACGTGGATGGTCTTCGCTCCCGCATCAAGCGAGTTCTCCACCAACTCTTTCAGACACGATGCAGGCCGCTGAATCACCTCGCCCGCCGCTATCTGATTCGCTACACTGTCCGGCAACAAATGTATAATATCCATAAAACGCGAAGTAGCTATTGTATCAATTGTATCTGTTGTCTATAGACTCTAATCTCTAATATAGACTCTATATTTCTCCGCTTCCTACATCAGCCAGTAGAAGCAGAACACAAGCATCACCAGCAGCGCTAACCAGAAGGCTATTCTTGATTTGCTTCGTGCCTTGTCTTTCATCTGGAAGTTGGCCTCATGTGCTTCGCGGAACGACCCGCGGTGCAGGGTGGTGTAATGCTCTTCCCGCTTTCTCTCCGTCCTGCTGTTCTCACCATCCTTCTCTCCCGTCTCTTTTGCCCGTTCTAAGCGCCGTTTCTCCAATAGTTCTTTGCGCCTTTCTTTTTCGGGGTCATAATATCGGGGCCGGAAGTCCCAGCCCCGTGGTTCTCTTACTTGTGGAAACAGTATCGACATATCTTTCTTTCCTTTTTCTTGTCCTTCTTCCTGTTTTCAATCGCTGTCTTTGCTCACCCGCATTCATCCCTTCCCTCCGGCTCCGTAGTGACGTACCACTGGTGCGTCTCCCGCCCGCATGGAAATCAATTCCCCAATCCTCAATTCTCCAAATCCCCAAATCCCCAATTTCCCAATTCCTCAATAGGGGGGGGGCTATCAAAAAAGCCGAAAGCCTGATACCATCCGTTGAGTCGAATCATATCAGGCTTTCGACTTTCTACGTTTTTTGACCTTCGATTGTCAAAACCTTATTACTTCACGATAGCCTGGAAGGTCTCGTCCTCGGCGAACTTCGCAAACTCGATGTCTGTCTGGGCTTTGGCCTTCATCTCGCCGTCTTTCTCGATGGCGGTGCGCAGGTTGCTATATACTGCCTCGCGGTCGTTGGTGCGGGCACCTACGATGGCGGCTAAATACGAGGTTGTGGCGTTCGGGTTCTTCACGTTGGCCAGCGTCTGACGGGCACCTGCATAGTCCTCGTCCAGAATCTGCTGTACGGCGGCGTTGTTCGTAGCGGCTGTGCCGTAGGCTTTCTTCGCGTTCTGATAGTCGCCCTTCATCGTGTAGTACGTACCCATAGCGGCGTTCAGGTCGGCGTCCGTGCCGGCAGCCTTGCCTAAGTACTCTTCGGCCTTCTGCATGTCACCCTCGGCCATGGCGGCGATAGCGGCGTTGTAGTTCACGTTCGCGTTGTTCGGCTCAATCTCAAGGGCCTTGCTGTAGCAGCGGCGGGCCTCAGCCGTGTTGCCTTCCTCGAAGTAAATCATGCCGAGGTTGTTGTAGGCGCGATAGTCGTTCGGATACAGGTCGATGGCTTTCTTGTAGATCTTGGCCTGCTCGTTCTTGTCGCTCTCTAACGATGCGGCATACAGCAGTTCTTCCAGGCTCAGCTGCGAAGCGTCTTCCTTCGCCAGTTTGCTGATTTCCTCGTCGCTCTTGCCAATCAGGTCGGTCGTCAGGATCAGACGGCTGCGGCGCAGGGCGGGCAGAATGTCGTCGGCAATGTTCTTATATACAGCGCTCAGGCTCTTTATCTGGGCCTCACGCTCCTCGGGGTCGCTGTACATCTTCAGCACGCGCAGCACGAGGTCTTTGTCCTGGATGTTCGAGTTCTCCATCAGCTTCTGGAAACCTTCCCAGTCCTCTGCCGTGATGTTGCTCTCGATGGCAGCATTCACCTTGTCTTTCTTCATCTGCTTCTGCAGGAACTGCTGTGCAGCTTTCTGACGCTGGTTGGCCAGCTTCTCGTTCAGAGCCTCGCCACCGTCGGGTGATGCGTAACCGCTTACCTCTAATTTGTTGATGGCCTTGTGCTCGTTGTCGTTCGCATCCTTGATGGCGGCCTGAAGGTTCTTCACGGCCTCGCTCTGCGTCTCCGAGTTGCGAAGGTTGGCTTGCTGGATGAGGAACTTGATGTCGGCTTCCTGCATCTCCTGAATCACGCGCTGGAACTTGTCGGGCGTTACGGCTCCCTTGTTGTCGTTCGCACTGGCCATCTGGGCGGTAGCCATGATGCCGTCGGCAATCTTCATGTCAGGAATGTCGTTGTACTCTTTCTTTCCTACCTTGCCCGTAAAGCGGAGATACAACTCCGATTTCGCCATCGCCGGTACATACTTGCAGCTGAAGTGCTGGCTGTATTTGCCGCCGTTCTTGTAGTTCACGGTCTTGCCGTTCTCTTTGGCCTTCTCGCCTACATACGTAACGGTCTCGCCTACCACCTCCTCTTCGCCGTATTTCAGCACAGGGGTCACGTTCAGCACGCCCTTCTTCACGAATTTCTTCTCGGGGAAGCTGCCCGTGATGTCGGCGTTCACCATTCCGCCTACTACCGTCAGCGGGTCGGGATTTACTGTCAGGTCTTCAGGCTTCTGAAGGTCTTTGTTACATGCCGTCAACAGCATCATAGCCATTGCCGACAACAAAATGAAACTTTTCTTCATAATGGTTTGTTGTGTTTATGTTAGTGTTAATTGTTTGTCGTTATAATCTCTGCCGTTATGCTGCATCAATGCAGCATCTTGGCTGCTTCAGAACGGCAATATATGCACTCCGCAGATTTCCGCCGCAAAGTTACAAATAATTTCTTTCTCCGGCAATACCCCCGCCGATTTTCCTCCATATTCTCTTTCCCCGTTTGTAAATGTCCCGCAAAAGCCGTACCTTTGTGCTCCCTAACCGAATCCCTGCTGTCTGTCATGAAACTCGCTATATTCGACCTCGATGGGACACTGCTCAATACTATTGCCGACCTCGGCGCGGCATGCAACCATGCCCTGGCCGCCTTCGGCTATCCTCTGCATACGCCCGAAGACTATCCCCGTCTTGTGGGGAACGGCGTAAACCGTCTCATCGAGCGGGCTCTGCCGCCCGAAGCGCGCTCCGAGGCGGAGGTGTTGCGTCTGCGCGAAGCCTTCGTGCCGTTCTACAACGCGCACAACAAGGTGCAGACCCGCCCTTACGAGGGCATTCCCGAGCTCCTCGCAGCCCTCAAGAGCCGCGGCTGGCGTCTGGCTGTCGCCTCCAACAAGTATCAGGCCGCCACCGCCGACATCGTCAACCACTATTTCCCCCATGTCTTCGATGTCGTGCTCGGCGAACGCGAAGGTTGTCCGCGGAAACCTGACCCGCAGATTGTCAGCGATATCCTAACGCTCATCGCATCCTCTGAACTTTCTCTGCCTGCGCAAAAGCCGGTCACCCGTGCCGTTACGGCCGTCTATATCGGCGACTCCGACGTGGACATGCTCACGGCACACAACGCCGCACTCCCCGCTGTCGCCTGCACCTGGGGATTCTGTTCCCGCTCGACCCTCCTGCAATACAGCCCGTGGGCGGTGGCCGACCACCCTGGGCAACTGCTTCATATCTTGTCTCAAACCCTATGAAACGTATCCTTTTTCTTTGCCTTGTCGCTCTCACGGTGCTCTCCTGCAATACCAAGCAGCGCGAGCGCAACGCCGCTTTTGCACGCGTGGACGAGGCTCGCACCCTTGTTCAGACAGGCAGCCTCAATGCCGCCAAGATGCAACTTGACACCGTCCACCTGCTCTATCCCCGCCAGGTCGATGCACGCCGAGCGGCCAAGAGTTTGATGGACAGCATTACCTACATAGAGGCCTGCCGCACGGCAGCTTATGCCGACTCGCTCCTCCAGCCCCTTCTGCCGGAGGTGGACAAACTCGTCAAGGGCTTCAACCGCGAGAAAAACGGCGAGTATGAGAACTACGGCCGTTATGTCCACAAACTCCTGCCTACCGGCCGCAACACCAACCGCTGCTTCCTTCAGGCTTACGTCAACGAGGACATGCGTGTTGCCGCCAAGTCCTATTATTACGGCGCTGCACCCGTCAACCAGCAGGCCGTCACCCTCTCCGTCGGAGACGAGGTCTTCCGTGCCGGGGGTTCCAACCATGCCTTCGAGGCGGAAGGACGTCACGAGATACTCACCCTCGACGAACCCTCCTCCCTTGGACTGCTTGCTTTCGTCTCCGCCCATAAGGCCGACCGCTTGAAAGTGACGCTCAACGGCACTCGCACCTATGCCTATTACCTCTCGCAGCAGGAGAAACAGGCTTTGGAAGAAACCTTCCGGCTCGCCGTCAGCATGAAGGATGTGCGCCGTCTCGAAGACCTGCTCAACACCGCCGACAGGCAAATGAAACACTACGAAAGCAAAACCGCCTCTCTCCCCGGACAATTCCCCAATTAAACAATTCCTCAATTCGCCAAATCTCAGTCCCTCAATTCCTCAATTCCCCAATTCAACAAAAAACATGTTATATAACATGCGAATCCCCTTTGCAGGATTGAAATATTCGCTTTATCTTTGCATCTTGAAAAATAGTACATTGTCCTACTTACCTTAATAATTGTTGCCTTATGAAACCTCTGCAAGACTATGTTGCCGCCAAACTGCTGCAGGTGAAAGCTATCAAACTGCAGCCCAAGAATCCTTTCGAATGGGCTAACGGTTGGAGCTCGCCTATCTATTTCGACAGCCGTAAGGTGCTCTCCTACCCGAAGATACGCACCGCCGTGAAGGTCCAGATGGCACGCGCCGTCATCGAACAGTATCCCGACGTCGAAGTCATAGCGGCCGTCGCTACCAATGCCATCGCCATCGGTATGATGGTCGCCGAAGTGCTCGGTCTCCCCTTCGTCTATGTGCACCCCACGCCCAAGAACCACGGCTTCGAGAATATGATAGAGGGTGACCTCCGCCCCCGCCAGAATGTCGTCGTCATCGAAGACCAGGTCAGCATCGGCGCCAACTCGCTCAAGGTCGTTGATGCCATCCGCAAGAACGGATGCCCCGTCCTCGGAGTCGTGGCGCTGTTCAACTACGAACTCCTCCACACGGCTGCCGCCTTCCGAACGGCCGATGTGGAGCTGACGGCACTCACCAACTTCTTCGCCGTCACCCGCCGAGCCGTGGACATCGGATATATCGATGAAGACGACCTCCGGATATTCAACAACTGGCAGAAAGACCCCGAGAAATGGCAGAAATAAAATACGAGAGCAAAATCACTTCGGCCCCGGCATCGGCCGATACGATGTTCGCCGTCTTGAGCGACCTCTCTAACATCGAACGCGTGAAAGACCTTATTCCGCAGGACAAGGTCCGCGACATGGAGTTTGACCGCGACACCGTCCGCTTCAAGGTGGACGGACTCGGGCAGAAAATCATGCTCCGCATCCTCGAGCGGGAACCCGGAAAGACCGTCAAGTTCGGAGCCGACAACAGCCCCATTCCCCTTAATTTCTGGATACAGCTCAAGCAGGTCGCCGACCGCGACACGCGCATACGTCTCACCGTCAAGACCGACTTGCCCGTCATGTTCCGCATGATGCTGGGCAGCAAACTCCAGCAGGGACTCGACCAGGCTGCCGACATGCTCGCCCAAATGCCTTACGACCAGTGGGCGGCAACCCTCTAATCCCCCCCGACTCAAACTTGACTATTGTCTGTTCTCTTCATCCATGAAACGTCCCCGTATCCATCGAGAAGGCCGCAACATCATCATCTTTCTGGTGATGCTCATCTTTGTCGTCAATGTGCCGGCCTATCTCTATTTCCCCCACTGGGGCTTTGCGCTCACGCTCGTCATCACGGCCTTGCTCCTCTGCTTCGTCACCTATTTCTTCCGTAACCCTGTGCGCGTCCTTGAGGTGGACGACCCTGACTTCATCATCGCACCGGCCGACGGACGCGTGGTCGTCATCGAACCCACCGACGAGGACGAGGTCTTTCATGAGCGGCGCCTCCAGATCAGCATCTTCATGTCGCCTTTCAATGTGCACGCCAACTGGTATCCTGTCGAGGGCGTCGTGCTGCGCTCCGAACATCAGAGCGGCCGGCACAAGGGAGCATGGCTCCCCAAGTCAAGCACCGAAAACGAGCGTTCGCTCGTCGTCATAGAGACTCCCTCCAAGGTACAGATTCTTATCCGCCAGGTGGCAGGCGCCATGGCACGACGTATCGTCACCTATGCCAAGCCTGGAGGACATGCCTTGCGCAACTCCCATCTGGGCTTTATCAAGTTCGGCTCCAGGGTGGACATGTATCTCCCCTTGGACACCGAGATGTTTGTCGAGATAGGCGAACATGTCATCGGCAATGAGACCATCATCGCCCGGCTCAACAATACGAAGAACTAACCAACCATTCAATGTAATAATATGGACAAATTCAACGAACTCTTTGCACAGTACGACCGCCACCTCACCGACGAGCAGGTGAAGGCCGAGGTAAAGAACATACTCGACAGTCGTTTTGCCGAAAACAACAACCCCGAAGTCTGGAAGCAGTGCCTCCATCAGATTGACCTCACCACGCTCAATGGCAACGACACCGTCGCCAAGGTGCGCACCATGGCCGAGAAAGTCAACGGCTTCGCAGCAGCCTACCCGGGTATTCCCAACGTGGCAGCCATCTGCGTCTATCCGGCTATGGTTCCTACCGTACGCGAATATCTGAAGGAAAACATCGGCATTGCGGCCGTCAGCGCAGGATTCCCTGCTTCACAGACCTTCATCGAGGTCAAGGTTGCCGAGACACTGCTCGCCATTCAGGCCGGTGCCACCGAGATTGATGTGGTCATCTCCGTCGGCAAGTTCCTCGAAGGACGCTATCAGGAAGTCTATGACGAACTCTCCGAACTGCGAGAGGCATGCAAGGCTCCCGTCCACATGAAGGTCATCCTCGAGACGGGCGACCTCAAGACTGCGGAGAACATCTACAACGCATCCCTCCTCGCCATGCAGGCCGGTGCCGACTTCATCAAGACATCTACCGGCAAGATTGCTGTGAATGCCACACCGGAGGCCACCTATGTCATGTGCCTCGCCATACGCGACTGGTATGAGAAGACGGGCGTGAAGGTCAGCTTCAAACCCGCAGGAGGCGTCAGCACTACCGAAGAGGCCGTGCAGCACTACACCATCGTCAAAGAACTGCTCGGCAAAGACTGGCTCAACAACAGCAACTTCCGCTTCGGTGCAAGCCGTCTGGCCAACAACCTGCTCACCAGCATCCTCGGCACCGAAACCAAGTACTTCTGATTGTCAGGCTTATCGGTTATTCCCGCCCCCGTAAAGACGTGCCATCGGCGCGTCTTTACGGGGGCGGGACCTCTTCCCCCTGTGGGGGAACTAAAGGGGGGTCTCCTCAAACCCCGCTCTTCAACCGTATCATGTCAGCGGCCTCAATCTTCCGGCGGGCGTAGTCGAGCGTCACCGTGTATTCGGCGGGATGCTCCGACGGCACCTTGAACATCACATCCATCATCACCGTCTCCGCCAATGACCGCAGACCGCGTGCGCCGAGCTTGTACTCCATCGCCTTGTCCACGATATAGTCGAGCACGGCAGGCTCAAACCTGAGTCGCACGCCGTCCATCGCTAACAGTTTGACATATTGCTTGATGATGGCATTCTTCGGCTCGGTGAGGATATTGCGCAACGCTTCTCTCGAGAGGGGCTCCAAATAGGTCAGAATCGGCAGACGGCCGATAATCTCGGGTATCAGACCGAACGACTTGAGGTCTTGCGGGGCGATGTATTGCAGCAGGTTGTCTTTGTCGATGCGCTTGCGCTGGCCCACCGAGTCGAACCCCACCATCTGCGTGTTCAACCGTTGCCCTATCTTGCGCTCGATGCCGTCGAAGGCGCCGCCGCAGATGAAGAGGATGTTCTGGGTGTTGACGTGCACAAACTCCTGCTCCGGATGCTTGCGCCCGCCTTGGGGCGGCACGTTCACCACGCTGCCTTCCAGCAGCTTGAGCAGCGCCTGCTGTACGCCCTCGCCGCTCACATCGCGCGTGATGCTCGGGTTGTCCGACTTCCGCGCTATCTTGTCTATCTCGTCTATGAAGACGATGCCGCGTTCCGCCTGCTTCACGTCGTAGTCGCATTCCTGCAACAGGCGCGAGAGCAGCGACTCCACATCTTCGCCTACATAACCCGCCTGCGTCAGCACGGTGGCGTCCACGATGGTGAAAGGCACCTGCAGCATCTTCGCAATCGTCTTGGCAAGCAGTGTCTTGCCGGTGCCGGTCGGGCCCACAAGGATGATGTTCGATTTCTCTATCTCCACGCCGTCCTCGCTCACCGGCTGCAGCAGACGCTTGTAGTGGTTATATACCGCTACCGAGAGGAAGCGTTTGGCCTCGTCCTGACCGATGACGTATTGGTCTAAAAATGTCTTTATCTGCTCGGGCTTGGGCAGACTGTCCATGTCAAGCGCCTTGTCTTCCTCTTTCTTTGCCTCCTTGACGGGTTGTGTCCAACCCATCTCTTGCAGTATCAGGTTGCCCTGTTGCAGACAGTCGGGGCAGATGTAGGCGCCGTCCATTCCTTGCAGCAGGTTGTCTGTCTCCCGTCCGCAGAACGAGCAGTGCGGTTTTTGATTGTTGCTTTTCTTTGCCATCACTTCTTGCGATATACCTTGTCTATCATGCCGTACTGCAGGGCCTCTTCGGCCGTCATCCAGTAGTCGCGGTCGGCATCGGTCACGATGCGCTCCATCTGTTGGCCGCTATGGTCGGCGATGATGCGGTACAGCTCGTCTTTCAGTTTCAGTATCTCGCGCGCTGTTATCTCTATGTCGCTGGCCTGTCCTTGGATACCGCCCATCGGCTGGTGAATCATCACGCGGCTGTGGGGGAGGGCGGCACGCATGCCTTTTTCACCTGCCACAAGCAGCACGGCCCCCATCGAAGCGGCCATGCCGGTGCAGATGGTCCCCACCTTGGCGTTGATGAACTGCATCGTGTCATATATCCCCAAACCGGCATATACGCTGCCGCCCGGCGTGTTCAGGTAGAGCGAGATGTCGCGGTCCGAATCGGCCGAGTCAAGATACAGCAGTTGCGCCTGTATCACGTTGGCTGTGTAGTCGTTAACCTCCGTGCCGAGGAAGATGATGCGGTCCATCATCAGGCGTGAGAACACGTCCATCTGCGTCACGTTCAGTTGGCGCTCTTCCAGAATGGAAGGGGAGATGTAGCCGGCATTGGCCTGTATAGCCCCCGCCTGCATAGCACTGGCTTGCATGGCGTTTTCCACGTGCATGGTGTTCATGCCCATGCTACGTGCATATTTCAGAAAATCGTTCATAATCATTATATTCAGTTAGTAGTCATTATGTTTGGTTAGTGTCACTCCTTTCACAATCCCTCCCCTCCTGTAGAGACGCATGCCGATGCGTCTCTCTTCCCTCAATTCCCCCAATCAACAATTCCCCCTTCCGCCCGAGCGGCACACCTTGCAGGTGCCGTACACGGTCAGCACGAAGTTGTCCATGCTGAAGTTGCTGAATCGCTTCTCGTGCAAGATGCTCTCTATCGCCTTGTCGCGGAAACTTGCTTCACGGCCGCAGCGCGTGCAGAGGAAACGCATCGTGTGGTCGTTGCCGAAGGTGAACTCATACTCCGAGCGGCGGCTTCCCTGCGCAGGGTTCAGACGGTGTATCAGACCGCACTGCTCAAAGAGCTGCAGCGAGTTATATACCGTCCCGAGCGACAGATGATTCCCCTCAAGGTCGGCAGCCAACTGGTCGGCTGTGAAGTGCCTGTCGTAGGTGCACACTTGCTCTAACACCATCAGACGCTCCTGCGTCTGACGCATGCCGTTCGACCGTAGCCAGACCGACAGATGCGCCGATGCCTGCTCAAATTTCTTTTGCATAGGCTCGTCTGCGCTTGTGCTGCTTGTGGGGGAACATCTCCCAGTTGGCTTGGTTCTTCCAGTTGCTCTCCATGATGGAGGTCGTCTCCACCGTCTTGATGCCGTATTTCAGGAAGTACGGATACTGCTCCGCGATAATCATGGCGTTGATGCCCGTCCCCTGCAGGTCCGGACGCACACCTATCAGAAGCAGGTCGAAGTGCTCCATCTTCTTTGCCTTCAGGGCCTTCAGCAGATGATACCAACCGAAGGGGAACAACTTGCCCCCGCAGCGGCGGCAGGCCTCCGAGATGTCGGGCATCCCGATGCCGAAGCCCACAATCTCGTCTTTCTCGTTCACGACAAGCGTCACGAAGTCGAAGTTCAGTATTGAGAAGTAGTATTTGCTGTAGTATTCCTTCTGCCGCTGCGTCAGGGGCTGGAAGTTGTACAGTTGCTGGTAGCATTGGTCTATCACGTCGAAATAGCTGTAGCCGAAGCGTTTCAGCAGCTCTTTCACGTTGCGCACCTTGGCCACGCTGTAGTGACCGCGTTGCGCCACTATCTTGGCGATGCGCGCAGCACGCTCCGGCACATCCCCGCCCGGATATATCTGTATCTCTATCCAGTCGTTCTCCTTCGTCAGACCGTAGGCCTCCAGATGCTCGGCATAGTATGGGTAGTTGTACAGTGAGGCTAACGGGGCCAGGTATTCGTAGCCCTCGATGAGCAGACCCTCCTTGTCAAGATCGGTGAAGCCTACCGGACCGTTCAGGATGTTCATGCCTTTGGCTTTCCCCCAGGCCGCTACGGCGTCTAACAGCGCGCGCGACACCTCTTTGTCGTCAATGAAGTCTATCCAGCCGAAGCGCACCTTCTTCACCCCCCAGTGCTCGTTGGCGCGGTGGTTGATGATAGCGGCCACGCGGCCCACTATCCTCTCCCCCCGCATCGCAAGGAACAATTGGCATTCCGCCACGTCAAACACGGGGTTCTTCTTCGTGTTGAACGTGTCCACCTCGTCGCCGAAAAGCGGAGGACAATACTGCGGGCAGTCTTTGTACAGGTCGTTGCCGAACTGCACGAAACGGCGGATGTCTTTCTTCTTGCTGATGGGTACTATCGTTACTGCCATAGTTATATACTCGTTTGGTTAATGAGCCGCAAAGGTACACTTTTTTTGCCGATGTGGCAAATATATCAAATAAAAAGCGTACCTTTGCAACCGCCAAACGCCTCTGGTTCGACGCGGTCTCTTGCCCCTGGCCGTGCGATAACCGATATGTAATCCGATATAAAATGCTGTCATGACCACGCTTTCTTCCGTCGCCGTATATGCCGCCTCTTCCATGCAGGTGGACCCTCTCTATTTCGATGCCGCACGGCGGCTGGGCACTGCCCTCGCCGATGCCGGTATCCGTCTCGTCTATGGGGCCGGAAAGGTCGGCCTGATGGGAGCCCTCGCCGATGCCGTCTTGCAGCGCGGAGGCGTAGTGACGGGCGTGATACCGCAGTTTATGGTCGAACAGGGCTGGTGCCACGAGGCCTGCACCGAACTCCTCGTGACGGCCGATATGCACGAGCGGAAGGCTTCCATTTGCCGCATCGCCGATGCTATGGTGGCTCTCCCGGGAGGAATAGGCACCTTCGAAGAACTCCTTGAGTGCCTCACATGGAAACAGCTCGGGCTCCATACCAAACCCGTCGTCATACTCAACACCGGCGGCTACTACGACCCCTTGCTCCTCTGTCTCGACCGCATGGTCACTCAGCGCTTTATGCGACCCATCCATCAGACGATGTACACGGCCGTCTCCACACCCGAAGAAGTCCTTCCCGCACTGCTCGCACAGCCCGCATGGGACGCTTCCGTACGCAAACAGGCACAACTCTGAACCCCGCCGCTCATGCCTTTTCTGCCTCGCATATCCTCTCCCCTCTCCGAGCCGTGGACGGCTTGGGTGATGGCATTGCTGCTCGTCCTCTTGCTCCTGGCCGACCGCATGCAGCGCGGCACCGTGCTCAACTCCCTGCGCGCCCTCTTCGACGTCAAGGAGCGCGACAGCATCTTCTCCGCAACCGTAAAGAATATCTACGGAGAAGCCGCACTGATGCTCTATAAGACCGGCATCTTCGCCCTCGCACTCTATGTCTCGGTCTTCCATACCGGCTCTTTCGGCTTCCTCTCCTACCTGCTGATATGGCTCCTCGTGGTGGCTGCGGTCTTCCTGCAATACCTGCTTTCTGCCTACACCTTCTGGCTTTTCCTGGATTTCAAGGCTTTCGCTGTTGCACGCTTGCACTCCGCCAACCTCGCAAACGTATTCTCATTCCTCCTCTATCCCTTTCTTCTGGTCGTTCTCTTCACGCCCTTCATCTCCCGCCAGGCCTTGCTGGTCGGCCTCGCCGTATTGCTTGCTGCCGCCCTCGCCGTCTGGCTCATGAAGGCCTTCCGACTTTTTTTTACGAATTTACTCGCTGGTTTCTATATTTTTTTGTACCTTTGCACCCTCGAAATCGTACCCCTCTGCGGGATGGTTTTGGCCGCTGAGGCTATTGTTAACTGAGTAGAAACTAAAAGTAACTAACGCTTTGAAGGTAAAGAATATACTGGTTTCGCAACCGAAACCTGCTTCCGACAAATCGCCCTATTTTGACCTCCAGTCGAAGTACAGCGTCAACATCACTTTCAACCAGTTTATCCGCGTTGAGGAGCTCACACCCCGTGAGTTCCGCGCCCAGCATATCAACATTCTGGACTATAACGCCATCCTCTTCAACTCCCGTCTCGGTGTGGACCATTTCTTCCACCTCTGCCAGGAAATGCGCATCAACATTCCTGACACGCAGCACTACTACTGCATCTCCGAGTCTGTGGCCAACTACCTCCAGAAGTACATCCAGTATCGCAAGCGCAAGGTCTTCTTCGGACCCCACAACAAGATGGAAGAACTCATCCCTATGATGAAGCGCCGGCCCAACGACAAGTTCCTCATGGTCATGTCCGACATTCACAACGATGACGTCATCCAGATGTTTGCACGCCACCGTATCACCATCATTCCTTGCGTATTCTACCGCACCGTCGAAAACAATCTCACCGAAGCGGAGAAGAAGGACTTCGACATGTATGTGCTCTTTACACCTACAGGGGTCAACGTCTTCCGCAACAACTATCCCGACTTCGAGCAGGGCGAGCGCATACTCGCCTGTTTCGGACAGGGCACGGCGCAGGCGCTGCGCGATGCAGGACTCCGTGTTGATATCGAGACACCTACGCCCGAGCACCCCAGCATCACTGGCGCTATCGATGCCTTCCTCAAGGAAAACCATAAGCGCATCCGCTGACCCTCGCCCCCTCACATAGTTCTCTTTGTCTATAGACTCTGTAGAATCCATAGACTCTATAGATAGTCTCCATAGCCTCATCCCCTCCATAACTCCCCTCCATCCGCATGCAGAACGGCTACAGCTTTCCTAAGGAAGAGAAGTTATGCGGACCAATCCGCATTAAGCATCTCTACGCCACCGGCAGACACTTCACCTGCTGGCCTCTGCGCGTCACATGGCTATCTCTGTCTATAGACTCCATAAACTCTATAGAAACATCCTCCTGCCCTACCTCCTCTACCTCCCCATCCTCCCCCGTCTCCCCCGTCTCCCCTGCCTCCCCCGTCTCCGTCCTGATTTGGGCTCCCAAGGCCCTCTTCAAACGGGCCAACCGGCGCAACCGCATCCGGCGGCTCATGCGCGAGGCGTGGCGCCTCAATGCCGAACCCCTCAGGCAAGTCTGCGCTGACAAGCAGATCCGCCTGCGGGTGGCCTTCAACTATATAGCCAAAGAAGAACTACCCTATACCGACATCACACGTGCCATGCAGAAAGCCCTTGCCAGACTCTCTGCCTGCTGACGCTGTCTGACACGCTCTGACACTGACACGCTCTGACACTGACACGCCCTGACACTGACACGCTCTAACGCTCTGCTCATCCCATGCGAACCTTCCTCCGTAAAATCTTCCTGCTGCCGGTCTATTTCTACCGCTACTGCATCTCGCCGCTTACCCCGCCTTCCTGCCGCTATACCCCCACCTGCAGCCAGTATATGGTCGAGGCCGTCCTCAAATACGGCATTTTCAAAGGCGGCTGGCTCGGCCTCAAGCGCATCGCACGATGTCACCCGTGGGGAGGTTCCGGCTACGACCCCGTACCCTGACACTCCCCCGCCAATACGATGCCGACTACGATACATACACGATAGATACACGATAGATACACGATAGATATACGATACATATACGATAGATAAACATAATATACAGCCGTCTTGAGGCTGTGATAATACTCCCGTCGCCATGCGAATAGACATCCTCACCGCAGTCCCCGAACTGCTCGAATCGCCCCTCAACCATTCCATCATACAGCGGGCCAAGGACAAAGGCTTGGCTGAAATATATGTGCACAACCTGCGCGACTATACCCTCGACAAGCACCGCAAGATTGACGACTATGCCTTCGGCTTCGGAGCAGGCATGGTGCTGCAGATTGAGCCTATCGACCGCCTTATCACGAAGCTCACCTCCGAGCGCCGTTACGATGAGATCATCTTTACGGCTCCCGATGGCGAACGCTTCACCCAGCAGACGGCCAACCGTCTCTCCATGATGGAGAATATCATCATCCTTTGCGGACACTATAAGGGCGTGGACCAGCGCGTGCGCGACCACCTTATTACCAAAGAGTACAGTATAGGCGATTTTGTGCTCACCGGCGGTGAGATGCCGGCGGCTATGATGACCGATGCCATCGTGCGACTGCTCCCGGGAGCCTTGGGTGACGAGACGTCCGCCCTCTCCGACTCTTTTCAGGATGGGCTCTTGGAGGCGGGGGTCTATACCCGCCCCGCCGAGTACAAAGGCTGGCGCGTGCCTGATATCCTGCTCTCTGGCAATCAGGCCAAGGTCGAAGAATGGCTCTACGAAGAGTCTCTCCGTCACACCCGCGACCGCCGCCCTGACCTCCTCGCCGAAGACTGACCACCTCCCTGCTTCGGCAGGAAACTATCCGACCTGTCAGGGTTGGTCTCAGAGTTATCCCTTCCTATATATCAGAGTTATCCCTTCCTATATATAAAGAGCAGTATGCCGGCATGTGCGGCATACTGCTATTATTGTACAGACGTTCCAAGGTCAGCGGAATATCTTCAGGAACTCGCGGGGGACCGGGGTCTCGAAGCACACCTTCTCCTCCGTAACGGGATGGATAAACTCCAGCACACGGGCGTGAAGCGCGAGGCGGTCGATGGGAGGCTCGTTGCCGGAGCCGTATTTGCGGTCGCCTGCCACAGGGTGTCCTATTCCCGCTAAGTGAACGCGTATCTGGTTGGTGCGCCCTGTCTCAAGGTTGAGCTCCACTAACGAATAGCCTGTGCGTGGGTCGGCTCCCTCGGGAGCTTTCGCTTTCAGCACCTTGTAGTTGGTGACGGCTTTCTTGCCCCCGTCGTCAACAGGCGAACTATAGACCATCGTGGTTTTTGGGTCTTCCGTGAACCAGGTGGTTATCTTGTCCGCTGGCTTACTGAACAGCCCTTCTGCGACGGCTACATACGTGCGGCGCGTCACAATCTCGCGCCAGTAGTCGCGCATATAGTGCTGCAGTTCGGGGGTCTTGGCAAACACTAACAGACCCGAGGTCTCGCGGTCGAGACGGTGCACCACATAGATGCCCGCCCGCGGGTTCTTCTGCCGCACATAACTCTTCAGCAGGGAGAAGCAGGTCACCTCATGGGAGCCTGCATAGGTGGCCACGGTAAGCAGACCGGGCTTCTTCTCGGCCACCAACAGGTGGTCGTCCTCATACACGACGCGCAGTTTCGGGTGGGTGAGCTCGCGGCCGCTGGTGCCGGTGGTGATCTTCACCTTGTCGCCCGCATGCAAGGCACGGTCGAAGCGCGTCTCCACGGCTCCGTTCACGCTGACCTGGCGGTGGGAAAGAAGTTGCTTCACGCCGTTACGGCTCATGCCGCCCATCTTGAGCAGAAGGAACGGCATGAGGGTGGTGTCGCCGCTGGCGCTGAGATACGTCTCGCGGGTCTTGGGGGCGGTGCTTCTCATTCTTTGGCCGCCTTTCTCTTACGGAGTTTCTTCACCTCTTCTTCCAGGGTGGCAATCTCTTTCTCCTGGTTGTTGATGGTGGTCAGCAGCTCGTTCAGCTCTTCGTTCTCGATGGTGGTCGGGTATTGCTCGTCCACCAACTGGAGGAAGTCGGAGAGCACGTTCATGTAGTTGGTGAACGCATCGTAGGCCGATTCGTAGGGGCTGCCTGCGGCATCCGCGTGGTTCATGTAGCGCAGGTGGTTCACATCCTGCAGAATGAGCCAGTCGCGCTTCAGACGCTTGTCCGAGCAGAGGTTCACGCGCTCCGCCACCTGATAGAGTTTCTGGATGGCCTCTTGCTGGAGATCGTTGCCGTTGTAGGCGGAGAGGTCCTTGGCTTCACCCGTCCATGTGAGGGGATAGGGCACGGGAATGGCATCGTTTACGGCGGCTTTCTTCACGGCCTCGGCGGGAGTGACGAAACCTATCTCACGCTCTAAACAGTAGAAGGGTAGTGCCTTAAGGAAGGCGAAGATGCCGGTGTCGGCCGACTGCCGCACACCGAAGGTCTCTGCACCTACCCAGATATTGACGAGTTGCTCCTCGGCAGGGAGTCCGTTCAGCTGGCTGGCGTACTTCTCGGCATCCATCGGGAAATTCTTCCAGTTGGGGTCAGAGAAATGGAACGACAGCTCGTCACTGAGTGCCGTGTTGCGCAGCAGCAGGCGGAGCTTCGGGCTGACTGCGGAGTTATAGACGTAGTTGGGCGACTTCCACGAAAGGATGTGCTTGGCTCCTTCTGTCATCACGGTCTTGTAGCCGAGTTGGAGCAGACGGTCGCCGGTCTCGTCGGAGTAGAGCAACTCGGTGTTCCACACCGTAGAAGGTTTCTGTCCGAAGAGTTCTTCTATCTGTGCGGCGTGCTGGCGGAGCTGGTTCTCAAACTCGTGTCCGTTGTACTCCGATGCCAGCGAGTAGGCGTAAGGCGTGCAGACAAACTCCACGCATTTGGTTTGGGCCAGTTCTTTGAGCACGTCTATCATCTCGGGGGCGAACTGCTGGAACATCTCAAGCATGATTCCGCTCACCGACAGGGCGCAATGGAACTTGCCGTGGGAGAACTGTATCATCTCTTTCAGGGTTTGGCACAGAGGCATGTAGCTCGTCTCTACCAACCAGGAGATGTGCTCCTCGGTCTGCATGTCATCGTAATAATAATGGTCCTGCCCTATTTCAAAGAAACGATACCTCTTCAGGCGGTATGGGGCATGGAACTGGAAGCAAAAGCTTATATTTTTCATAATACCTCCCCCGACCCCTCTGTGAGGGATACCTGCGGGGGACAGGGTTCTTGGGGGTTGTTATTATCGGTTGTAGATTACTTTGTCGTAGATGGCACGCACCTTCAGACCGGCATCGTACCAGCGGATGTTGTTCACTTCCTCGCGGCCGAGTTCGCTCAGCGATTTGTACATGGCCGGATATTTGACGATGCTGTATATCGCATCGGCCATGGCATCGATGTCCCAATAGTCGGTCTTGATGGCGTGCGTCAGAATCTCGGCACAGCCCGACTGGTGGCTGATGATGCTCGGGCAGCCCACCTGCATGGCCTCAAGCGGAGAGATACCGAAGGGCTCGCTTACGGAAGGCATGATATATACATCGCTCTCGGCCAGCATCTCCTGCACCTGCTTCCCGCGCATGAAGCCGGGGAAGTGGAAGCGGTCGGCAATGCCACGCTTGGCAACGAGGTCTATCATCTCGTTCATCTTGTCGCCCGAGCCGGCCATCACGAAGCGTACACCTTTCGTCTTCTGGAGCACGCGGGCTGCCGCCTCTACGAAGAACTCCGGACCCTTCTGCATCGTGATACGTCCTAAGAACGTCACCACTTTGTCCTTCCGGGGGTGTTTGGTGAACTCCTCGGGATGGGGCAGCGGCTCCACGGCGTTGTGCACGGTGCTCACCTTTGCGGGGTTGATGGCGTATTTCTCTATCACCGTGTTGCGTGTCAGGTTGCTCACGCACATGATGTGGTCAGCCTCCTCCATACCGCGCTTCTCAATGGCGAAGACGGTGGGGTTCACATTGCCGCGCGAGCGGTCGAAGTCGGTGGCATGTACGTGAATGACGAGCGGCTTGCCGCTGATATGCTTGGCAAACACGCCGGCGGGGTAGGTCAGCCAGTCGTGCGAATGGATGATGTCGAAGTCTAAACTGTGGGCCAGCACCGATGCCACCGCCTCGTAGTTGCCTATCTCCTCAATCAGGTTGTCGGGATAGCGGCCCGAGAACCCGACACAGCCGAGGTCATCGGTCCCGATGCGCGTGTAGTCATAGTGGATGCCGTTTCTCAAGTGGTAATACTCTTCGGGCGACATGCGGCCTTCCATGCGCTGGCGGACATAGTCGTAGGGGTTGTCTTTCCAGACGATGGGCACCGAGTTGGCGCCGATGATGCGAAGGAACGACTGGTCCTCGTCACCCCAGGGCTTGGGGATGACGAAGGTGATGTGCATGTCCTCCTGCTGCGCCATGCCGCGCGTCAGACCGTAGCTGGCTGTGCCTAAACCGCCCAAAATATGGGGAGGGAACTCCCAACCGAACATTAACGCTTTCATAGATTCTCCTCCTTATGCATTTGCTGTACTGTTTTCATTACACTGATTACGGCTGCCACCGAGGGGGCGTAGCTCATGCCGCCGTGTCCCTTGTAGGGCGGGTTACCATCGTATATCTCGTTGAGCGTGCCGATGCAGAGCTCCGACATCTCCACTTCGTAGCCCACCAGCATGCGCTCCATGAAGCCTAATCCGCTGTGCTGATATACCTTGTTGTAGGCACGCGCGTAGGCGGCGATGGTGCAGGGCCATACCGGGCCGTTGTGGAAGTTGTGGTCGCGCTCTTTCTGACCGCCGATATACACGGGTCGGTAGTCGCCCGACTTGGGCGAGATGGTACGCAGTCCGCGCGGCGTGAGCAGCTCCTTTGTGCAGATGTCCACCACTGCCTTCTGCTGTTTGCGGTCAAGCGGCGAATAGGGCAGACCGGCCGCCCATATCTGGTTGGGACGCACCTCGCGGTTGCGGTAGGAGTCCACCACGTAGTCGTACAGGTAATAGCCGTTCCAGAACGTGTCCGTGAAAGCGCTCCGGCAGAGCTCGGCCTGATACTCCATCAGGTCGGCACGGTGCTCTTGACCGCCTGCACGCAGTAGCTCGCTCACGAAGCAAAGAGCGTTGTACCACAAGGCGTTTATCTCCACCACATAGCCCGTGCGGGGCGTGATGGGCCGCCCGTCTTCCATCGCGTTCATCCAGGTGGCGGGACGCTGTGTGCCGTCCACCCATAGCAGGCCGTTGCCGTGCAGGAAAAGGCGGGGATGACGCTGCTTGCGGATAAACTCTATCACCTCCGCACAGAGCGTGCCGTACTTCGCGGCCGCCTCTTGGGCGGAGCTGTAGGCGGCATATTCCTGAATGGCGCGGATAAACCAGAGCAGAGCGTCAGGCTCGTCCATGCCCTGCAGACGGATGTCTTCGTTGTGTCCCGCAAGGAAAGCTTTTACTTCGTCCACTGCCGTGCGGTCCATGATGGCTTCCCAGTACTCGGGACGGTCTATCTGCAGCGTGCAGGATGGCAGCGAGAAGAACTGCTCACGGGCTGTGGCCTTGAACCACGGATAGCCGGCCAGCAGGTGGCACTTGTCGCCTTCGCGTTTGTAGAACTGCGCAGCGGAGTTTTTCAGGCAGGCAAACATGTCGGTGCGCGTGATGCGCCGCTGCATCTCTTTCTCCCACGTCTGCTTCAGCGTGCGCGGATTCGCCTCGGTGATGCCGGCGGCGAAAATCACCGACTCACCTTTCTTCATCGGCACTTCGAACCAGCCCGGCACAAGCAGGTCTTCTTTGTAGTCGTAGCCGCGCTCCTGCTCTTTCTGATACTCGATATCCTTGTACCAGTGCGGGTCGTGCGTGTAGGCCGGCGTCTTCGAGAACTGCATGAAGAGCTGTGGGAACTCGGGGTACATCCGATTGACGCGCCCGTTGCGCACCTCGTCCATGTTGCTGTTGGCACGCGGGTTCTCGTGCGTCAGCTCGTTCACGCTGCGAAAGGCCAAAAACGGGCGGAAACGAAGGGTGGTGGGACTGTGGGCCTCCACAAGCGTGTAGCGAATGAGTACGCGCGGCTCGAAGCTGACAAGCATCCGCTCTTTGGTGAGGATTACACCGCCAACACGGTAGGTCGTGCGGGAAATCACCTCACAGTCGAACTCGCGGATGTACTTGTGTCCGTTGGGAGAGAACTCGTTCGCGCCGTACTTGTGCAGACCGAGGTTGAACTCTGCTCCGTGCTGAATCACCGTCTCGTCGAGCGACGAGAGAAGCACGTAGTTGTCGTCGCTCAGCTCGGGAAGCGGAAGCACCAGCTGACCGTGATACTTGCGGGTGTTGCAGTCCACTAACGTGGAACTGTTGTACACCCCTGCACGGTTGGTGCGTATCATCTCCTTCGAGAGCGACCGCTCCAGATTGATAAGGAGCGTCTTGTCAAAATTCAAGTATGACATAGAAATGATAGTTAGTTTGTTCTCACAAAATAGTTGATTCTATTATGGTTTTTCATTGTAAAGTATAACATCAAATAGCGATGCATAGGTTTATTACCTTGCATCCTGTAAGCAAAGGAAATAATAATATGAGCTGGTATTTTGCTTTCAAGGCAAGGGTTATTTTATCAGTTGTTCAAGCTCTTTGATTCTCTCTTCTTGCTGAATAGTGTAAATTGTCAATTCTTCCACTTTTTGTAGGAGTTGGATTACTAGTTTATCCAAACTTACACCCTCTTCCTGCATCTCTTTTGCCGAAGGAATTTCCGGCAAATGTTGGTTCTCTTCTACATAAGTCTTTACTTCGGAAAGAGGAAGCAGGTGGTAATTATGGTCAAAAACGAAATCGGCTCCAGAGATTGTATTTATGAGAATCTCGTCGGCTCGAACTATTCCACGAACGTCTAATTTTGTTGTCGGATTATCGGTTCCGATTCCAACGTTACCCGTGTTCATAAACCAACTGTTGCCGGTGGTATGTAAACGAATCATCTCTTCTTGAACTCCGTTACCTATAGCCCTATACATTCTAAGTCGCGAATAGAGGGTGTCGCTATTATAACCACCCGGAACTAGGTCAACAGAATTATGCGCATATACACCCCGTGGTGTTCCCAATACCAAACTGTGCGCTTCCCAATAAAGGTGACAGCGCTTCCATCCTCCATTCGCTCCTTGTTCTATAGAATCAGTGCGCAGATATACATCACCATTAATATCCAACTTATGTTGAGGATTATCAATTCCTATTCCTACATTGCCGGTTCCGTATTGTATTCTCATGTGCGTAGTGTTGAAGGTCTGTAGTTGCAGATCAACACGTTCTATCGAACTTATCACACCTCCTTGTACTGACAATGGTTTGTTGAAATAGAACTTTGGCATGTTAGTGTAGAAATGCATGAACCCGTAATTGACAGCACCCATTTGAAGATAGCCGTTTTCTGTCTGAATACGCGTCAAGCCATTTACATCCAAAGGATATGAGGGTGTAATTGTGCCTATTCCAACGTGGCCGTTGTTGTCTATTGTCAATCGTGGTGTATTGTTGGTTCTAAGTTCAAGTCGCTCCTGCCCGTAAGGATTTATCTTCCCTCCTGCTATATACAAAGGTTTACTGAAGAAGAAAGCCGGCCGGTCTGTATAGAAATGCGAGTAACTTGAATTAGCAGCACCAATTTCAGTTATGCCTTCAGTGGTGCGGATGCGCCAAGAACCGCTTTCACCGTCTCCACGCACAGGACCGTTGACATGCAATCTCTCCTGCGGCTGAATACCTATACCCAAGTTTGAGTATATCACTTGATCTGATATTCCGGTGTTCATATACCGATATGAGAGTTTGAATCCGCGATACATCTCTCCACTGCTACCTTTAACAGAAAAGAGAACAACGCGAAACACCTGACTTGATGTATAGACTTGAATCCGTCCCGTCATCGGCTGATAGTTATAGTTCAAAACATCATGCTCAGTATGGTTCTCATCTTCGGTATATATTAAAAGGGCATCTCTCGCACCAATCGGATTCAAATCTATAATGTATTCAAATTCCACATAATTAAAATCTTCTGGTATGGAAAAATTCCACTCCTTAATTATACATTCGTCATAATCATCACCCCAACATTCAATAGTGGTTCCAGGCTGGGTAATGACAGGTTGCACAACAGGACATTCTGCGAACAACGGTAACGGCAAAATGGCAAGTAATATATTCAACACTGACTTTTTCATTGTATCTACCCTCCTTTCATCTTATTGTTTATAGTCTCGCGTCTTGTCTGTTGTTTTATTTGCATGGTAGCATATTGCTCATCTGTCAGAACATTTCTCATCTGCATGCTGTATTCCTTCCATGCTGCCGCCTTGGCCTCAACAAGGGCTTTGTATTCAGATGCATATTCCGAATTGGCAGCGACCACTGCTTCTACATATTTGGCAGCTGCAGCCGTCAGTTGTGTTGCTTGTTCTGCAGTTAACTGAACATCTGCTGCAACATCCTGCACCATCTCCTGAGCCAATGTTTGCGGACTTTTCTGTAGAGGAGAAGTTTGTGCCATTGCGGGAATCATCATCCCGAGCAAGGCTGCAATAATTATGGTCTTCTTCATATCAGATAGTAATTTGGTGTTCTGTCTGTTTTATTGTTTTATGAATTTCGCTTGCAGTTGTTCGCCCGCTGTGGTTATTGCACGAACGAGATACATTCCTGTGGATAGCGCAGTAACATTAATCTCTGTTTCTGAGGTTTGCAATACAGGTTGCCCGCTGAGAGAGTAAATCATTATTTTAGAGAGTTCTTTAGTAAATTTAATGTTAAGAATATTACTAACTGGATTAGGGTATGTTTTTAAATTGTTTGTCTTTAGGGTATTAATAGCGAAAGAGACTCTCCTTGGAATAAATCTATTCCCGTTGACAGACGTATTCTCGTCATCATTTTCATCCTCGTCATCCTCATCTTCCGGTTCAATATCACATTCGGGTATGTCTTTAATTGCTAAATGTACATTGGAACCTGATTTTGCATGGAATCCGTTTGTTAACCTTATCTGTTGCCCGGCATAAATAATACCACTGACACCATTTTCAATTGCTGTATTTGATATGTTTATTGTTCCACCATTAACCAGATAAAAATCGTCATCATATATCTTGGAACTTATAGTTTTACCATCACAATCAGGATTAGGCTTAATCCCAATTATCGCTTTTTGAAAATTAGTAAAAGTAATAACACTATCAAGTGTTAGCCACGTGTTATTGCTTGTTCCATTCCAACCAAAATTGAAACGGAAGTAATCATTAGAATTATATCCCATTAATATAAAAGAATGTCCTCCATTAGAGCCTGTTCCCCTATAGATAACGGGCCTGCCTTCGTCAATTTCTTTTTTTAGAGTTGACAACCACCATGATAATGCATGTGATGATTTTAGTTTTCTGGAACAAGAGAATTTAAAATATCTCTTTAGTGCAGCTTTTTGCAATATTGAACTTGAAGTGCTTCCATTATCACCATATATCATATCAACAGATTTCCCACAATCACGTAATATTTGATTTACTTGAAAAGCCTCATAGTCACTGCTGTTGTCATCCAAATAGTCAGGAATGTTCTCCCAGTCATAAAAATGTGTTTCAGAGTTGATTGCCAAATAGTAATCTGGAGCATCTACAGCATGAGGCCATTTATAATAATACATAATACCTGCCATCGCTACAGCAATACAACCTGCTGGGGCATGATAACAATTATTCCCATTACTTGTGCTGGGGCAGGTCTGATTGTAAGATGGGGAACAGCCGACGCTATTATTCTTACTTTGTCCCCATATGAAATGAGTCATCTTGTCAAGAACAACTTCATATGTACTCTCAACCGTTTTTTGGGGGGCCGTCATCAAGGTGTTCCATTGTTCATGAATATTCCTATTTATTGAACTTTCTCTCAGATATGCAAGGTTATCTTCATACATTTCAAGGAACCACCTTAATCCATCAGGCATATCATCATTATCAGGAAAGGTACCATGATCACAATAAGCAAGAATTGGAGGAGCTGCAAGCTCACTTGAGACTAAACTCCAACCATCTTCAAACTGCACTTTATACATTGCTGCTTTTTGGGAAAAAGATATTGTCTCTGTGGCAGAGGTATCAATAACCATAGAACGCAACATACGTTTGGTTTGTGCATGCTGTATATGATTTGCCCATGCAACCTGCGTGGCTAATAGTTTATCCACTGATTGAGCTATACAAGCTAATGATGGATATAAAATTGACAATATGAGAAGTAGGCGTTTAGTCAAACCATAATCCTCCTAATTTAAATCTAAATGGGAAATTACCCTTTGCTATTATCCCGCGAAGTTTCTCTACGTATTCGGATTGGATACTGTCTGCCATCGTTTTGTTTCTTTCATATTTCTCAAGTTCCTCATTGTTTAGGTCTTCTTTTTTAGGCTGGTGCATCCAAGAATAATCATAAGCACGAAAACCTGTATTTTCTACAGGGGTCTGCTCTTCTTCGGAATTCTTCTGAAACTTGAGTGCGTTCAGATAGTTGTCTATATCATAAAAGTATATCTTATAAACCTCTGCAAGATATGGCCCCGGTATGGTTTCAACCGAATCCATGCTCCATACCTGCTTCGTAGAACTCATCTCACTCCATGGCTTTTTTATAATGACATCACCTAAGGGGAGATAATCCCATTTCCAATCTATTAGTAAATAACCATCCCCTAAATCAATATATGGAGACTTGCCCGCAATGTCTTTGTCCAATGCATAATGCCCCTCATAGTAACCACTCCAAAACTTTATCGTCCCATTCCCGCCATTTGTTGTACCACATATATAGTTTGCATATTCCGGTTCGATAAACTTTACAACCGATGTGTGATAATAATCGACATAGCGCATATCATATCCGTTGCATCCGACAAGCAAAGGAAGTAATAATATGAGATGGTATTTTACTTTCAAGACAATGGTTATTTTATCAGTTGTTCAAGTATATATAGGTATACTAATTGTACCTCCCGTCATATTTCACCTGCACGTCGTTCACCATCTGGCGGATGTGCTGCTCGTTCTCCTTGCGGCAGATAATCAGCACCCCGCGGTTCTCGGCCACGATGCAGTCGTTCAGCCCTTCTATGACGGCCAGTTTGCCGCTCTCAAGGGTGACGATGTTGCGGGCGGCATCGTAGAAAATGGCCTCGCTGTGCAGGGCCACGTTGCCCGACGCGTCCTTCTCCGAGAGTTCGTACAGCGAACCCCATGTGCCGAGGTCGGACCAGCCGAAGTCGGCGGCCATGACCATCACGTTGACGGCCTTCTCCATCACCCCGTAGTCGATACTGATGTTCGGGCATTGTGGAAACACGGTGTCCACGTAGTCCTGCTCCGCGGCCGTCCCGTAGGCTCCCTGGCCCTGCTCCAATGTCAGCATCAGCTCCGGCAGATAACTATGGAGAGCCTTCATGATGCTTCTCAGGTTCCATAGAAACATACCCGAGTTCCAAAGAAATTCTCCGCTTTTGACAAACGTGCGGGCAAGCTCCAGATTAGGCTTCTCCGTGAAGGTCTTAACTGGCATTACGCCCTCGCGGGCGCTACCCTCCACTTGTATGTAGCCGTAGCCTGTCTCCGGCCGCGTGGGCCGCATACCCAGCGTGAGCAGTGCATCGTGCTCCGCCACATAGGCCAGTCCACTGGCTATCACGCGGCGGAAGGTGTCTTCCTGCGTGATGAGGTGGTCGCTGGCGGCGATGACGATGTTCGCCTCCTCCGTGAGGGCCGCTATATGTTCCATGGCATAGGCGATGCAGGGGGCCGTGTTGCGGCGGCACGGCTCGCAGAGAATTTGCTCCGGCTTGAGGTCGGGCACTTGCGCCAGCACTTCGTCGCGATAGGCGGCATTGGTCACTATCAGTACGTTTTCTATGGGGATAAGCGGGCGGAAACGGTCCACCGTCATCTGAAGCAGACTCCGCCCCGTGCCGAAAAAGTCGAGAAACTGTTTCGGCTTGTCGTTGCGGCTGAACGGCCAGAAACGGCTTCCGATACCGCCTGCCATAACGACACAATAGTTGTTGCTATTCATGATATAAGATAGGGTTCAAATTTGTAGGTTAAAAGATGCAAATTTCTCCGCCACAAAGATACAACTTATTTCCGAGGCGCACAAACCTTATTTTATATGTTTCTTAACATATTTTGTCCGCCTCTTGCAGCGGGCATGGCCTGCTGTCCCCCGCTGTCTTGCGGCCGGCGGGGCTCTCCCGCCCGCATCGGCTTGTCTGCTGCCTTCCTGCACACAGTGTGCAGGGGATTTGCGTATGTCGCGAAAAAGCCGTATCTTTGCCGACTGAATAACATGAAGAACTATATCCCGAAATATCTTACTGAGAAACAGAATGTCATCTGGCTTGTGTGCGGCACGGCCCTCTTCGGCGAGGTGTTTATTCTGCTGTTCCAGCCTTTTGGTTCGCGCGAGTGGGCTCCTGCGGGTGCGGCGGGCGACTGGATATATCTCGGGGTGGCCACGGCCGTGGTGCTGGTGGCGATGGGCATTATTGCTATCAGCCGCACTATCATGTATCAGTACGGCAAGCGCCATGCGATAGAATACTGGCAGTTGGCGGTATGGATATTTGCCGAGGCAAGCGCCATGTCGCTGGTCTATACGTTAGTGCCGGCCCTCTTCATGAATGTGGACCGCACCTTCTTCTCCCTACTCAAGGAGGCCCTGCTTTATACGGGCTGTATCATGGCCATCCCCTATACGGTGGCCTCAATGGTTTTCTCGCTGCGCGACAAGGAGCGGCAGCTGCAGTTGCAGCGCGAGCTTCCGCAGGCTGACGACAGCCGTCCGGGCAACGAGATGCTGCATTTCTGCGACGAGCGGGGCGAGCTGAAGATGTCAATGCGCTCCGAAACGCTGTACTACATCGAGTCGGCCGACAACTACGTGATGATCTACTACCGCACCGGCGGTCGCGTGCAGCACTACATGCTCCGTAGCTCGCTCCGGCGTATCGAGGACGAGTTCTCGCAGACAACCGATCTGGTGCGCTGCCATCGCTCCTATATCGTCAATCTGCAGAACGTAAAACTGCTGCAGCGGACCGACGAGGGGTTACTACTCGACTTCGACACCGAAGGAATAGGCAAACTGCCCGTCTCGAAAACCTACGCACCGATGGTGGTCGAGCGACTGATGAAATAAGGAAGATAACCAAAACATACAAAAACATACGACAATGAAAAAACTGATGTGTATCATGGCGCTGGCCGCCACTTGTTTCACCGCCTCCATGGCCCAGACGGTGACTCCGCTCAACGTGAGCATTACCGAGGTTAATCTGGACAGCCTCCGCGGTCCCGGAATGGAGAACCTGGAGGGCTACCGCAACGAACTTGTGCGTCTGCAGCAGGCCCTGAAGGTGGACATGGACGAAATCAAAATGGCCAAGAACCAGATGAAGACCGAGCAGACCTACGTGAAGAACCAGACCAAACTCCAGAAGGACCGTGAGAAGAACTTCAAGGCCCAAGAGAAGGTGCTGAACACGCAGGAGAAGAACAATAAGAAAGAGCGCAAGGACATTGAGAAGCAGCGCAAGGACTTCCTTAAGAACACGGCACTCGACCAACGTACGGTGGACTACAACGTACGGGCTCTTGACGACCGCGCCAACCGCATTGACCAGTCTGACCGTGACATCGCCTACAAACGCACCGATATCCAGCGCGAGCGCGAGCAGCTGAAGAACGAAATCATCGCTCTGGCTGACTACAACTACGCGCTGCAGAGCAAGGCCTCGGAGCTGAAGAACATGGAGACGAAGAACAAACTCGACGCCGGTATGGTGAAGAGCGAGATAAAGAACGTGGACGGACAGATTAAGGAGCAGAAGAAGCTCGCCCAGCAGGCTGCCAAGATGTAAACACACGCAACTTCAGAAAACTGCCAAACGGCAAAACTCCCATGAAAGTCATCAATCTTTCCGAAGGCAACTCGCTGCTCAACACCTTTATGAAGGAGATACGCAGCCGTCAAATCCAATCCGACCCCCTGCGTTTCCGCCGCAATCTGGAGCGCATCGGCGAGGTGACGGCCTATGAGCTCTCCAAGGCGCTGGACTATCAGCAGCAGACCGTGACGACCCCTCTGGCCGAGGCCGTCGTCAGTGTGCCGGCCGACCGTCTGGTGTTGGCTACCATCCTGCGCGCCGGTCTGCCCTTCCATCAGGGGTTCCTCAACTATATGGACCGCGCGGAAAACGCTTTCGTCAGCGCCTACCGCCAATATACCAGCGAGACCGACTTTGAGATTCACACCGAATACATCGCCTCGCCAGCGCTTGACGGCAAGACGCTCGTCATCACCGACCCGATGCTGGCTACCGGCAGCTCGATGCATACGGCCTATGATGCCCTGCTGGCCAAGGGCAGTCCTGCCAAAGTGTATCTCGCCAGCGTGATAGCCACGCCCAAGGCTATCGGCTATCTGCAGACCGTGATGCCCGCCAACGTCGTGCTCTATACGGCAGCCGTCGATCCCGTGCTCAACGAACACAAGTACATCGTCCCCGGATTGGGCGATGCGGGTGACCTCGCCTTCGGTGAAAAACTGTAGTCCCCCGCACAACAACGAACCGTTAAACATCCAAAATACTCAAACATCATGAAAACATTCCTTCAGTATCTGGGCGCTATCCTGCTGCTCTGCGGCGTGCTGTGCCTTGTTGTCTATTTCTTCTGGGTTCCCTCCAACGCACTGCTCGTTTCGAGCCTCGTGCTGGAAGTAATCGGTATTCTAGGCTATATCTGTGCCAACCGCTTCCTTGAATAAGAACAGATACCTCGCTCTGACACTTTCTGAGAAAAAACCGAGTTTTCCGACCGGCAATGATTGACGATAACCTTGACAGCGAAGAGCTGACACCTCATGAGGCCCATCCGAAGATGAAGGCCACCTTTAGTGACGCCGTGAAGTATCACTTGACAAGCATGTATCAGGACTGGTTTCTGGACTATGCTTCCTATGTGATACTCGAGCGTGCCGTGCCTGACATTTACGACGGCCTCAAGCCGGTGCAGCGCCGTATCCTCCACGCTATGAAGAACGTGGACGACGGCCGCTTCAACAAGGTGGCCAACATCATCGGCCAGACCATGCAGTATCACCCCCACGGCGATGCCAGCATCGGCGACGCATTGGTGCAGCTCGGGCAGAAAGACCTCCTTATCGACTGTCAGGGCAACTGGGGAAACATCCTCACCGGCGACGGCGCAGCCGCACCGCGATACATCGAGGCACGGCTCACCAAGTTCGCCCTCGAGACGGTGTTCAACCCCAAGACCACGCACTGGATGCTCAGCTACGACGGCCGCAACCGCGAACCCGTCAACCTGCCCGTCAAGTTTCCTCTGCTGCTCGCACAAGGCGTGGAGGGCATTGCCGTCGGCCTCAACTCCAAGATTCTGCCACACAACTTCAACGAGCTCTGCGATGCGTCGCTCAGCTACCTCAGAGGCGAGGAGTTCAGTCTCTTCCCCGACTTCCCGACAGGCGGCAGCATCGACGTGAGCCGCTACAACGACGGCGAGCGTGGCGGCGTGGTAAAGATTCGCAGTAAAATCACGAAGTCAGCTGACAACAAGTCGCTCATCATCACCGAGATTCCTTTCGGCACCACCTCCACAAGCATCATCGAGACCATTCTGCGCGCTAACCAGAAAGGCAAGATAAAAATCCGCAAGGTGGACGACAACACGGCCGCCGAAGCCGAAATAGTGGTGCAGCTCGCTCCGGGAGCCTCTTCCGACAAGACCATTGACGCCCTCTATGCCTTCACCGACTGCGAGGTGAGCATCTCGCCCAACTGCTGCGTCATACGCGACAAGAAGCCTGTCTTCACCAATGTCAGCACCCTGCTCCGGCTCTCCACCGACCATACGCGCGACCTGCTCCATTGGGAACTTGACATCCGCAAGGCCGAACTCGAAGAGCAGTATTTCTACACCTCCCTTGAGAAAATTTTCATCGAAAACCGTATCTACAAGGAGCGGGAGTTCGAGGAATCAACCTCGCCCGAGCAGGCCATTGCCTTCATCGACAAGGCGCTGGAGCCCTTCAAGCCGAAGCTGCTGCGCGAAGTATGCGAAGACGACATTCGCAAGTTGCTCGATATCAAGATGGTCCGCATCACCCGCTTCGACTCGAAAAAGGCCGACGAGCAACTCAAGGCATTGGACGACAAACTCAAGGAGGTGGCATGGAATCTGGCACACCTGACCGACTATACCATTAGCTGGTTTGAAGGCCTCAAGCAGAAATACGGCAGCAAGTATCCCCGCCGCACCGAGGTGCGCAACTTTGCCGGCATCAACGTGAAGGCCGTTGTGGAGCGCAACGAGAAACTTTACATCAACCGCGAGGAAGGCTTCATAGGCACCGCCCTCAAGAAGAACGACTATCTCTTCGACTGCTCCGACATTGACGACATCATCATCTTCTATAAAGACGGCAAGTACAAAATCGTCAAGGTGGCAGAGAAACTCTTCGTCGGCACCAACACACTGCATATCGCCGTCTTCAAGAAGAACGACGAGCGCACCATCTACAACGTCGTCTATCGCGATGGCAAGACGGGGCCTTACTACATGAAGCGCTTTGCCGCCACCGGACTGGCACGCGACAAGGAGTACGACCTCACCGCCGGCACACCCGGCAGCAAGGTGATGTATTTCACGGCCAACCCCAACGGTGAGGCCGAGGTGATACGCGTGGCTCTCGAGCCTGCGCTCCACCTCAAGAAGCTGGAAGTGCTCAAAGACCTCAGCGAACTCGCCGTCAAGGGACGCTACAGCCGCGGCAACCTACTCACCAAATTCAAGGTGAAGTCCATCACGCTCAAGCAGAAAGGTGTATCAACATTAGGAGGCAGAAAGGTATGGTTCGACCCCGACGTGCTCCGCATCAACTACGACGGGCAGGGCAACTATCTCGGCGAATTCCAGAGCGACGACCGCATCCTCGTCATCACCCGTGCCGGTGATTATTACACCACCTCTTTCGAGCTCACAGCCCATTTCGAGAACAACATCTATCGTATAGAGAAATACGACCCTGCCAAGACGTGGTCGCTCGCCCTCTGGGATGCCGATCAAGGTTATTGGTATGCCAAGCGCTTCCTCATGCAGGCCACGGCCAAGCCCCAGAACTTCCTCGGCGAGAACCCGCAGTCGCGCATGCAACTCCTCTCCGACCGCGACGAGGCCGTCTTTGTGCTTCACTTTGCCGACCCGCAGCGCGAAGACCTCACCGTCACGATGGCTGACTTTATCGCTGTCAAGGGTGCCACGGCACGAGGCAAACGTCTTACCACCTATGAGGTGGCTTCGCTTGAGGACATCACTCCGGCGCCGCCCGAACCTGAAGAAACGGGAACTGACACTGACACGGAAGCTGATACCGACAATACCGACAATACCGACAATACTACTGCCGTTCCAACCACTACCAACGACATTCCGATGACCATCAACGCCTCCGTGCCCGAAGACTCCCTTCCCGCCGAACCGCACCCCACTGAGGAGCACGACGACCAGCTCTCGCTGTTCTGACCAGCGTCCGCCGGTTGTGCTTGACGGAATTGGTAAACTTCGGACAGATTCATCACACGGGCTTCTCATTACCAACACCCTACTTTCTCTTTAGACAGGTTTGACATAACAGGCAGAGAATGAAAGGAATGAAATTTTACCAATAATTCGATAACGAATTTGTCCGGAAGAAGCACCAAGGGCAATGAAATGCCGAGGGTAATACGTAACAACTATAGAACAATGAAACAGTTAATTATCCCTGCACTTGCCTTGGCCATGCTAACGGCGGGTTGCACCAAACAAAATCAAGACAACATGAATCAGAACGAGAACCGCGCTGCTGTGCAAGAAGTGGCAGGGCGCAAGAATTTCGGAGCGCAACATGCTCTGATGACCACACCGCAACCATGCGTGATGATTGCTACGTGGGACAAGGACAAGACGCCCGACGTGATGATGGCAGCATGGGCCGGCCAGTACGACTACAATCAGATTGTTATCAGTCTTTCCAAGCACAAGACCACCGAGAATCTTGAACTCACGGGTGCTTTCACCATCAGTTTTGCCGATGAACGCACCGTGGCAGAAAGCGACTATTTCGGTATCGTGAGTGGCAACAAAGTGCCTGACAAGGTGGCTCGTGCCGGGTTTACCGTGACGCCTTCGCCTAATGTGGACGCTCCTATTATCAACGAATATCCGCTGACACTTGAATGCAAGGTGGTCAGTTTCGAAGACGGGATTCTTGTCGGCGAGGTTGTCAATATGAGTGCAGACGAGTCAGTTCTGACTGACGGCAAGGTTGATCTCGCCAAACTCAAACCTATCGTGTTTGATGCCGCAGGTGTGTCTTATCGGAGCGTAGGCGAAGAGGTAGGCAAGGCTTGGGGCAGCGGCAAGGCATTGATGGAGTAAACGAAGTCGGTGTACCATTTTTTTATAGCCGTCGGGTCGTAAAGACGCCGGCGGCTTTTTGTCCGCCCTGCACGAACGAACTCTAACGGGTGAAAAAGTCCCTAACTCAAGCAGAAGGTGACGGGTGTTCTCTTTGAGCACTTTCTGCATCATTGTTTGCCGGAACGGGGTTTGTTTGTCCTGCGCGAAGGAATGGAACAACGCTCTGTATGCGAGCAGGTTCTCCTTCTGCTGCGTTGTCAGCTCCAAAAGAGGAATACCGATGACATTGTGGTATTTATCCCACCAGTTGTTCTTGGCATGGAAGGTTCGGTCAAGCAGGTTATTGAAATACGATTGCCGCATACACAAAATACTGCATTTGCAGTCAGGGCTTCGCATGTATTCCTGCCTATATCTGCCTATCCCGGCATAAAATCCCACCCCGTTGTACGATTTCCGCAAATAAATTGGCCTATTTCAAAAAAATCACTACCTTTGCAACCAAAAGTTGCAAAGACGAGTATGACCAGTACCGTTTTGGGGAAACAAATGAATAACGAGAGTCAGAACATAGAGTACAAACGTATATGGCTGGATGAAAATCTGAAGTCCGTCTGCGCCTTTGCCAACTCGCAAGGCGGAGTGATGTATATCGGGATTGATGACGACGGACAAGTAGTCGGATTGGATAACATCCACAAGTGGCAAGAGGACATTCCTAATAAGATTGTCCAAAATCTCGGTATCGTTTGTGCGGTCAATACCCAAGAGGAGTTCGGCAGAACCTACCTGGAAATCCAAGTGCAGCCGAGCAATGTCCCCATTTCGTACAAGGGCATTTACTATGTTCACTCCGGTGCAACCAAACAAGAACTCAAGGGCACGGCTCTCCAACAATTCCTTCTGACTAAAATCGGCAAGAGTTGGGACGATATGGTCTGCGACGGAGTCACGACAGAAGATATTGACAGAAATGCGATTGACTATTTCTTGAGAATGTCCGCCAACTATGGGCGTATGTCGGGACTGTCTTTTATCGATGCCACAGAGATTGTGCTTGACAATCTGGATTTACTGACGCCTGCAGGTGCGGTTAAGAACGCAGCTATTCTTCTCTTCGGCAAACGTCCGAGCCGTTTCTTCTCCGGCATTGATTTCCGTATCTGTCGTCTGGGGAACGGCGAGTCGGATATTATTGTACAAGACATGGTTTCCGGCAATCTGATTGAAATGGCGGACAAGGTGGTAGATATTCTCAAAGCCAAATACCTTTACTCGCCGATTCATTATCAAGGATTGCAGCGGATAGAACCTTTGGAGATTCCGGAAGCGTCTCTCCGGGAGGCGATCTTCAATGCCATTATTCACAAGGACTACATGTCGGGCGTTGCTATTCAGATGAAAGTGTATGCCGATTCGTTGTGGCTGTGGAATAATGGCAATCTGCCGGAGGGCTATACGGTGGACACCTTGTTGGCTCCGCACTCATCCCGTCCGCGTAACCCTAAGTTAGCCAACGCTTTCTTCCGTGCCGGATTTATCGAATCATGGGGGCGTGGTATTGAGAAGATTCGCAATGCCGGAAACGAAAAAGGAATGTCTATGCCGTCTATACAAGCCGAAAAGGGTGGTATTTCCGTCCGTTTCTTCCGTGCAGGGCTACCGCAAACGACAGATAGAAATGCCACAAGCGGTACAACTGGTACAACCTTACAACCTTACAACCTTACAACCTTGCGACCTTACAACCTTACAAGTTTGATGCAAGAGATTGCGGATTATTGTCAGGAATGGCATTCGGTTGGAGAGATTGCAGAGCACGTAAGGCGTAGTCGTCAATATATACGGGGTGAGGTTATGCCCAAGATGGCGGATATTCTGGAGCGCAAGTATGAAACCCCCAATCATCCTAATCAGCAATATAGGACAAAACCCTCCGCCCTGTTGAACCCGACAAAGGAGACCACTGGCAAATCGTAGTACCCGATAAATGATTAATGATCGACCACATTTGGTCGATTAAAAACAAATATAGAAACAAACAATTACCGCCTATGGCATCATCAGAAATATCGAAACAAATACCTCATTCCCAAGATTTGGCACACACGCGTACCAAATCTTTCGAAGCCTTACTGACTGATGTCCGACGGATCATCGACAGTGGTCTGCAACAGGCGTATCAGTCTGTCAATCAGACGATACTCAATACGTATTGGCTTATGGGCAGGCGCATTGTGGAGGATGAGCAACACGGCAACCGCCGCGCTGAGTATGGCAAACAACAAATCAAGAACCTTTCTGCTGAATTGTTACCGCAGTATGGCACTTCCTATAACGAGAGGAACCTCTATCAGTTCCGCAATTTCTATCTGGCTTTCAGTGACTTGGAAATTTTGAATACGCGTCTTCAAAATCTCAGTTGGTCACATTTTAGCCGCCTTCTCCGAGTCGAAAATGAGCAAGAACGATTGTGGTATATGCAGGAGGCAGCCAACGAAGGTTGGAGTTTCCGAATGCTTGACCGTAACATCAACACACAATATTTCCGTCGCATTCTGGCGATGCAGAAAGAAGGCATAGCCGTGCCGAAAGAGAAAGAGCAACCAAACAAGATGGAATTCATAAAGAATCCTATTGTTGCCGAGTTCCTGAATATATCGCCCAATGCCAAACTCTATGAATCCGATTTGGAGAGTGCTATCATCGACAATCTGCAGCAGTTCCTTATGGAATTAGGAAAGGGCTATGCGTTTGTTGGCAGACAGGTACACATCCGCACGGAAGAAGATGATTATTTTATAGACCTCGTTTTCTATAACTATATTCTGAAATGCTTTGTTCTCATTGATTTGAAGGCGGATAGACTTTCTTTCCAAGATGTGGGACAAATGGACATGTATCTGCGCCTGTATGATACACTGAAAAAACAACCGACTGACAATCCGACAATCGGTATTGTCCTTTGTTCGGAAACCAACGGCGATGTGGTACGTTTTTCCTCATTAGCCGACAATCCGCAAATGTACGCAGCAAAATATGAGTTGTATCTGCCTACTCAGGAAGAATTAACCCGTGAGATCGAACGGCAGAAAGAAATCTATCGCCTGCAACAAGATAACTAAATACACGTCCCTCTCTGACAAACACCGACAGAGAAAGTATCGGCCAAGCTTGACCGATCAAACAAATATAGAAACAAACAAAAATCCGCCTATGGCAAAAAACAACATACACAAATAAAGCATTATAGACATACAATTTTAACCCTAACCCTTGCACATATCAAAAAAAAGCAGTAACCTTGCAGCCGAATAAATGACAAAATTGTAAATGATTAAATGCTAAATAAACTTACCCCCCCATACGAATGGGCATAACATAAAGAATTTCAATAAGTTCGCAGTCACAAAGGCGGCGCATAGTCTCGTACTATGTGCTGCCTTTTTTGCATGTGTGTGATAATCCGGCAAACAACCAAAACAACAATAACAAACCAATTAACGTGGCGCAAGCCACAATTATTCACAATTAAAACCCAAATTGTTATGAAGAAAAAAATCTTTACTCTTTTTCTCGCCCTTGTTGCCGCTGCCGGCTTCAGTTGGGCGGAAACAACTGTCACGTGGGACAGCAACACCTTATCAAGTATTAACATACGCAATGGTGAATCATTCACTGAAGGTGATGTCACGGTGACGGTATTGGATGGAAAAATTGCTGGGACGAGTAAGTGGACGGGGAATTCTGTTGAGGCCTCATTTAAGTTCTCGACTTCTTTAGGAAACTTCACGAAGATTGAAATCACTGCGGAAATTAGGGGTCTTGGTGGAAGCGGTTGGACGCAAGCAAGCCCGGGTGCTGTGTGGACAGGTGATGCCAACGAAACTATATATGGTATGTATTTTAAAAATGTCTCACAAATTGTATTTACCATTGGAGACGCGGCTACGGCTGTCACCGGCGTGACCCTCTCGCAGAGCGAGGCGGCAATGACCGTGGGCGGCGATGCGCTGACGCTGACCGCTACCGTCGCCCCCGACGACGCAACGGACAAGACCGTGACATGGACGTCGAGCGACCCAACCGTAGCTACCGTAGCTGACGGCGTAGTGACCGCCGTAGCAGCCGGCACCGCTACCATCACCGCCACCGCCACCAACGGCAACGACGACACCGCCGATGACAAAACAGCTACCTGCACCGTTACTGTCACAGAGCCTGCTTCTCTCGTGCCGGTTACTCTGCCTGACGGAGCGGAAATCCAGCAATGGTATGCCGCGGGCACCGACAACGGTGAATCGGCTAATGTGGCTTGGGTCGGAAACGATGTATATATCAGCGGCATCTTTGCCAATTTCCCCGATGCTTGGATCAAGGGTACTTTAGGAGAGGATGGCTCTACCGTTACGTTCCCGAAATTACAGTACCTGGGAGAGTATACGACTCTTCATATTTGGGCAGTAGCAGCCAACCAAAATAGTGAACTTTTAGACATAATTATGCATTATGAGAATACCGCAGATGGCAAGACGCTTACCCTCGACGCTGATCAAATTCTGTTTCTCAATGGTGCCGAGGATAGGGTGTACTATTTTAAATACTTTGAAAAAGTCAAACTGATGGAGAATGCTCCTGCTCCCAAGCAGATTGATGAACTGCCTTACCTAAATACCTTTGATTCAGAGGAGGAGCAGGCTGATTTCAAGATTATAGATGCCAACAACGATAATAAAACATGGACTGCATACAGCGGAATGATGCGCTATTCCTATAGTTCAACTAACGCCGGCGACGACTGGCTGGTTTCACCGATGATCAAACTGAAAGCCGGTAAGGTTTATAAAATCAGCCTTTATACACATGCCCAACGAAACGGCTATCCGGAGAAACTGGAGGTGAAAGCCGCTAAAGATGCGACGGCTTCCGGCGCTGAGACCGCAGCATTGCTTGCTGCAGGAACAGATGTAATTGCGGCAACTACAATCACTACAGTCGGTTTTATCTCTCTGTCAAACGATACATTTACGGTAGCTGAGACAGGATACTACAATTTTGGTATTCACGCTATCTCCGATCCGGATAAATATTATCTATACGTAGATGATTTTGTTGTTGAAAGGATAGTTACTCCTGACCAAGAGGCAGCCGAAGCTGTAGAGGCTCTGTTCGATGCCCTGCCTGCTGCTGATGCTGTTACGCTGAATGACACAACCGCTATCGAAGCAGCACGTGCTGCATACGAGACACTGACCGATGAGCAGAAAGCACTGGTTACTGCCGAGGAATTGGCTAAACTGACCGACGCAGAAGCAGCACTGGCTGCTGCCGAGAAAGCCGCTGCTGACCAAAAGGCTGCCAACGATGTAGTGGCTCTGTTCGATGCCCTGCCTGCTGACATCACGTTGGAAGACAAAGCTGCTATCGAGGCTGCCCGTGCTGCATACGACGCGCTGACCGCTGACCAGAAAGCACTGGTTAGTGCCGAGGACTTGGCTAAACTGACCGCTGCAGAAGAAGCTCTGGCTGCTGCTGAGAAATCTGCTGCTGACCAAGAGGCAGCAGGTGCTGTAGTGGCTCTGTTTGATGCCCTGCCTGCTGACATCACGTTGGAAGACAAAGCTGCTATCGAAGCTGCACGCGCTGCATACAACGCGCTGACCGATGAGCAGAAAGCACTGGTTACTCCCGAAGACTTAGCCAAACTGACCGACGCAGAAGCTGCTCTGGCAGCGTTAAAAGAGACAACAGAAATTGAGGATATCCAGGGTGGTATAAAGAATACCAAGATTATTGAGAACGGACAAATCTACATCCTCCGCGGAGACAAAACCTATACTGTTACCGGACAAGAGCTAAAGTAGCCAAATCCTCATTAACGAATTAAGAGCCGTGCGAAAGTGCGGCTCTTATTCTCTTTATGCTCTCTTACTCTCCCGATGTCGTCGGCTTCCTATTACATGTTGTTTACGTGTTTGACAGGAGATTAATAGCGGATTAGTTGTGGGATTACAGCGGGATTATTGGGGAGAATCTATTTTCAAATACATATCTTTCAAGTTGATGGTTATACTATTGAATGCACGGAGAAAGTCCATTCCCATGCGGCCGTCGTGCTGATGCAGGTATTCGCCGGAAGACGGATAGAGATACACCTCTTCTATGCTTACAGGTTGGTCACCAACCATAAAAGATGCACCGGGCAGGAGCAACACTTTCATGTTGTGAATCTGTCCATAGGAGAGCGTGGAAATCGTATCTTTCTGCGCCGTGTTGTCGGTCTCGGTGGTGAACTTATGATAATAAGCGCTGTATAGTTCTGCGGTGGAGCAGCCTGTGTCCAGATGGAAGGTCAGGGGAACGGAATCTTTCTTGGCTCTCAGTAGCAGACTTCCATCAATGAGCAGGTTCGGCTTTATGCCTTGCGGCATAGGAGTCGGATGTGCCGGAAAGACCAGTTGCTGCTTATCCATGTGCAGCTGTGTCTCCGGAAAGGCTGCAATAATATCCATTCCGAGGATGGCATCCACGCCGGTCATCAGCGTGTCGATAGCGTCCGACAGCCCTACATACGCAACAAGATTACGGCATGTGATTTCGCCTATTTGCAGGCTGTCTATCCATGCCCGCAGACCTTTCTGCGAACCGTTGATGGTGACCGTGTCGGGCAGGATGGTAAGCCCCATTTCCCGAGCGGTCTTTTCGAACAGGAAAGTAGCTCCGGCTCCCGTATCAAAGATAAACGGATATTCCTTCCCGTGTACCAAGACAGGGATGGTCATAAGGTGCCCTTTATAGGTTTTCTTCCCGCTGCGCATCCATTCTTCGCGTTTGGTTACTTGTGGTTCGATAAGACGGAAGGGCACCGCTATGTCTTTTTCCGGACGCGAGACGGACAAAGGAGCATAGTTGCGCAAAACGGCATAGTGTTTCTGCCGCGTCCGAAGCGCCTGCGTTTCTGTCACGCCGGAGGATTCCAACTGATTTATTATACGCTGAATGCCGTCTGCCGCCTCTGCGTAATGTCCCTGTTTCCCAATGAATTGCAAGCGTAAGAGTGCAAAATTGAGGGCGGTTTGTGTGCCTAATTCCGACTGATGTTCGGAGAGCAGTCGGGTCAAAGTAGCCACCGCCTCCTCCGTGCGGTTCGTGCGTGTCTGCAGCATCGCCTCGGCTATCAGACGCAGGTAATCCGCCTGCATGGAATCGCTGTACTGCGGCAGGTCTTCCGCCAGCGCAAACCACTCCTCGTTGTTCACCAACGAAGCGATATGTGTATCCGCCTCCTGCGCAGGAAGCGAAAGGGTCATGAGGCCAAGGAAGATGAGTAGTACTACTTTTTTCATTGTTATTTTGCACTTTATTCCACGTACGTTACATAGCTGCCGCGGATGCATTCCCATATGCCGTTGTTAAAGATAATATCGTGTGCCATAGTTACGATTTTCTATACGCTATCGGAGTCATGCCTGTCTCGCGGAGGAAGAAACGGGAAAAGAGAGTGGTCTCTTTGAAATCCAGTTGAAAAGCGATGTCGCATATCGGTTGGTCGGAGTGTTTGAGCAGCACTTTCGCTTGCAGTAGCGTGCGCGCGTTGAGCCACTGCATCACCGTCTGTCCGCTCTGCTGCCGGATGACCGATGAGAGATGATTAGGTGTAACCAAGAGCCGTTCGGCATAGAAAGGCACATTTCGTTCCGTAGCCCCATATTGTGCCACCAGTTCCAGAAACTGCTGCATAATCTGCTCGCCGTGGCTAAGCACATGCTGTGAGGTTTGCTCGGATTGCCGATGCAAATGCTTGAGGTCATTCATCATCGCCGTCAGCAGATGTTCGATGGTCTGCATCGAGAAAGACGGCTTATGCACCACTTTCCATGCCAAATGGATGTAGTCGCCGATTCGTTCAAAATCTTCCTCGCCGAGTGACAGTTTCCGGCATTGGGCAAACGAGATAGCAAGATTCTTGTAACTCACTGCCTGCAAGTTAAAATCTTCCGATACATCCCAGATTTCGATATAGTTATTCTCCGGCACTACCATCACATCGCCTTGTTGCATTGCAAAAGGTAGCAGATTGATAACAAACGTGGCACTACCGGCGGTGACACGAATAATTCGCCCCACCTCCACTATCTTGGGAGTACTCACTATCTTTAGAATAGGAGTATGCAAGAGCGCGCGTGCATCGTAGAAAATGACGCACTCATCACTGACATAGATGTCCGTATTATGATGTGCCAGCGTTTGTAACAATGCCGGAGTAAGAGTTCGTGCTGTTTTCATCTTTGTACTAATTTCGGTGCAAAGGTACATAATTTTCGGCAATTATGTAAATAAAAAACGTATTTTTCGTAGCATTTGCACATATTTTCGTTGAAAAGGTTTAGTATGTATGCAAGAAAAACAGTAATTTTGCATCGTCATTTGAAATCAACTTGTAAAACAATCTAAATACGTATCATTATGTGGAAATTTATGAAAAACTATGCATTGGAGATTTACACCTTAATCGCCATGCTGTTAATCACTTTGGTAGCTATGTTCATGGACGAACTGACGGTCATTCAGCAGTTTGCCGTTTGGGTGTCGTTCTTGTGTATCCTGCATGAGTGGGAAGAAGGCCGTTACCCGGGCGGATTCCTTGATTTGATTCAGAAGAACGTGCTGCAGCGGGATTTGGACGAGGAGACCAAGAAAGGCAGTCGCTTAGTGACGGCGGTGTTTATCTATGTAATGACCATCGTGCCGTTTTTCTTCGGCGATCGGATTCCGATGTTCCCTGTAGCCATGGCTTCCTTCTGTATCTTTGAGGGTATCATCCACGTGGTAGGAATTAAGATTATGCAGTTACATAAACCTTATTCACCGGGCTTGGTAACGGCAGAGATTGAGTTGGTTTCCGGTGTGGGCATGATTGTCTGGATGGCGGTTAATCATGTCGGCGCGTGGTACGACTACACGTTTGGTCCGTTCGTGTTCATCGCTTGTTTCGTCTGCATGCAACGCACGCTGATGGCGATGGTAGGAGGTATCGGCTACAAGGATGTGTTAGCTAACGTCCGCAAGAGGTTGAGCAAGTAAGGGCTATATAATTTTTTCAACCATGTCCCAGTCTGCAGAGTCTCTGCAAGAGCAATAAATGCTCACGGTTAGCAAGGAGTGAATTACTTGAGCAGGGTGCCGGTAGCGTTGTATGTCCGGTCATTCTGGCGGATGAGTAGCGCGAAGAACTCAATCACTTGGCGCTCGAACTTCTGGGTGGAGAGGGTTGAAGGGTTGTCGGTCATGGGGTCGCCGGAGTTGTTGAGGTTGACGACATCCATGCCGGACGCCAGATACCACTGGTAGAACAGCGCCAAGTTAGACTCCTGGCTGGCGGGATAACCAAAGGTGGTTTGCTGGGCATCCTTCCATGTCTGTACCATGGCATCCAATTCCGGATAACCCGAACTCTGCGCAGAAACGCCACCTGCAACGTTAACCAAAAGCGTCACCAAAAATAAGAGATGTTTTTTATACGAATAGCTGATTATTTCTATTTCAAAAAAATATGCCGTAAAGGTATAACAAAAATCCCACATACGCAAGAGGTAGTGGGATTTTTTTAATAGTATGTTATTATTTTTTCTTGACCTTGCGGCCGAAGTTGTAACCAACCCGGATGGCGGGTTCGAGGGTAGCGGTCTCGCCTGCAAGCGACACATGATACGTCAGCTCGCCCATGATATACCAGCGGTCGGTGATGAACTTACCGAAACGCACTTCGACGGGCAGAACCATGTCAAGATCATATAACCCGAAGCCTGTGCAGGGCGCAACACCGACGAGCCAGGGTTTGTTCTGCGGGTCGCCTATCTGCATCATCAAACCGGCGGTAAGACGGAAAACCGGGTGGAAATGGTCCACATCGCTGTATTTCTTGAACTCGCCCCAGAAACCTCCGCCTCCGGTGAGGTAGAAACCCATTGCAAACCGGTTGTTCACCGGATACGCGCAGTCATAGCTGATATTCACTGTAAGACCTGCTCCGGGCAGATCACGCATCTCAAACGGCAGACCGACACCGAAACTAAAGCCTTTGAGCGTCTTGTAATCACGTTCTGCAAATGCCATCGCGCTAACTATTAGCGCCATGACCAGTATGATGGACTTTTTCATTGTACAATCTCTTTATGGTTTAACAAAATGGTCTTTGCCGTTCCGACTTTGTTCTCAAACGTGAACATCGACATCGGGTACCACTCTCCTTCGTAGTCGGGAGCCCAATAACGGATTCCGATGAGGCCGTGGTTTTTGCCCCACGCAATGACGTCGCGGTAGATATCCGCCTGTCCCTGCGGGTCTTTCTTGTAACTGCCGAGTTGCTGGTTCCAGCCGGCGAATGGTCCTACCATGTCTTGCGAAGGATAGGAGAACTCGCCGATAAACACCGGCACGCCGCATTTCTTGTTGATACGCGTCACGGTCTTGGTGAGCATCTTCTTCTTGTTGAACGACATCGCCGGCGCAGACGGATAGTAACTGATACCTGCTACATCCACGGCATAGCCGTGTTCCGCCATATAGCTGAAGAACGATGCGGTGGCACGCGGCGTCGAAGTGACGGTAGCGATATGCGTAGAGAACCGCACGTTGGACGTGTCCTTTCCGGCTTTCGCGTACGCTTTCAGAATACCGCGTTTGACGGCTGCATACTGCTTGACGTTGTAGCTCCATACATGTTTCTTGAGCCACCACAGGCTGAACAGCGATGCCATATACCGCTTCATCGGACCTGCCTTTGCCAGCGTCTGGTCAAACGAGTTAGGCACGCCGATACCGATACCTGCAAAACCGAAGTTGGCTTCGTTGCCCAGGTTCCAGTCGTTCACCGTGCAGCCGGTAGCCAGAATGGAGTCCGCTACGAACTCACCGTATATCTCCAGAACCGTACAGATGTCCTCTAACGACAACTCTTCCCATTTGGCGTCGCCGTCTTTCAGGATACGGGCAAAAGTGGGATTCGTCGCGTACAACTCCGGGTAGTCAGACTTGTAGAACCGCGGGGCTTGTGTACCATCCATATCCATATAAATATACGCGCACATGATTTCCGGGTTAATCGGGATATTCAGCGAGGCTGCTATGCGGCAGGTCTGCATCACTTGGTCGAAAGTGTGCACATTCGCATTCTCGTCCGGCTTGCCGTCCGTCGTATTATCCAATGTACCATCGGCATTATAGGTCTTATGACGCTTCGTCGCCAGACGTACGTACATCTCCGTCGAACCGAGGTCTTTGTAAATCTGCTGCAATTGCACCGGTGTACTCGCCATCTTGTCGCCTACTTGGAAGGTATATCCTGCATCGAACTGGTTGAGTGTGAACGGACTGAGTGACAGCGCCACACGGAAAGGCTGACCACTGGCAGCTGATTGCTGACGGCTTGTTTGGACAGCTCCGTACGCTACGAAATCTTCTTCCTTGTCCTCGCTTAGAAGTTGTTCATAAAGTGCCAAGTCGATGGATTCCACGAACTCGCAGTAATCGATGCAATTCGTCGTTCCACCTGTATTACATAGCAGCACGATTGACCGGCTCTTACCGTTCTGATGAACTCCTAACACATGGGTGCCTTTGCCTCGCAAGGTGATACGGAAACGGTGAACACCCGGCTTTAACGACGCGCGGTATTGCGCCTCCATGTGACCATACACATCTGCCGCTACGATGCTCACTTCTGCTCCATCCACTACCGACAAATACAGGTCAGTAGAACCGTCGAACGGATTAGGTTTGTTCTGCGGCAGGTACAAGCCTTTGCTTGCCACCAAAGCGTCCATGTCAAAGAAATAACCGCTCTGCGCCATCGCACCGAGTACCATCATTGACATTAGCAAAATAGTACAAATCTTTCTCATATCGTTTCGTTTAATTAGGTTAATTCGTGAACCATTCAAATTCGGACGACAAAATTACTGCTTTTCCCGCACATACGCGCGACATATTTACCGCATAATTTGTTCTATTGGGTACTTTTTGCGTATTTTTTATACAAAAAAAGTGTTTTATTGGTTGATTTTTCGCCCAATTCAGAAAAAATGTAGTACCTTTGCGCATCATTTTGTATCGCTATGACCGAACAAGCCTTGGAACAAGTGCCGGTACTCCGTGAACCGGTGAAAAACATTGAGCGGATTTGCGGAATGGGACGGGATGTCGAACTGATTGTCACCCGCGGAGATGTGAGCCATCTGAATGCTTCGTTTCAAACGGAGATATACGCCTTCAATATCCATGTGCAAGGCCGGATGGAGTCGCTTATTAATCATCAGCCGCATATAGTAGAAGCTCCCGGTTTCTCATCTGTTATGCCTGGACAATTGCTGCAGATAACCGCCACTTCCGAAGATATGGTGGAATATGCCGTTTCATGCTCACGGGAGTTTATGGAAGAGTTGCACCTCAACCTCTCCCACAAAGCACATATCTGGGCGTATATGCGTCCGGTATTTTCGCTGACGCAAGAGCAACTGGACGTCGCAATGCAGTATTTCAACATACTGCGCGAGGTGCTACAGACACCTCAGATACAATCGCTCCGCGAGGTGGTGCGTGACCTCATTCGGTCGATGATCTTGTATATCCACGGCCTGTACAATGCCTCCTATGTCCCGACGCACAGCTTGACGCGGGCAGAGGAGACTGTGGGGCGGTTTATGATTCTGGTGGAACAACAAAGCCACGCACACCACACGATTGAGTGGTATGCATCGGAACTGTGCCTTTCGCCGAAGTACATGGCGAATTTGATCAAACAGGTCACGGGACGTAGTGCCGGAGATTGTATCAACTGCCATCTGATGGCGCAAGCCAAATGGCTTTTAGCCAGCTCCTCGCTCTCCATCCTGGAGATCAGCGACCGTCTCGGCTTCCAGAACCAAAGCCATTTCGGCACATTCTTCAAACGCCACGAAGGCCTCTCCCCTGCAGCGTTCAGAAAAAAGAAAGAGTAATTAGTTCATCGTTAGAATATACTGTTAAGAACAGGATCATCGCGGGATGGAGAAGCCAATTGACTTTTGGCTTCGAAAAGGGAAGGTGGTCGGGGAGACCAAACCGACCGAGAAGTCCCAAGAAGATATTAAGAAAAGTACAATCAGAACAATTTCATTTTATTCAATCATCTTGATTACTTTAGCCGGATTACCGGCAGCGATAGAGTTGGCAGGGATGTCGTGCGTGACAACCGAACCGGCACCAATCGTGCAGTTATCGCCGATGGTGACGCCCGGCAGGATGGTTACGTTGCCGCCTATCCAGACACTGCTACCGATTGTAACCGGTTTCGCCCAATCTTGACGCGTCTTGCGCTCACGCGGGTCAGTACTATGGCAGGCGGTGTATATATTCACATGAGGTCCCAGAAAACAGTCATCGCCAATGGTCACATACGCCTCGTCCAAGACGGTAAAACCGAAATTCGCAAAAAACCGTTTGCCCACGCGAATATGCTTGCCGTAGTCGCAATAAAAAGGCTGGTTGATGAAGGTATCTTCGTCAGCCTGGCCTAAGATCTCACGGATCATTTTGTTACGCGCTGCAAAATCCGTCGGCAGCAGGTTGTTGTACTGCTGACAAAGGACTTTCACACGGTTGAGGTCAACTAATAACTCCGCATCGCAGGCATCATAGACCTCTCCGGCTAACATTTTCTCTCTTTCGGTCATAATAGGTGTTATTTTGTTATCTCCTCAAAATGCTCAAGAGCCCAGCCGATAAGGGCGGAGACATGGGGCATGAGGGACTGCCCACGGTCCTTTGTGCGCTTCCGCTTCAATAGCAGGAATGAGTAGCGACCAGACGGAGGCCGCTACCATCACTCCTGAAGCGAATCCCAAGAGGGCTTTTTGCAGGCGGACGGGCATGTCCTTCTTCATGAAGAAGACAAACGCCGAGCCAAGCATCGTGCCCAAAAACGGGATGAGAAGACCAATAAGATTTACCATTTGGTCATTTACCATGTACCATTTATTTGGTCATGGGGGCATTTAGTCATTCATCAGATGGTTGTCTCAATAAACGCCCGGAGGTCTGCAAGGTCTTGCTGGTTCGGATGACCGGAATGGAGAGGTCCCATCGAACCTTTGCAGGTGAACGAACGCTCGTCGCAACGGATACCCTTCGCTTCCAGCATCTTACGCATCTGCGGTACCGGTGAGTCGATGATAGCACACGAACCAAAGCACACTACATTCTTCACCAGTTCGGGCTTGAGCGCATCAATGAACTGACCGATCGCTCCGTTCACTTTGCCCAAGAAGACACCGGCTCCGAGATAGAGCGTATCTACCGGTTCGGACAAAGGTACCGCTACCGTTTCCGGTTTGGCATTGACCACTTCTGCTACTACTTTTGCCATCTGTTCGGAATGCCCGAACTTGCTAAAATAACGAATTGCGTATTTCATATTGTTATTTATTTACCATTTGTTCCACTTCTTCGCGGTGCTCCCAGAGGGCGCAGCCGCCGGAGTGTTCGCCGCCGACGAGGTGTACGGCACGCAGTTTCTTGAAGAGCGGCGATTGCAGGGCACTTTTGACGCCAAGCGTGAGCACGTTGCTGTCGCTGTAGGGCGAGAAAGGACAAGGCTCGGCGTTGCCGTCAGGCGCGATATGGAAGAAGCCGCGACCGCCTGCCAGACAACCGCCCATGTGTTTCTCGTCGCCCGGGAAAGAGATGATGATGATATCGTCGTACCGCTCGCGCTGGTGCGCCTGCACGCTCTCCATCATATCGAGGTCATCCTCGCCGAACGCCAAGTGCTCCGTGCCCGGTTCGGTAGGCACATACTCAACATAGATGATGAGTTTGCAGCCCAGTTCGCGCAGGTGATCAACGTACTCATCGGAGGTGACAAGGGCGAAGTTCTCTGTCGTCACGGTGATGCTCACGCCGAAGAAGAGGTCCTCTTTGTGCAATTCCTCGACGGAGAGCATGGCGCGACGGTAGATACCTGCGCCACGCCGTGTGTCCGTGCCATGTTCCGCACCCTCGATGCTGATAACAGGAATGAGATTGAGATGCTCTTTAAGGAAAGCGATATATGCCGGACCGATGAGTGTACCATTGGTGAAGATCGGGAAAATCATGTCCTCCACTTCCGCTACTTCCTCCAAGATGTCCTTGCGCATCATCGGTTCTCCTCCTGCCAACAAGGCGAAGTTGATACCCAGCGATGCTGCCTCGGTGAAGATGTCGCGCCATTGTTCCGGAGTGAGTGTCGGACGCCGGCTCTTACCGGGGTCATCGGCTATACCATTGGCACGGGCATAGCAGCCTTTGCAGGAAAGGTTGCATTCGGTGGAGATACTGCAAATGAGGAATGGCGGGACATCAATACCTGTTTCCTTCGCCACGCTCTTACGCCGACTTTCCGATTTGAGGAAAATCTGCTGCAAGCGGAAGACCGTTTTGGCCTCGCGCGGATTGCCTAATACATTACGATAGGCTTTCTCCATGATACGGCGGATGGCTCCGCTCATATATCCTTGTAAGTCCATAATTAATCTCCCTTATGCCGGATTGAAACGGTCCTTGGGTTGTTTGCAACGCGGGCAACGCCAATCGTCAGGCAGGTCTTCAAAAGCAACGCCGTCATTCTCGGCAGGGTCATATACAAACCCGCAGATGGAGCAGACATACTTGCCTGTTTCAGCTTTAAAAACAATCTCATCTATCGGTAGCGGTTCCGGCATGTTTTCCAAGTCGATTACACGTTTAGCTGCCAGATTCTCCGGTCCAAGCGGTGTGTGCGTGGACAGGTACACGGTCGGATGGTTTGCTACAAACTCCCGAACGCGGTCAAGCGTTACTTGAGCATCTTCCCACGCGGTGTTGAAGATGGACAAACGATTCAAATACAATGCCTCATCCGTATAGGTGATGTCCCCTTGGAACATATAGAATAATCCTTCGTTCTCGGCAATAATCATGCTGTTTCCGTCGGTGTGTCCTTTCGCTTTGATGAAATAGATACCATCGGCAATCTTCTGACTCTCTGGGAAATTGTAGTACGCGCCGTCTGTAAAATGTACCGGCACAATATTGTTCAAGCCTTTCAATTCCTGGGCATCCAATTCGTCTGCATTGACATATATCTTAGCGTTCGGGAAACTCTTCAACTCGCCGCTATGGTCTGCATGACGGTGAGTGAGGAGGATTTTGGTCACTTGCTCCGGCTTGTAGCCAAGAGCCAAGAAACCATCCATGTAGTCCTGCACGCAACGTCCGCTGTAAATCGGTGCGTTCTCTTTGGGAGCCGATTCCGGAAAACCTACGGGCAGACCTGTATCCACAAGAATCACCTCGCTGCCGGTGTCGATAAGGTAGTTGTACAAGCCGGAGCGATACTTGATAGTAGCATCGAATTTTTCGGCATCGTGCTGACCACCGAACGCCCACTGCTGGGTCATAAAACCGTGGTCGTAAAAAGTAATGGATTTGATTTCCATACTATTCCTCCATTTTTACAAATTTCTCTTTCTTGCGTTTGCAGCGCGGGCAACGCCATGTATCCGGCAACTGCTCAAACGGGGTACCGGGAGCGATATTTTGTTTCGGATCTCCTTTCTCAGGATCATACTTGTACTTACACGGGCAGATGTATTTATCCATAGTAGTTGTTTTTTGAATAGTTGAACAAAAAGGGGAAGAGCCGAGACCCTTCCCCGACAAAGAAATTCATTTGCCTGCGATGGTGGCGCAGGGTTCTTAGTTAGCCGGAGCCCATTTGCAACGAACCGGAGAAATGATTGCGCCTTCTTTCTTGAGTTCAGCGAAGACTTTGTCCACCTCTTTGCGGTCTGCGCCGAGAGCGTCGGTTACTTCGCCTGCCGAAACCGGCTTGCCTGCTGCACGCATGGCAGCTAAAACTTGATCACGCATAATAATTTGATGTTGTTTGGCGGCAGAGCCGCTGTTTGATGTTGTTAATTAGAACTTCAGTTCTTCTACCAGTTCCATGAGTTTGTAGAAACGGGCTGTGGCGTCCTTAACCTCCCACATGACTGCGTTCTCGCCGTGGTCGCCGAGAGCGGCTTTGAGGGAGGGCATGTGCGCCAGCATGGCTTCTTTCACCTCGGGACGGGGATCCTCCACGAGTTTGCACTCCACACGGAGTGTCTGACCCTTGAAGGCGCAGAACTCCGCCTTGCAGTTGTTTTTCAGCTGGTCTGTAGCGGCCGTGCGGGCAAAAGACATGAGGTACAGTTTGTCTTCAAAGAGTAACTGTGCGCCATAGACGCGTACACGTGGCTGGTCACCCTCAACGGTAGCCAGATAGAATGACTTGGCATCCTCCAAGAAGTCGAATACTTTTTTTGCGTTTACCATAACTGTTTGGTTTCAAGGGGTTATTACATCATTTCGATGAGGAAGTTCTCGTAACCGAGTTTGTCGATGTAGTTCATGTACTGCTTCTCCCAAGCCATGTGCTCTACCTCGCCGTCGATCCATTTCTCGATGAGTTTCTGGGTCGGAACGTCATCCGCGAAAGCAGCGTGGAGGCGGCTGAGTTCCTCTACAGCCTGCGGGTTGTAGTCGGTCTCGATCTGCTGTTTCGGGTCGTCATAGAACGGGAACTCGATGGTCTTCATCGCCTCTTGCAGGTCAGCCGGCTTGCAGCCGAGCTCTACCAGGCGGTTGAGTACCTCTTCTGCCTCATCCCACTCTTCCTCTGCTTCCTCTTTCCATTTGTCGGCGAGCTTATTCCAGCCGTTCAGACGGTCGTACGCCGAGAAAGCGAAATGTTGTTTACTGTTTCCAAACCAGCCGGCTCCATACATAGCCAGCTCTTTCAATGCTTCTTCTTTTGTCATAATTGTAAAAATTTAAGTTATTTTTGTATTTTAGATAGTCCTTCTATCAGTTTATCGAGTGTGGGAATCATCGCAACGATCTCATCTACGGATCCTATTTTGTCAGTGATTCTCGCGCTCAGGCAGTCCGGTATATTCACCATTTGCTCTTGCAGTTCCATTCCTTTTGGAGTGAGCGAGACGATTCGCTGGCGTGTATCTTCGGTACCGCGTGTGCGGACGATCAGTCCGGCCTTCTCCATCCGCTGAAGCAGCGGCGTGATGGTATTGGTATCGAGCATCAGACGCTTTCCGATATCGCACACCGGTTGCTTGTCTTTTTCCCACAGCACGAGCAGAACCAGGTATTGTGGATAGGTGATCCCTAAGGGCGCAAAATAGGGTTGATAGATGTTCGTAACGAGCCTGGCTGCCGTGTAGAGACGGAAACAAAGCTGGTTATCTAATTTTAATTGCTCGTACATATAATCTAATCAGGAATTATAAGTATTTGAGTACATCTTTCTCGATATCCTCGGGTTTGGTGGTCGGCGCATAGCGTCCCACTACGTTACCCTCGCGATCGACAAGGAACTTGGTGAAGTTCCAACGGATGTCGTTCTCTTTCTTAAAGGTCTTGCTGATACCTTTGAGCATCGTAGCGGTAGCTTTGGCTTTCAGGCCTTCGTATTTCTCCTCCGGACCATTCTCCTTGAGGTATGTGAAGAGCGGACTCTCGTTCTCTCCGTTGACCTCGATTTTCGAGAACTGCGGGAAGGATACTTTGTATTTGAGTTGGCAGAAAGAAACGATCTCTTCGTCCGTGCCCGGAGCCTGCTGACCGAACTGGTTGCAAGGGAAGTCAAGGATCACCAGACCCTTGTCCTGGTATTTCTTGTAGAGGTTCTCCAGCGCCTCGTACTGCGGAGTAAATCCGCAACCCGTCGCGGTATTAACAACTAAAAGGACTTTGCCTTTGTACTCGTCCAATTTGACTTCGTTCTTCTTGGTGTCCAGCACCGTAAAATCGTAGATATTCATAATAGTAAATATTATAATCGTTGTTTATGTCGTTTACGATGCAAAATTCCTACAAATATTTTAATGTCGCAAGCGATATATACAAAAAGTGTACATTTTCTTAAAAAGCGTACACTCAATAATAAAATGAGTACTATTATTTACTCATCTTCTCTTTTAAGTGCTTGTGACTGGGACCTTTTTTGAGGATGTCTCCTAGTTCTTTGCGTCTGCGTTCGTAGTACTCATGCGTCATCGCCCTCTTTGGACGGGTAATAGAAGACAAGGTCCACGCAGGCCTGGTCAAGCGCCACGGGGTCATGGGACGCAAGGATGCCTATATCGTTCATCTCCGGAGCCACAGGATGGTTGTCGCAGTCGCAGTCCACGGAGAGGTTATTGACCACATTGATATACAGAATCCGTTCGCCGCCTATATAATAGTTATGCACCGCTTGCGCCGCAGCCGCCATGGACTCCAAGAAACCGTCTTGGTTGGCCGTGTGCGACCAGCACTCGTTCACATCTCCTCAAAATGCTCAAGAGCCCAGCCGATGAGGGCATTAACATGGGGCATGAGGGACTGACCGCGGGCGGTGAGGCTGTACTCAACTCTCGGCGGCACTTCGGGATAAACCTGCCGGCTGATGAGTCCTATTTGTTCAAGCCGTTTGAGCGTCTGCGAGAGCATCTTCTGGGAACAATCCGCCATCTCACGGTGCAACTCATTGAAACGAAGTGTGCCTTTGTCGTGCAGTTGGTACAACACAAG